>NZ_JBFTOU010000046.1:0-30329 GCF_056398125.1 Pseudomonas sp. 05L36 | reverse complement strand
TGGGCAACCCGGCATGGATGCCGGGTTAGCCGCGCACGGCCATGGATGGCCGATCGCGGCGGGCCCACGGAGCAGGACCGGAGCGAGGGCATGCCGAGCCTGGGCGAGGCACCGAACGTCAGGGGCAAGAGCCCTTGGTTACTTGGGGCTTTTCCAAGTGACCCGCCGTAAGGGCGGAACCAATAGTGGCCGTAACCGCAACAATGGATATGTACACTAGGAAGAAAATGCTCGGCCGTCAGTTGCCATCGCTGGCAAGTCGGATCGCCGCACCGCAGCTTCTACAGGTATCGGTGTTCCCCGGAATTCCGTGAAGAACCTTATTATTACGCTGAAATAGACAGAACGACTTCTGAACCTCTACTCAGTTGCTCTTCATATGCAACTGATAAAGCTCATTGGCAATGGCGATATCCTCCAGCCCCAGTCCGATCGAGCGAAAGAAGAATGTGCTCGACATCTCCTCCCGCTACTGATCCAGCCGCAGATTCGCTACTATGGTTCCCCGCCTTCCTTGTCCGCGGATTTCTTCATTCTGGAGCCCGAATGCCTAGTCAAAAGGACATCGCCGCCGAAAGCGGCGCACCGATGATCCCTGAACAGCGCCGTGAATTGATGCTGCGACAGTTGCGCAAGCATCAGGTGCTGAGCGTTCATCAATTGATGGAAATGTTCGACTGTTCGCACATGACCATACGCCGCGACATTGCCTTGCTGGAGCAGGAAGGTCGTGCTTACTCGGTAACGGGTGGGGTGCGGATTGCCAGCCAGATGCACAGTGAGCCCAGCCATCAGACCAAGGCGGTGGTCGAGTTGCCGCAGAAGCAGGCCATGGCCAGGCTCGCTGCCCGGCTGCTGCATGCCGACATGACGATTTACCTGGATGCGGGAACCAGCACGCTGGAAATCGTCCCCTATATCAAAGCGCTGTCCGGCATGACCGTGGTGACTAATGACTTCGGCATTGTCCAGGCACTGATCGAAGCCCCCCATGTCACGGTGATTCATACCGGCGGGCAACTGGATCACTCCAATCAATCGTGCGTGGGCGGCTTGGCGGTTGCCACCTTGCGTCAGGTGGTCACCGATATTGCGTTCATATCGACCAGCTCATGGGATTTGCGTCGCGGCCTCACCACGCCTTCTGCGCTGAAGGTCGAGGTCAAACAAGCCGCGATGCAATCGGCTGCGCAAGTGGTGCTGGTGGCCAGCAGTTCGAAATACGGCACCTTCAGCATGTACAGGATTGCCGGGCTCGAGCAGTTCGACATCATCCTCAGCGACGACGCATTGACCCATGCCGCGGCCGATGGCATCCGCAAGCAGGGTGTCGAACTGTTGCTGCCGGCTGACAATACACCGGCGTGAAACAACGGGCTCCTGCATCCAGCGGAGCCCGTCGCCGCCCTCCTCTATAGCGCCTGGCGCGCCTTCCAGTCGCGCAACCACTGCAAACCGGCAGACGTATTGCCTCGCGGCCGATATTCGCACCCTACCCAGCCGTCATAACCCAACTGGTCGATCAGCTCGAACAGATAGGGATAATTGACTTCCCCCAAGTCCGGTTCATGCCGGTCGGGCACGCCGGCGATCTGGATATGGCCGATACCATCGAAGTCCCGACGCAGTTTAGTCGCCAGGTCGCCCTCGACGATTTGGCAGTGGTAGCAATCGAACTGAACCTTCAGGTTACTGGCGCCCACTTCCTTGCAGATGGCCTGGGCCTGGTCCTGGCGGTTGAGGAAAAAGCCTGGCATGTCCCGCGTATTGATCGGCTCGAGCAATACTGTGACGCCTGCCTTGGCCGCCTGGGCGGTGGCGTAGGCGAGGTTTTCCAGGTATACGCCGTGATGCCGCGGGCGGTCGCTTTCCGACGGCAACAGCCCGGCCATCACATGGATGCGTGAATTGCCCAGCACACCGGCGTACTCCAGGGCACGATCAAAACCGCTACGAAACTCACTCTCCCGGCCCGGCAACGACACCGTGCCCCGCTCCCCCGCAGCCCAATCACCGGGCGGCGCGTTGAACAGTGCCTGCACCAGGCCGTTGTCGCTCAAGCGTTGCTTGAGCTCTTCAGCGCGGTAGTCGTAGGGAAACAGATATTCCACCGCTTCGAAACCGTCAGAGGCAGCGGCGGCGAAGCGATCCAGAAACTCATGTTCCGGGTAAAGCATGCTGAGGTTGGCTGCAAAACGAGGCATGGTAGCTCCTGAGATAAAGGGTTAGACAAAGGGCCAGATCAGCAGGGTAATACAGAAACCCAAGGTGCCGAGCAAAGTGGTCATCACCGTCCAGGTGCGCAGACCGTCGGCCACGTTCAGGCCTGACAGTTTGGTGAAGATCCAGTAACCGGCGTCATTGATATGGGACATGGCCAGCCCGCCGCCGCCCATGGCCAGGCATAGCAGGGCCATGTGGTTCGGGGTGAGATTGAGGGTTGCAATCAGCGGGCTGATGATGCCGGCAGTGGTCACCAGCGCCACCGTGGTCGAGCCCTGCACCGCGCGCAACAGCATGGTCAGCAGAAAGCCCAGGGCCAGCACCGGCAGACCGGTGGTGCGCAGCATGTCGGAGACCACGGCACCGATTCCGGTGTCCACCAGCACCTTGCCGAACACACCGCCGGCACCGGCAATCAGAATCACCATGGCCACACCGGGCAAAGCCGAACCGATCACGTCGGACACCTGAGTGCGGCTCCAGCCCCGACGCGAACCCAGCAGCCAGGCACACAGCAAGGTGTCGATCAGCAGCGCCACCAGCGGCGCACCGACCACGGTCATGATGCCGCGCAGAGTCGATTCGGCAGGCAGCAACGAGGTAGACAGAGTCCCCAGCAGAATCAGAATGATCGGTAGCACGATCAGGCTGACGATCAGGCCAAAGCCCGGTGCGGGGGCCGGCGGCAATTTGGAAACGATGCTGCTGGTCGACTCTTCCAGGCCCATGTGTGATACGGCTTCAGCCGCTCGCTCAGTGCTCTTGTCGTTGCCATTGGACCAGGCGGCCAGATCTTCGTTGGTGACATGCGGGCCATAGACCTCGGCACGAATATCGTCGGTCATCGGGTACGCCCGACGGGTCATGCGCCCGGCCACGCGGTAGCCGACATAGCAAAGGAACGCGGTGAGCGGCAGACCGAACATCAGCACGCGGCCCAGGTCCGCGCCCAATTGGCTGGCAGCGGCCACTGCACCCGGGTGCGGCGGCAGAAAGGCGTGTACGGTCAACAACGCCGCACACATCGGCAACGCAAACACCAACAGCGGCTTGCGCGCACGCCGGGCAATACCATAGGCCAGCGGCATGAGGATGATCACGCCAACCTCGAAGAATACCGGCACCCCGACCATGAAGCCGGCAATCGTCAACGCCAGGGGCGTACGCCGGTTGCCGAAACGGGTGATCAGCGTCTTGGCCAGCGCCTCGGCACCGCCGGAGAGCTCGATGATCCGCCCGATCATCGCGCCCAGGGCAATGATGATCGCGATATGGCCCAGGGTCTTGCCCATGCCGCCTTCGATGGTCGCCACCAGGTCGGCCGGTTTCACCCCGGCCACCAGCGCCACCAGAATGCTCACCAGCATCAAGGCCACGAAGGGCTGGAACTTGTACTTGAGCACCAGGAATAACAACAGCGCGATGCCTGCCCCGGCAGTAATCATCAGGATTAACGGGCTCATTTCAGAAGCCCTCCACACCGGGTGAACGAAAGGATTCTTCTGAAAATGCCACAGTGAAGGCGAGTCATGCCTGGAGTTCCTCTTGTTATTGTATTTTTTTGGCAAGCCGGGGCCATCGAGAGTCGCTGAGCGTCTCCCGGACAGGGCCTGCGTTATCTATCTGTCATGTTCTATCGTGTTCTATCGTTTTAAAAGAATTCAGCGCACTACCAGTGCGCACCGAATGTCTCTCGCAGCTCGTCCAGCGCCGCCTGATCCAGCGGTTCAGGCTTGGGATTGCTCATCAGCCAGAGTCGCGCGGTTTCCTCGAGCTCTTCCAGGGCGTAGCTGGCCCTGGAGACCGAACTCTCCCAGACCACCGGGCCCAGCCGTTCGAGCATCACGCCGCGAACACTGTTGGCCAGTTGCGCGACCTGTTCGGCAACCTTCGGTGAACCGGGTCGTTGGTAGGCAATCAACGGGATATGTCCGACTTTCATGACCTGATATGGCGTCAGCGGCGGCAAAATGTCGTTCGCCTGCCAGACACCTGCGAGCGTCAACGCCACCAGATGGGTGGAGTGGGTATGCACCACGCCGCCGACATTCGGGTTGCGGTCATAGACCTGGCGATGCAACGCCAGGGTCTTCGAAGGCTTGTCACCGGACACCCATTCGCCGGCCAGATTGACTTTGGCGATGGTCGCCGGATCGAGGCGCCCGAGGCAGACGTCCGTCGGCGTGATCAACCAGCCGTCATCCAGGCGCGCGCTGATATTGCCGGCGCTGCCAACGGTGTATCCGCGCTGGTATAGGCTGTGGCCAACCTCACAGATTTCTTCGCGCAGGGCGTTCTCGTTGCTCATTGCGCAGCTCATTGTGCACCCCCGGCCTGGGCGAGTTGGTTCAAGGCTTTACTGAAGAAATCCCGGCCACCGAAGTTGCCCGATTTGAGTGCCAGCGCCAAAGGTTCGTCGGTACTGCTGACGGTCGCCGGTACACCCGGATCGATCTGCGCGCCGATCTGCAGCAACTGCACGCCCAGCGCCTGAACCACAGCGCCCGAGGTTTCTCCGCCGGCGATCACGAAACGGCGCACGCCGCTCTGGCGCAGACCCTGGGCAATTTCGCCAAAGGCGTTTTCCACCAGACTGCCAGCCTGCTCGACGCCCAGTTGCTGTTGCACCGACTTGACCTCATCCGGTGAGCTGGTGGCGTAGATCAATACGGTTTGCTCGTTATCACGGGCGAAGGCCAAGGCTTGCGCCACCACCGGTTTCCCCGCCGCCAAGGCCAACGGATCAATCCGCAAAGCCGGCCGGCCGGCTTCGAGCCAGGCGGCCACTTGTCCATTGGTGGCAATCGAAGCACTGCCGGCCAACACCACTTCCCCGCCGGACACCGCCGGAAGTTTCGAGGCGTCAAGGTCGCGCAGTTTGCCGGCGCGACGGAAGTTTTCCGGTAGGCCCAGGGCCAGCCCCGAACCACCCGTCAACAGCGGCAGATCGGCGCAGGCGGCACCGAGGGTGTACAGATCGCTGTCCGACAAGGCATCAGCAATGGCCATGCCGACACCTTGAGCCCTCAGCTCGGCGATTCGCGCCCGCACCTGCTCTGCGCCACGGGCAATCGTGTCGTAGCGCAACAGGCCGACATTAAGACCGGTCTGCGATTGCAGGACGCGCACCAGATTGGCATCGGTCATTGGCGTCAGCGGGTGATTTTGCATGCCCGACTCGCTGAGCAGTTGATCCTGCACAAACAGATGGCCGCGAAAGATCGTCCGGCCATTTTCCGGGAACGCCGGGCACGCAAGGGTAAAGTCGCTACCCAGTGCGGCCAGCAGTGCTTCGCTGACCTGGCCGATATTGCCGGCCGCGGTTGAGTCGAACGTCGAGCAATATTTGAAAAAGATCTGCTCGCAGCCTTGCTCGCGCAGCCAGGCCATCGCAGCGAGGGACTGCTCGACTGCTTCGGCGACCGGCGTGGTACGCGACTTCAGGGCAATGACGATCGCATCGGCATCAAGCCCGGCAGCCACTTCCGCGCTCGGGATGCCAATGCTTTGCACGGTGCGCATACCGCCGCGCACCAGCATGTTGGCAAGGTCCGTGGCGCCGGTGAAATCGTCGGCGATGCAGCCCAATAGCGGGCGTGCGGTGGAGGTAGTCATGGGGTGTTCCTCAAACAGGCTCAGGCTTGGCAGTCGGCAATTCGATGCCCGGGAAAATCTTGATCACCGCCGAGTCGTCCTCACGACCGAAGCCGGCACTGGAGGCCTGCATGAACATCTGGTGAGCGGTGGCCGACAGCGGCAGCGGGAATTTGCTGGCCCGGGCGGTATCCAGCACCAGGCCCAGGTCCTTGACGAAAATATCTACCGCAGACAACGGCGTGTAGTCAGCCTTGAGTATGTGCGGCACGCGGTTTTCGAACATCCAGGAGTTACCGGCGCTGTGGGTGATCACCTCATACAGCGCATCGGCATCGACCCCTTCACGCAGGCCCAACGCCATGGCTTCGGCAGAAGCGGCAATATGTACACCCGCCAGAAGCTGGTTGATGATCTTGACCTTCGACCCGAGGCCATGGACGTCACCCAGGCGATACACCTTGCCAGCCATACCCGCCAGAATCGACTCAGCCTTGGCGTAGGCGTCGGCCGGGCCCGAGGTCATCATGGTCATCTCGCCAGCGGCAGCCTTGGCGGCGCCACCGGAAATCGGTGCATCCAGATACAGCAGGCCCAGCGCGGCAAGGCGTTGGCCCAGGTCCACCGCGTAGGTCGGGGCGACTGTGGCGCAGCCGATCACCAGGCTGCCCGGCCGCAGAGAGGCCACGGCACCACCCTCACCAAACAATACGGTCTCGGTCTGCTCGGCGTTGACCACCACGGTAATGATCACGTCACACTCAGCGGCCATGTGCGACGGTGACAGGCAAGCCACACCGCCCTCCCCAGCGAACTGCTCTGTTACGGCAGTGCGCACATCACAGGCATGCACATTGAAACCGCTGCGCAACAACGAGCGGGCAATGCCCAGCCCCATCGCGCCCAGACCGACCACACCGACATTCTTGTTATTCATGGGGTACTCCAGAGGAAAGCAGCGACTGCTTCCACGCCTGCAAGGCGCAAATATTGGCCGCGTTGTAGATACGGTTTCGACAGACAGGATCAGCACCGGGCGGATCAACCACATGAGGGGCGCTGTCGTTCAGGACGTGAGTCGGGATCTCATCGAACATCAAGGCAATCCTGTTTTTGTCGTGTTATCAGGTTGTCATACCGGCTGATGAAGATCATCTACCAGTGATCAGATTATGTGAAGTGCTTTTTAACAATAACATTTTTTAACACGGCTTTCGCCGCGCAGAAAAGAAGAGTCGCTTCACTGGCCTCGGCCAGCCGGCGAACTGGGTCGTGGTCGATATCCTGCGTGTCGAGGACAGCGTGATGGTCGAACACCGGGATGTGATTCAGGATGAGGCGACGCGCGAAGGTTCCGCCAACGGGTACCCTGTGGTGACCAGCTATCACGCAATCAGGCGGTCGCTTTTGGTAAATTCGTTATGTTATAACTTTTACAAGCATGCGCCTGTCAGTCGCCACTGGCAGAACCATCCATTCCCTGCTTGCGACATTCGATGACAATTTCTACTCACATCCCACCCATCACACGCTTGAACCAACGCCTGCTGTCCATTGATGCCCTGAGGGGATTGGTAATCCTCCTTATGCTGTTGGATCACGTGCGCGAAACATTCTTTTTGCACCGTCAGGTAGCAGACCCGATGGACATCGAATCCACTGAGCCGGCGCTATTTTTCAGCCGCACACTTGCCCATTTGTGTGCCCCGGTTTTCATACTGCTCACTGGACTTTCCGCTTACCTGTACGGCCAAAGCACCAGGGCAATGGCGATGTGTCAGCCTTTTTATTCAAGCGCGGTCTGTTTCTGGTACTGCTGGAGTTCACCCTGGTGAATTTCGCCTGGACATTTCAGTTCCCGCCTACGGCAATTTACATGCAGGTGATCTGGGCCATTGGCATCTGCATGATTGCCCTGGCCGGACTGGTCTGGTTGCCCAGGCCCATTCTGTGCTGCCTGGGTCTGGTGATCGTGGCCGGGCACAATCTGCTGGATAATGTTCACTTCGCGACGGGCTCGCCCATGCATATACCTTGGGCGATTCTGCATGATCGCGGCTGGATCGAATTCTCCGACGGCTTGCGTCTGCGCACCTCTTATCCTGTACTGCCGTGGATCGGTGTGATCGCTCTTGGATACAGTATTGGCCCTTGGTTTGCTGGCCAGGTTTTGGCTGCGGAGCGTCAACGTGCTCTGCTAGTTGCAGGGGCCGGGACATTGATCGGATTTGTCGCACTGCGAGCAGTCAACGGTTATGGCGAGGTGCATTGGGTCGCCCATGAAGGCCTCACACAAACCCTCATGAGTTTCTTCAACATTACAAAATACCCACCTTCCCTGCTGTTCCTTTCGCTGACCTTGGGCATGGGCCTGTTACTGCTTCGTGCCCTGGAACGGGCTCAACAACGCAAGTGGGTCAATGCATTGGCAGTCTTTGGCGCGGCGCCGATGTTCTTCTACTTGCTCCACCTTTACGTACTCAAGGCGCTGTATCTGGTCAGCGTGGCGTTATTCGGATTGAACCAAGGCAATTTTTTCGGTTACGACAGCATCTGGGCTGTGTGGCTGACGGCGGCGCTCCTGGCTTTATCCCTGTATTTACCCGTGCGCTGGTTCGCGGCATTGAAGGCACGCCGTCGCGATATCGGATGGCTCAAATATTTCTGATCAGGATCATTTGCTCACAAAAGGGGCGCCTGGAGAGTAGTGCCTGTCAGTTAAGCCCCGGACATTGTGGGAGCGAGCTTGCTCGCGATGGCGGACTGTCAGGCGCCCCTTGTGTGACTGTTCAACCGTCATCGCGAGCAAGCTCGCTCCCACAAGGTTTGCGGTGTTCAAACGCTTAACTGACTGGCATTAGCCCCTGGAGACCCTTTTTTCAAGATGCCCCGTCCTGAAAACCTTTATCAAAGCGGAATGAGGCGCCGTAAGCAGAATCCGGTAAATGGTTAGCGCCATCGTCCCGTAACCGCGAACGGAAAGTACCGCTCTGGGGTTCAGTACGATACAAGCCACGTTTTTGCAGTTCAGGAATGACCAGCTCAACGAAGTCCTCAAGGCTGCCTGGGCTGATCAGCGGGTTGAGCATGTAGCCGCTGGTGCCGGAAATACGGGCGTGCTCTTCGATCCGATCGGCCACTTGTTGCGGCGTTCCCACCAGAATCAGATCACTGCCACGGGTGACGTTGGCAAAGCGCTGTTTGACATCACCGGCGGTCAAGGGCTTGCCACTGCCATCGGGACGCATCACATAGGAGGTCATGCCTTCGGTGTGAGTCGACAACGCATCGCTGTCCGCGTAGCGGCTGATGTCGATACCGGTATCACCGGCATAACTCACCAGTTGCGCCTGCAAGTGATAGTTGCTTTGCAGTTCGTCATATTTGCGTTGGGCTTCGATCTCGGTCCTGGCCGTGACGATGCGCAGGACCGTCAGTGATTTAACATCTTCAGCGTGACGCCCCCGTGCCCTGGCCTGCGTCCATATATCTTCCAGGCCCTGGCGAATCTCCAGCGGGTTGGACTTGGCGATGAAAATCAGTTCGGCGTGCTTGGCCGCAAACTCGCGACCACGGCCTGACCAACCGGCCTGGATCAGCAACGGTGTGCGTTGCGGTGACGGGGACGTCAAATGCGGCCCGGCCACCCGGTAATGCTCGCCAACATGATTGATCGATCGCACGCGATCGCCCTTGGCAAAGACCCGACGAGACTTGTCGGCCACCACAGCGTCATTTGCCCAGCTGCCTTCCCAGAGCTTGTAAACCACATCGAGAAATTCATCGGCGCGTTCATAGCGATCATCGTGCTTGATCATCTGCTCCAGGCCGAAGTTGCGAGCGGCACTGGTCAGGTAGGAGGTGACAATGTTCCACCCGACCCGGCCATTGGTCAGGTGATCCAGCGTGCTGAAGCGCCGGGCGTGGGTGAAAGGATGTTCATAACTGGTGGTGACAGTGACGCCGAAGGCGAGGTTTTCCGTCACCGCAGCCAATGCCGGAATGATCATCAACGGATCGTTGGCCGGTGCTTCCACCGCCCACTTCATCGCCGCGTCGGCATTACCGCCAAACACATCGTAGAAACCCAGCACATCACCAAAAAACAGCATGTCGAGATGAGCCTGGTCGGCGATGCGTGCCAGGTTCGACCAGTAGCCCAGCGAGTTGATGCTCAGTCGTTCGTCTGCCGGGTGCGTCCAGAGGCTTGGCGCGCCGCCACAGCCAACACTGGCTTGCTCGTATAACGCAAACAACAGAGGTTTTGGATCGGACATCGTAGTACCTGTAAAAGTCATTAAACGGATGGGTCAGCGCTGATGCTTGAAACCTTTGCCGTAGTGGCGTTCAAGACGGTTCTGTATCAACTCCAGTCCGATGGACAGGAGCCAGTAGATAACGGCTGCGGTGGTGAGCATTTCGATGTAGCGGTAAGAGGATCGACCGTACGACTGCGCCAGGAACATCACTTCCCAGACGCCCATCACCGATATCAACGATGAGTCCTTGAGCATTGAAATGAACTGACTGGTTGTCGGTGGAATGATCGTGCGCATGGCTTGCGGCAGGACGATGTGCAGGAACGTTGCCGCCGGCCCCAGACCCAGAGCCATCGCCGCTTCGCGCTGCCCGGGTGCTACAGCCATGATGCCGGCACGAAAAATCTCGCTGAGGTAGGCACCATAATTGAGCGAGAGCGCAATGATCCCCGCGCTGATGGCGCCAGGAACCACCCCCAACTGCGGCAGACCCAGGTAGATCAGCAGGATCTGGATCAGCAGTGGAGTACCGCGAAAAAAAGACGCATAGAAACTGGCAATGCCGAAAGCCACTGCGCTGCGAGACAGGCGCGCCAGCGCCGTCACGAAACCAAGGAGCAACGAAAGCCAGATCGAGCAGAAGCACAAGAACAGCGTCAGCGCGGCGCCCTGCAAGAAACCGTCAGGCCCCAAATGCAGGCCGACCAGGTTGGGCAACTTCTGCACAATGATCGAGAACTTCAGATCGAAGCCCATGAAAAACATGACGCACAGGCCGAACAGCACTGCCCAGGTCAAATACAGGCGAGTGCGAAAACCAACTAGCCGGCTAAAACGACGCGCCTCGGTTTCGGGGGCGACAGTCGCCTTGGCCGGGTGTGGATTGAGGGCTGTCATTGGCTGATATCGGCACCGATCCACTTCTGTGAAATCTTGCTTAATGTGCCGTCGGCCTTGAGCTGGGTGACGACCTCAGTGACTTTGGCATTCCATTGCGGATCGCCCTTTTCGATCGCTACCACGTTGGGCTCTGCATACAGCGCGTCGCCGGCAATTTTGAAGCGAGGATCCTGGGCGATGCGTTCGCGAGCCGTGATGAGGTTGGTGACCATGGCATCCAGGCGCACGCCCGTGCCCAAGGCCAGATCCTGGAAGGCCACGGTTTCGTTGTCGTATGGCGCGACCTGGACGCTTTCGAATGGATAGCTCAACGGCTTGTCCTCGGCGCCCTCGATCACCAGATCCTTGTTCAAATAGGCTTCATAGGTCGACGCACTGATCACACCGATTTTTTTACCGGACAGATCCTTGCCCGTGACAATGTTCTGGTCTTTGGCATTCACCACGATCACGGCCGGTGACTGGTAATACTCCACCGGGAAGTCGAACACTTCGGCCCGTGCCTTGCTCGGGGTCATCGAGCAGACGCAGATGTCATATCGACCGTTCCAGTGTCCGGCAGCGATGACATCCCAGGACGGTGTTTGCAGCTTCAGCTTCACCCCTAGCCGTTGCGCAACGGCCTTGGCGACATCCACGTCAAACCCGTCCAGCTGGTTCTGTTCATTGAGAAAGGAGAATGGCGGATAGCTTTCCATCAGGACGCCGGTCAGCTCCCCGCTGCTGGTTACGCGATCCAGAGTGGGGCCCGCGAAAGCCGTCGAGCAGGTAGCCAGTAATGCCAAGCCAAAAGGTAAAAGCGCCTTAGTGTTCACAGACAAGAGCTCCAATCGATTCAAAATACTGAATAGATTAAAACGCACTATAAAAATAGTTTGTACTTCCTTTATGGAATATGTGACTACGTTCAAGCTATATTGGATCGAGCGGTCCAGGCGCTTGCACCACTGCCCCTTCGTGGCAAGCGCTTTGCGCAGCCAAACAACCGAGCGAATCAGGCATTTTCGTCTAACTTGAATGGATGCGTTTGCATGATCCACTTCCTCTGAAAATGGAGTTTGACGATGAAAACTATCGCTTCCTGGCTGACGATTTCGCTTTTTGGTCTTGTGCTTGGCGGCTGTGCCGCGGTTGGCGCCGGGAGCGGAGGCGCTGGCGAGATGGAGATTCGTTCGGGGAAAATCGAGCAGATTACACAGACCCAGATGCAGACCAATCACGATAGCGGTGTCGGCGCCATAATGGGGGGTATTGGCGGTCTGGCCCTGGGAAGCCTGATCGGCCACGGTACCGGCCGGGATGTGGCGATGGTCGCCGGTGCCCTGGCTGGCGCGGCGGGCGGCAACTACGCCGAAAAGAAAAAATATGATCAGCCCGTGGACGCACAGCAGATCATCGTTCGCACCCACAGCGGCGTACTGGTTCAGGTGACCCAGCCGATCAACCCGGGGCTGAAAAATGGCATGAACGTTTATGTCGAGGGTGCCGGTAACGAAGCGCGGGTGGTGCCGCAAAGTTAGGGGCGGCGACTGGACGTTGCACAGCCGCCCCATGATCCATGACTGCGCGCAATCCTGACTCGAATGGCGCGCTGCCATGGGTCAGGTTACTTGAATACCGGTACGCTGGCTGACCCGTTGGGCTTTTTCAGGTACTCACGCAACCGAACGCCAATCTCGGCAATTTTCACCTCTCCCGCACGCAAGGCTTGCGGGTTGGTGTGCACCGAGTAATTTCCCAGCGCCAGATCATAGGGATGAGGTACGGCTGAACCGATCACGAAGACCGTATCTTTTTGCAGCGCCTTGAGCGTCACGGCACCGTTGCCAGGTTCGAAGATGGCCATCTCTCCTGCGTTGACCAGGCCTGGTGCAGACAAAGCGCCGCGGCTGACACTCAACCACAACGACTCATGTTCGCCAGGTGGAACATAAGTCCAGGATTCCCCGGCACGTAGCGTGACCAGCAGATAATTCATTCCGGCGGGGGCACGGACCGGGCTCTGGACACCCTGGTACGTGCCGAGAATCAACCGCGCCGGCCCGACTTCAGGCATCACGCCTGACTCCAGGTATTGACTGTCGACACTGGCGTTTTCCAACTCAGGCGGTAGTGCAACCCACAGTTGAAAACCCTGAATCCGTTTCGATGTGCCCACCGACATTTCCTTGCCGTGCCAGACCCCGCCTCCGGCACGCATCCATTCGACACCGCCGTAGTCGATCATCCCCTTGCCCAAATCCGCATCCTCGAAGCGCAAATTACCTTCGGTGATGACGGTGACGGTGGCGATTCCCGAGTGCGGGTGAATTGGCATGCCGTTGATGAATGAGCTCTCACCTTCAAACAGATCCAGGAAAACGAACGGCTTGATCAAATGGCCCAGATCCGAAGGACTCATCAGCCGGACAATAGCGCCATGCCCGCCGCCTGTGGTGCGATAGCTGATTGCGCGATGAGTTCCGGTTTCGCGTGCAGAACCAGGGTCCATTGCGATGTGAGGTGGTTGCTGAAGGTTCATCATGATCACTCGTAGTGGGAAGCTCGCGGCCCGATACCTCAAACAATAGAGCGGGACCGATTGCTTGATTAGTCGATACAATCGGATTGCACTCGTCCACCAATACCAGGAATGACCGGCCATGCTCGACCTCAATGACATCGCGATGTTTGTGCAGGTAGTCCGCTGCGGCAGCTTTGCCGAGGCGGCACGACGCCTGGGCATGCCGCCCAATACCGTGAGTCGCCGCATCCAGCAGCTCGAGGCACACCTCGACACTCGGTTGCTGCAACGCTCCACTCGCAAGCTCACGCTCACCGGTGCAGGCCAGGACTTCCATGAGCGTTGTGCAGGCGCAGTCGACGGCTTGCTCGAAGCCGGACAGGAGTTGATAACGGGTAGTAACGAGCCCAATGGCCTGGTACGTGTGGCGGCTCCAGCCGACTTCTTCGACTTCTTCCAGATGGACTGGGTGACCGGGTTTCTCGCCGCGTATCCACGCGTGAGGCTCGACTTCATACTCAGCGATGCGAAGGCCGACTTGATCGCAGAGCAGATCGATGTCGCGTTTCGCGGCGGCGCCTTGCGCGATTCCGGTTTTGTCGGGCGTCAGATCCTTGACCCGCGCAGCGTCGGAATGGTCGCAAGCCCCGCCTACATTGCCGCGCACGGCTCACCCCGCACGCTGCAGGACCTGGTAAATCACGATTGTGTGATCTCGGCGCAACCCGGCGGCCACGCCACATGGCGCTTGATCGGCCCGCAGGGTGAGGAGGAAGTGCAGGTCAGTGGGCGCTTCAGTGGCAATACCGCACAGGCATTGCGCAGGGCCGCCGTGGCCGGCCTCGGCATCGCGCTACTGCCACCGGTGATGGCCAGGCTCGATGTTCAGGCCGGCGTGCTCGTCCCGGTGCTGGCGCAATACCAACCCAAAGGCTATGGCCTGAACGTGCTGTATCCAAGCCGACGACAGTTGCCGCTTGCGGTATCGGCCTTCATCGACCTGGTGATCGAGAAGTTGAATGCCTCGGATGCACCAGAGGTGCACCCGTAGCGAGCGGCAGTCGATGCGTCAGGCGATGGCCGGGATCGCAAAGTTTTCCCGAGCCCACGCGGCGAACTTCGTCGGCTCTCGGCCGGCAACGCTGTTGGCCAACGCAATGGCTTCACGTGAGTCGGCCCCCAGATAGGTGTGAGCCTCAAAGTAGGCGAGCATCTCTGCGATTTCCTTCGCACCGGGGAACCAGCCGGAAAAAATTTCTTGCGAGATGTGCTTGAACGAGACGTTGTGTCCCAGTCGATTCAACTCGGTGATGACCTCGTTGAAGCTCAGGAAGTCGCCCACCATCGGCAAGTATTCGCCGTTCCCGGCCAGTTCAGGCTGCGCGAATGCACCTGCCACGACAGGGCCGAGTTCGGTGATGTCACCCATGTGAATGACGCGCTGCCGCGGATCGAGCGGCAGCGCCCATCCCACCGTCCCGTCTGCTTGCTGCTGCGGCGCCATTGCACCCAGCAGATTCTGATAGAAGAACGGAGCGATCACGAAGGTGTGGTGCGCAAATCCGGCCTCGCTCACGATTCGGTCGATCTTTGCCTTGTCGGTGAAATGCGGGACATCGAGCTTGCCTTGGCTGATCGCCTCCACGTTCGGTAGCGTCGACCAGATGAAGTGCTGAACGCCGGCCGCTTTGGCCGCCTGAACGGCCGCGAGCGCCTGGGTGTGCTCGTCCGTACCCGGCTCCCAGAAATTGGTGACCAGAAAAACTCCGTGTGCCCCGGCAAACGCGGCTTTCAGTGTTTGCGCACGAGTCAGATCCGCCAGCATGACTTCGTCCGCCAACTGCGGATGTTCGGCCGGATTGCGCGTCAACGCACGGACCTTGAATTGACCGTTTGCCTGCAACGCACGCACAACGGCGCCGCCCTGATGACCGGTTGCGCCGACGACGGCGATGAGTTTTCGGGTGTCTGACATGGTCGTTTACCTATGAAGGGTGACTGGGTGGAAAAGTCGACGAGCCTCACGGCTCGATACCTGAAACAGTAGGGATAGTCCGATTGATTGAGTAGTCGGGTGAATTGGATTGCACTCATCCATCTGTACGACGAATGAGCAAACATATCCAACCTGAGGCCAATGGCTGGCAACCCATGGATCTATTCCGCTGGTGGCCCTAGACTTTGCAGTCCCCACCCTCCTCGCCGATTGTTGAACGGGTTTCATGACTGAGCATGCCAAGTACCATCACGTGTCCGAAGTACCAGGCCTGGTGCTGGGGTCCGCTCGCTTTGTGGACACCGGTTTCGATCGCCATTACCACCTCGATTTCCATGTTGGTTTTGTCACCGAAGGCATCCAGCGTCATCGATCCAAAGGCGAGTCGTTTCTTTTAGGTCCGGGCAGTATTGCCCTGATGCCGCCGGGTGAGATTCACGATGGTGTGTCCGAGGGCGGCGGCGCTTATACACTCAAGACGTTTCGCCTTTCGCAGGCGCTGGTTGCGAGTATCACCGAGGAGATCAGCGGTCGGCCAAGTGACCTGGAGCTGGCCAGTGTGTTGCTGGACGACCCGCGGCTCCTCGGCAACCTGCGCGGGTTACATGAAGCGATGCAGCAGACTGTAAGGCCCAGCAGCCTGGCGATGCAGACGCAATGGATCACCGTCCTTGAACGCCTGTTACGCCAGTCACGGGCGATCAAGCCCGAGACGATTACCGGAACGCTATCACCCCTGCAATGGTCTCGCGTCAGGGACTATTGTTTCAGCCAGATCGATCAGCGAATCACCCTCGATGATCTCGCTGGCCTGTGCGGGTTGGGCCGGTTCCCGTTCCTTAAGCAGTTCAAGCGGACCATCGGCATGACGCCGCACGCATGGCTGCTTCGCCTGCGTCTTGAACGGGCTTGTGGCCTGCTATCACGCAGCGGGCAACCGATCATCGAGGTCGCCCACGCTGTCGGCTTTTACGATCAAAGCCATTTCAACCGCGCCTTTCGACAGGCATTTGGCGTCGCACCCTCCCGCTACAGGACATAGGGCGTCGGCCATCAGGCGGCCGTCAATTTTTTACAAGCGCGACAACCGTCCCTCTCCATAGGATGCGCCAATACGGGCGAAACACCTTCGCCTGCGCAGCCGAGAACTGGATGATGAACGGTGAGACAAACAGACCGCCCGCGCTGGGGTTTTCAAGTGACAACATCGCTGGCGCATCGCCGGAGGTGGCACAAGCCATCGTGAAACACAGCACGGGCCAGGCGAGCCCCTATGGAACAGACGCGTTGACGGCGCAGGTCCAGCGTAAGTTCTGCGAGATCTTCGAGCGTGACGTGGAGGTCTTTCTCGTGCCCACCGGCACCGCCGCCAACGCCCTGTGCCTGAGCGCAATGACGCCCCCCTGGGGCAACATCTATGGCCATCCGGCCAGTCATATCAACAACGATGAATGCGGCGCGCCGGAGTTCTTTTCCAACGGTGCGAAGCTGATGACCGTCGACGGCCCGGCGGCCAAGCTGGACATCGTCCGCCTGCGCGAGCGGACTCGCGAAAAAGTCGGCGACGTACACACGACCCAGCCCGCCTGCGTCAGCATCACTCAGGCCACCGAAGTCGGCAGCATCTACACCCTGGACGAAATCGCAGCCATCGGTGACGTCTGCAAGTCATCTTCCCTGGGATTGCATATGGATGGCTCCCGATTTGCCAACGCCCTGGTGTCGCTTGGTTGCTCCCCGGCCGAGATGACGTGGAAGGCAGGCGTGGATGCCCTGTCGTTTGGAGCCACGAAGAATGGTGCACTGGCGGCGGAAGCCATCGTCCTGTTCAACACCTCGCTCGCAGCCGAAATGAATTACCGGCGCAAGCGCGCAGGCCATCTCTTTTCCAAGATGCGTTTCCTTTCGGCGCAAATCGACGCGTACCTGACCGACGACCTCTGGCTGCGCAATGCACGCCAGGCCAACGCTGCGGCCCAGCGCCTGGCGCAGGGACTTGCCGGCCTGAGCGGCGTTGAAATGCTCGGTGGCACTGAGGCGAACATCCTGTTCTGTCGTCTGGACTCGGCAATCATCGAAGCACTGCTCAAGGCCGGGTTCGGCTTCTACCATGATCGCTGGGGACCCAACATCGTTCGCTTTGTCACCTCGTTCGCCACCACCGCCGAGGATGTCGATCACCTGTTGAATCAGGTGCGGCGAGCGCTTGATCGGGTACACGAGTAACGGGTAGCAAAGCTACGCATTTCCCAGACGTAAAACTTCAGGTTCTTCACGCAATCCCGGGAAGAACCAAAAAAACGTGGGCACGCTCCCTTGTAGGAGCTGCGGTGCGGCGATGGTCGATAACGATAACGCGTGTGGACCGGATAAACGCGGCGTACTTGAGTCCATCGCCGGCAAGCCGGCTCCTACAGTTCCCCGGGAAGTCACTTCATTTTCGACCAGGACGCGGTCTGTTGTAGGAGCTGGCTTGCCAGCGAAGGTCGTTAACGATAACGCGAGTAAACTGGATAAACGCGGTGCACTTGAGTCCATCGCCGGCAAGCCGGCTCCTACAGCTCCCCGGGAAGTCACTTCATTTTCGACCAGGACGCGGTTTGTTGTAGGAGCTGGCTTGCCAGCGAAGGTCGTTAACGATAACGCGTATTTTCTGTCTAAACGCGGCGGTCTTGAGTCCATCGCGAGCAAGCTCGCTCCTACAGTTTCCCGGAATTCCGTGAAGAACCAAACTTCAGGACTGCCGTATTTGTACAAACATATGGCATTCATGGAGGTCTCGACTTTTGAAAAGGAAGGGAGAAAAGCATTGCGCTGCGAGGGACCAGCCTTCGCAGCGCGGGGGGATCAACGACGGCGCGCGTCGAGGCTGAAGCGACCGGCACCAAAGGCCACGACCTGCAGCAGGCCACCGGCCATCGCGATGTTCTTGAAGAAGTGGATGAACTGGTTCTGATCGCCCAGTGCGTTATGGAACGCCAGTGCGGTAAACACGCTGAACACTGCCAGGACGGCGGCAACGGTGCGGGTGCGATAACCGGCGATCAATGCCAGGCCACCGCCGATCTCGACAATGATCGCCAGCGCCAATGCCAATTGTGGAAGCGGAAGCCCGACCGAGCTGATGTAACCGACCATCATGGCCGGAGCTGCCAGTTTCGAAAAACCGGAAAGGATGAAGATTGCGCTGAGCAGTGCGCGGCCGATCAACGAGGCCGAGGCTTGTGTCACGTCGGAACGGCTCTGTTCAGAGGTGGTTGTTTGAGCGATGTTTGCCGAAGTCGTCATGGGGTATTTCCTTGAATTGGGTGCGATTCGACAGGAACCGCCCGGGTGAGGAAATATTGCTCTTCGTCAGCTAATCTGAATAGCCGACTAATTTAGATCATTAGATTCGATAAATTAGAAAAGTAGACCTACGTAACCGGCAAAGGAGTTCAATCGTGCAACTTGCCAAGCGACGTCTGATTCAAGGAAACAGACATGATCTCTGACCCGGGAACACCGACACTGGACCAACTGCGCGTGTTCCTGACGGTCGTGGAAGTCGGCAGTTTTGCGGCGGCCGCCAGAAAACTGCACCGCGCCACTTCGGTCATCAGCTACTCGATCGCCAACCTTGAAATGCAGCTCGGTGTGTCGCTATTCGACCGCCAGACAACCCGCAAACCCCAGCTCACCGATGCCGGTCGCACCGTGTTGGCCGAAGCCAGGACCATTGCCAACGGCATCCATGGACTACGCGCCAAGGTCAAAGGCTTGCTTCAGGGGCTCGAAGCCGAAGTCCACGTGGTGCTCGATGTCATGCTGCCCCCCGAGCGCGTGGTGGATGCACTCAAATCCTTTCGCGAAGAGTTCCCTACGGTTGCCCTGCACTTGCATATGGAAGCGCTCGGCGCCGTCACCGCCCTGGTGATCAACGGTGGCGCAATCATCGGCGTCAGTGGCCCGATGAACGAGGGCATCGACGGTATCGAAAGAATTGGCGTCGGCAGCGTCGAGTTGATTCCGGTGGCGGCACCGAATCATCCACTGGCATCAAGCGACAGCAATGTTCCGGGCGCCGGGCGAGAGTTCACGCAACTGGTGCTGTCCGACCGCTCGCTGCTGACCAAGGACAAGGATTTCGCCCTCCTCAGTAACCGCACCTGGCGCCTGGCGGACCTGGGCGCCAAGCACATGCTGCTGCGTGAAGGTATTGGCTGGGGGAACATGCCCCGTCCGATGGTCGAGGAAGACCTGCAGGCCGGTCGGCTGGTACGTCTGAACTTGCCGGAATACCAGAGCGGGATTTATGCCTTTGACGTCATTTACCGCACGGATCTGCCACCGGGACCGGCCGCGAGATGGCTGATTGAGCGATTCATTCGACAAAGCTCAGCGCAGGAGGCATCCGCTTGAGGGTGTCACTTGTCGATTCACGACTCGTCGGCGACCACTCTCACTCTGTGGCAGTCAGACGGCCCAAGTTTTTGACCGCTCGAGGAGCGAACTTCAATCGGCATCAGGGACTGGCCGAACGTATTGTCCAACAACACAGAACGCGTCTCTTCCCGCGTGAACAGGAAGCGTTCGCCCCACTGCCTCATGCTGACCACAACCGGAAAGATCTCCCGTCCTTTCTCTGTCAGGACGTACTCCTTGTAGGCACTGCCATCCGAAGCAGGTTGAACGTCGAATACACCGACCTCAACCAGGGTTTTCAGGCGCGATGCCAGGATGTTTTTGGCCACCCCCAGGCTTTTCTGGAATTCGCTGAATCGGCGAATGCCGTCAAACGCATCGCGAATGATCATGAGCGACCATCGATCCCCAATGGCTTCCAGTGTTCGTGCTACCGGACATTCGCTGCTGTGCGATGAAGCGTCTTCGACCATCGTGTTTACCTTTTGGATAAGGACTGCCAAGCCTGTCGTTCAATCTTGAGCAATGTGGTTGCAATTTGAAACCTGATCCAGCAACAATGGAATCCGGTTTTTAATTGAAACCAGCTTAACGCCACGGAGGCTCATGTGACAGCAGATACCGACTCAGCCACCCAGCCTTTCGTCACGCAGGCTTCGGGGCTTTCTCCGTCACTCACGTTTTTATTTTCGGTCACCTGCGCGCTGGCAGTCGCCAACGTTTATTTCGCACAACCCTTACTCGACTCAATGGCTCAGAGCCTGGGTGTGGCCTCATCCATGATCGGCTTTGTAGTGACGGCTACCCAGGTCGGTTACGCGCTGGGGTTGCTGTTCATCGTCCCGCTGGGTGACTTGTTAAACCGTAAAGGGCTGATTCTGACTCAAGTGCTGCTGTCTGCGATTGCGCTGGCGGGGGTCGGCGCAGCACAGCAATGGTTGGCCCTGTTGGGGGCCATGATCGTTGTGGGTTTGCTGGCAGTGATGGTTCAAGTGCTGGTGGCCTATGCCGCCGTGCTGGCAACGCCGTCACAACGTGGCCAGGCCGTGGGAACCGTCACCAGTGGCATTGTCCTGGGCATACTTCTGGCGCGATTCACCTCCGGGCTGATCGCCGATCTGGCGGGCTGGCGCGCCGTGTATTTCGTTTCCTCGGGATTGATGCTGACCCTCGCGGCAGTGTTCTGGAAAGTCTTGCCTTGCGCAGTGACGCCACGCAGTCGATACACCTACCCGGCACTCATCCGGTCGCTCTTCACGCTGTTCATGACCGAACCGGTCTTGCGCATCAGGGGCCTGCTGGCCTTGCTGATCTTTGCCGCTTTTTCCGTGCTCTGGACATCCATGGTGCTGCCGTTGAGCGCCCCACCGCTGTCGCTTTCACACACGGTCATCGGCCTGTTTGGCCTGGCTGGCGTCGCCGGTGCCCTGGCTGCCAGAAGATCCGGTCGCTGGGCCGATCAAGGTATGGGGCAACGCGTTACGGGCATTTCGCTGGCGATCCTGACGCTGTCCTGGTTGCCCATCGCCTTTGCACAGTCGTCACTGATCGCCCTGGTTTGCGGGGTGCTTTTGCTCGACTTCGCGGTGCAAGCCGTACACGTCACCAACCAGAGCCTGATTTTCGCGGCACGACCCGACGCGCAAAGTCGCATGGTCGGTGCCTACATGTGCTTTTACTCGGTGGGCAGTGCACTGGGCGCTGCCGCCGCGACGCAGGTTTATGCGCTATGGGGCTGGATAGCCGTCAGCCTGCTGGGCGCCTCGATCAGCGCGACTGCCCTGGTGCTGTGGTTTTTCACGTTGCAATTGTCAACGATCCATCAAGGAAGATCCGTATGAAAACCCGACACCTATTGCTCGCCATTTCGATGACGGCCATATGGCGCGTGAATTTCTCGGCGATCGACCCGCTCATGCTTGCCGGTATTCGGACTGCCCGGTTCTGTCACGATTTTCAATGAGAGCCTGTCGCTCAATAAAATCATTGCAGTTGTTCTTATCGTCTCGGGTCTTGGCGTCGGTTTGTACGAACATTACTTTTCCCTCTCCAAACCAGACTGTTGCGGCCAAATCCATCCGCACTGTATCTGCTCCTGCCTATCTACTACTGGTTAGCATGACTCCTCACTCACGGACTTATGCCCTATGCCGGATACCACTGACCTTTATCTGTTCATTGTTGCCGCCTTGCTGTTGTTGATCGTTCCTGGCCCTAACATGGCCATCGTCAGCAGCCATGCTGTTGCTCATGGATGGCGCGCCGGCCTCGCCGCTGCGCTAGGAATAACCCTGGCTGACGTGCTGATGACCATCATGGTTAGCGCAGGCCTCGGTGCGTTAGTGATGAGTTGGGCGCCGGCGTTTGACTTGCTGCGCTGGGCCGGCGCTGGTTATCTGATGTGGCTGGCGTGGCAGGCATTGAAGACTCCTTCTACGGATACTCAGTCTCAAGCTACACAGGCCTCGATGAGAAAGATCTTTGCCCAAGCCACGCTCAACAGCTTGTTAAACCCCAAGGCGCTGTTGTTTTTCATGGTGTTTCTGCCGCAGTTCGTCACCGCAGGTACCGGTACTGTCACCTCGCAATTGATGTTCTTGGGGTTATTGCTTGCACTTATCGCATTGATCTTTCATGCCCTACTCGGATTTTGTGCCGGACAGCTGCATATGCGCCTTCGCGAAGGCATGATCTCCAAACGCCTGGGAGCCTATAGCTTCGCTGCGGTTATGACAGCGCTGGCGGCACGTTTGCTTCTACTTAATCGACCACTTTAAAAGGAGCGAGACATATCGGCTTAACGCAATTGCCGGGGTGTTGCGTTAAGCATTTTTTTTCATCAATCGCCGCAAAGATGTGGCATCCCGGTATCCGACGCGTTCGGCAATGGTATCGACCGAGTATTTACTGTTTGCCAGCAACTCCCGGGCTTTATTGGCCTGGACACTCTGGATCAGCCGCAACGGGCTGTAGCCGGTAGCCTTGTGTATGTGTCGAGACAACGTTCGCTCTGACAAGCCAAAGTCGAATGCGAGCGTACTGACGTTGATGGTCGCCGGTAGTGAGGCTTCGATATGAGCCGTCAGCTTTGCGATCAATTCATTTCCCTGAGCCATCATTGCCGGAACCATGAAGGGCGATTGCAGCTGTCGGCCGTCTATCAGTAGCGTTCGTGCAACGGCATTTGCCAATGCCGGGGAGAAATGGCTGCGTAGAAGTTGCAGCATCAGATCGCTGTGACCTGACGCTGCGCCTGCGGTAAGCAACGGGGGATCGGAGATCACCATGCGGTCGGCATCTACCTGGCACTCCGACGCCCACTGCTGGAGCAAGGGCGCCATCCACCAGGAAGTGGTAACACAGCGCCCAGCGAGCACGTTCGCAGCCTGCAACACGAATACCGCAGAACATGATGCGGCTACGTTACCACCAGCCCGCAGTTACCGGAGTTACAAGCCCGACTCCCCTTACGCCGCCTGCCGCCGCATGGTCAGAATGGCAGCACCGAAACCGATGAATGTCGACCCCACCACCCGGCTAACCCAGCGGGACAGCGCAGGCCGGGTCAGCACACCCTTGGCCCGCGAGGCGAGCGCGGCATAGAGGCTCAGGGACGACACCGACAATGCCATGAAGATCGAGGTGAGGATCAGAAATTGCGGCAGCAATGCCGTGCTCTGATCGATGAACTGCGGAAACAGCGCGGTGAAGAACATCGTCGCCTTGGGGTTGGTCACCGCCGTCAGGAAGGCCGATTTGTACAGCTTGGAGCGAGTCGGCCGGCTTTTCTTCAAGTTATCCTGAATCCCGTCCGGGAGCATCGGGCCCTTTTTGAACAATTGTCTGATGCCCAGGTAGAACAAATAACCGGCACCGATGATTTTCACCGCGTTGAACAACCATTCGGAACTGGCGAGCAGCGCCCCCAGCCCCAGCATGGCAGCGGACGACAGGCAGAACAGGCCACTGGCGTTGCCGAGCGATGACCATACGGCGCTGCGCTGCCCATGGGCCAGGCTATTGTTGATCGCCATCAAGGTCGCAGGCCCTGGGCTGGCGATAGCAATCGCGGCGACCAAGGTAAAAGTCAGAATCGAGTGAGAATCCATTTTCAAAGCTCGTGGTGGTGAGGGCTGGCATATTACAGGAGCGAGCGGGACAACAAGTTAAGTGGTGCTGCGTATCGACCGCTGTCTGCACGTTGTAGCCGACGATTCCCGTGCCGCGCGTCATCATGGAGCGGACGTCTGGATCCGTCAGTGAGAACTGTTTATCCGGCGATTCATTGAGCTGGATTTCGATCGCCTGAAGCTCCTTCATTTGAGTTTTGAGCTTGGCGATTTTCTCTTCCAGCCGCATGGCACTGGGCTCTGAAGCTGTGGGTTCTTGCCGATCGGCAGCATCGAGTGCCGTCAGGTAACGGTTGATACTCGATTCGATTTCTTCCATTCGCCGCTTCAGTTTGGCGCTGGTGAAATTGCGGTCGCGACTGTTGACTGGCTTGAACTTACTGCCGTCGATGGCGACCAGATTTTCTCCGAATAGTCCCAACTGCTGACACAGCACGACGAACTGGCGACAGACGCCCCGGATGGCCTTGCTGTTGTCTTTTCGGAAGTCAGCGATGGTCTTGAAGTCGGGCATCAACCGCCCGGTCAGCCACATCAGCTCGACGTTGCGTTGGGCTTCTCGCTCCAAACGTCGGCTCGACTGGATGCGGTTGAGATAACCGTAAATGTAGATCTTCAGCAGGATCGCTGGGTGGTAAGCAGGCCGGCCTGTGTCGGCTGGGATAGCACCGTCAAAACCCAAGGAGACCAGCTCGAGTTCATCGACAAAGACGTCGACTACGCGCACCGGGTTGGTATCGCTGATGTAGTCGTCGAGACTCTCGGGAAGTAAGGTGCCTTGGCCTCGATGTTCACCTTGGATAAAGCGCTTCATGGGCGATCCCTGCGATGTAATCCTCAGAAATCATAGCAAGGGTTCGCGAAGGCGTTTTACACACTCTGGGCCAGAAGCGGACGTGTTGACGCTTGTTACTCTCATTGGAGGTTGTCAACCGACCACGACGCTGGGAAGCTACAGTGACGTTTACCATAAGGACATGCTGAAATGAACGCGCGAAAAATTTTAGTCACAGGTGCTGCGGGCCGAATCGGCAGCGCTTTTTGGAAAGCGCACTACGATAAATCAGATTTGCGTTTAGCCGACATGGATGTATCAACACTTCCGCAATCGGCACAACGTTTTGCTCTCGACATCAGCGTTCAAGCCAGTTGCCTTGAAGCTTGCGAAGGCATACATACAGTGATTCATCTAGCTGCTGACCCTCGCCCAGACGCCGATTTCATGACCTCCCTGCTCCCTGTGAATATTGTGGGCACCTACAACATGCTATTCGCCGCAAAGGCTCAAGGCTGCGAGCGCTTTATATTTGCGAGCAGCGCTCAGGCTATCGAAGGTTATCCAGAGGATGTCCAGATACATGAATGTATGGCACCTAAGCCAGGCAATCTATACGGGGTCAGCAAAGCGTTCGGGGAAGCGCTGGCTTCGATGTATGCAAACGATGGTCAAATGACAACAATCGCAGTCCGTATTGCAAACGTAGCTATATTTCACCAAGGGGAAAACCACAGTCACAGGGATGTAGCTGCTTTTATTAGTATCAGGGATGTTGTCGCACTACTTAGAAATTGCGTCGAGGCCGAGCTGAGCGGATTTCATGTTATCCACGGGGTCTCAGATAACAGATATAAGCGACTTTCTATCGAGAAGACCAGAAAAGTTGTGGGGTACGCCCCCCTTGATGATGGATTTGAGATTCTGGAAGGACACGCTCAACCTGACTGAGCACCAGTAACTTCCTCTTCAACTGACTACGTCAAGAACGGCCAATTGATCTGGCAGGAGTTGGCCAGGAACAGGCAGTGACGTATGACCATGAAACCAGTGACGTTCCACTCAGTTTCGATAACAGCTCTCAGACCAACAAATCGACGGTCTGCAACATGCGCCGATAAGGAGATTGCGCATGCCCCATCTCCAGGTGAATGGTTTCGATCAGACACTCCAGAAACCGCTCGGCCGCCGGCCGCAGGGGCTGCCCGCTTCGGCTGATGGCGCCAACCGAGGCACTGCCGACCGGCTCGCGCAGAGGCAAGGCGCACAAGCCTTCGCGCTGAGCACATATCTCCACCAGCGGCCAGGGAAAGATGCTTAACATGTCGGTTTCACGCAGCAGGCTCAAGATGATCGAGAGCGAATGGGCGAAATGCACATGCCCCTGCGTCGAAATCGTTCCATCTTGTTGCGAGGCCAGTATCCAGTCAGCCGACGCCAGATCCTCCATGGTCCTGCTGTTCGACAACGGGTGTTGCTGACGGGCCACCACCGCACAATCAGCCGTGAACAGCGGCAGATAGGTCAGGTCGGTGCTGGAAAACCGGGTATCAAGCCGTCCGATAAACAGATCGACGCTCGCATCCCGCAGCAGCGGACACGCGACCGATGAAAGCCCCTCATACAATTCAAGTTGTACCTTTGGAAACAGCTGGCGAAAACGCACGACGGATTTTGGCATGAGCGTCATCGCCAACCAGGGTGTCACGGCAACCGACAAGCACCCCTCCAGTTCCCCCTTGCAATCAGGCAATACCTGACGGGCGCTGACCATCTGTGCCACCAGCAGACGTGCCTGAATCAACAACTTTTTGCCGAGCTCGGTAAACACAATCCCTGAGGTATTACGGATCAGCAATTGTGTGGCGGTGTCTGCCTCCAGCTTCTGGATGGCCTTGGTGACCGCTGCCGGCGAAGTGTCGAGCCTTTTTGCAGCGCCGCGGATGCTGCCCGCGTCGGCCACCGCCACGAGTGCATTGAGTTGATAGAACTTCATAGTGTCCGCCGGTGTTAACCCTGGGTTGCCTTGTTCACTTTCGATTGCCTGTCAGCTGCTGCCTTGGCCCACTACTCTCGGACCAACACCACCTGGGCTTCGAACCTCACCAAAAGACCGTACCAGAAAAAGCCCCGGCACTTTGATGAAACGCATGATGCCGTAAGCCATCGTCGATTGTGGCCCTTGCGACAGATTGGTTTCTCCTCTTGGTCACCAAGGAAAAACACTGCCAATGACACAGTCCATCACGCTGTTAAAAGAGATTGAGCAGGAAATGCGCGAACTGCGCCACCAGATCCATGCCAACCCTGAACTCGGTTATCAGGAGGTCGAGACTAGTGAGCTGGTAGCCGAACGATTGATCAAATGGGGTTATGACGTGACGCGCGGCTTCGCCGAAACCGCGGTCATCGCCACGCTGAAAAAAGGCACCAGTTCGCGTGTGATCGGCATACGGGCTGACATGGACGCACTGCCTATTCTGGAAAAAACCGGGCTCCCCTACGCAAGCCGGATACCGGGCAAGATGCACGCGTGTGGCCATGACGGGCATACGGTCATGCTCCTCGCCGCCGCCTACGCCCTCGCCCATGGCCATCCGTTCGATGGCACCGTCCGCCTGATTTTCCAGCCGGCCGAAGAAGGTCTGGCCGGCGCCCGACGAATGATTCAGGAAGGCGTGCTGCAACAGTTCCCCTGCGATGCAGTGTTCGCAGCACACAACATGCCAGGCTACCCTGTCGGAAAACTCGGGTTCCGAGCCGGCCCCTTCATGGCCTCCGCCGACCAGGTCAATGTCACGATTCACGGAAAAGGCGGTCATGGCGCGATGCCGCATCTGAGCGTCGACCCCGTGGTGGTCTGCGCAAGCATCATCATGGCCTTGCAGACAATCGTCTCGCGCAACACTTCACCTCAGGAAATGAGCGTTATCACCGTCGGGGCCATTAACGCAGGCAAGGCGTCCAACGTGATCCCGGACAGCGCGCACATGCTGATTTCCGTCCGCTCACTGAACAACGCCGTCCGGGACCGCCTGGAGCGCCAGATAAAACACCTCATTCACGCCCAGGCGCAGGCATTCGGCGCGACCGCCGACATCGACTACAGTGCCGACTACCCGTTGCTGGTGAATGACGAAGAAATGACCCGGTTTGCCAGTCAGGTGGCCATCGACTGGCTCGGTGAGGACGAGGTGATGAACGACATCGTGCCCTTCAATGGCAGCGAGGATTTCGCCTACTTCCTGCAGCAATGCCCTGGCAGCTATCTGATCATCGGCAATGGCGACGGTGAAAAGAGCTGCATGGCTCACGACCCTCGCTACGACTTCAATGACGACATCCTGATTCGGGGCGCTGGCTATTGGGTCAAGTTGACTGAGGCCTTCTTGCCACTCAACGCTTGAGCAAAGACCTGCCAAAACGTGAAAACCAATAAAAAATGAGGTCATCATGCAACTACGCAAACTTCAATACATCACTCTGCTGTTCGGGCTGATCATCACCCCGCTATCGCAGGCAGAACCGGTGATCAGATTCGGCGTCGACCCTAGCTACCCACCTTTCGAGCAAAAGCAGCCAGATGGCTCATTGAGTGGTTTTGATATCGATCTGGGCAATGCCCTTTGTGCCGAGTTGCGGGTCAAGTGTATTTGGGTCGAGCAGACCTTCGACAGCATGATCCCGGCGTTAAAGGCGAAAAAATTTGACGCCATCCTGTCTGC
The DNA here is from genome assembly GCF_056398125.1 of Pseudomonas sp. 05L36. NCBI lineage: Bacteria > Pseudomonadati > Pseudomonadota > Gammaproteobacteria > Pseudomonadales > Pseudomonadaceae > Pseudomonas > Pseudomonas sp. 05L36. The sequence goes on along the minus strand of NZ_JBFTOU010000046.1, from coordinate 1,820 downwards.
ATTCAGCGCCACCGAGCCACGTCGCCAGCAGGTCGATTTCAGCCACAAAATCTACACCGCGCCGTCTTCTCTCGTTGCCAGAAAAGACTCCGGATTGCTGCCGACGGCAGAATCATTGAAGGGCAAGTCGGTTGGGGTGGTTCAAGGCTCGCTGCATGAAAGCTATGCCAAGTCGCAATGGGGCCACCAAGGCGTCAATATCCTTACCTACCAAACCCAGGACCAGGTGTTTTCAGACCTCATCACCGGACGCCTGGATGCATCGTTCCAGGCCTCGGTACAAGCCGACATCGGATTACTGCAAAAGCCTCAGGGCCAGGGCTTTGCCTTCGCCGGTGAGCCCATCACCGACAAAAGCATCATTGGCGATGGCGTCGCTATCGGTGTCCGAAAAAACGAGCCTGATCTCAGAGAGCAGCTGAACACGGCCATTGCCAGCATTCGCCAATCAGGCCAATACGACCAGATCGCGAAGCAGTACTTCAACTTCGATATTTACGGCGAATGAGGCAATCCCCATGAACGAAATGACGCAACGCGGTGAATCTCGTTTTGCCATCCCCGTCAGCGACGAGACTGTACGTGCCTTTCAAACTGATGGTGCAGTGTGCATCCGTAATGCGTTTACTGCGCAGCAAATCAGCGAACTAACGCTAGGCATCGAGCGCAACCTTGCCCATCCCAGCCCTCGCGCAAAAGTGGCGAGCTGCCCTACGGACCCGGGATGGTTCTTCGAGGACTTTTGTAACTGGCAAGAGAATGCACACTATCGCGACTTCATCTTCAACTCCGCCATCGCCCCCATCGCGGCCGCCCTGCTGAACAGCCAACGGGTGCGCCTGCACCATGATCACTTGCTGGTGAAAGAGCCCAATACGCGCCAACGCACACCTTGGCACCAGGACCAGCCTTACTACAACATCACGGGGTCGGACACCGTGAGTTTCTGGATTCCAGTTGACCCCGTGCCCAGGGAATCGACCCTCGAGTTCATCGCCGGCTCACACAAAGGCCCTTGGTTGATGCCTCGGTCCTTCATGGACAGCCAGGCCAAATGGTTTTCCGAGGGAACATTGGGCGAGCTACCGGATATTGAAAGCCATCGCGAGGACTTTCCCATTCTCGGATGGACGTTGTCGCCGGGGGACATGGTGTGTTTCAACATGTTGACCTTGCATGCCTCTGCTGGCGTGGGCGGGCATAACCGTCGCCGCGCGTTTTCAGTGAGGGTCATAGGCGATGACGTGCGGCATGCGCCGAGACCTTGGGCCACCTCCCCCGACTTTCCTGGGCTTAAAGATGCTCTGGCATCAGATGTACCTATGGAGCACGAGCTTTTTCCGACACTCTGGCATCGAGAAAGCAGAATGTCCGAGTGATAGTTTAATGATGCAGGATGGCTCAAAAAAGTTCTTCACGGAATTCCGGGGAACACATATAACGAAATATCTGTAGGGGCTGCCGAAGGTTCGGGCCGCGTTCGGACGATCTTTTTGATCTTRATCTTCAGCAATCTCCAGATCGCAAAAGCAAGATCAAAAGATCGCAGCCTCCGGCAGCTCCTACAGGGGAACGCGTGCACCACCAAACAACGAGGTCGAGCGTTAGCTCGCCTCGCGGTGCTGTTGCGGTGCACGCCCCCTCGWGAGGCCGAGCGCAGGTTCTGCGCAGTGGGCAACCCGGCATGGATGCCGGGTTAGCCGCGCACGGCCATGGATGGCCGATCGCGGCGGGCCCACGGAGCAGGACCGGAGCGAGGGCATGCCGAGCCTGGGCGAGGCACCGAACGTCAGGGGCAAGAGCCCTTGGTTACTTGGGGC
>NZ_JBFTOU010000045.1:0-31446 GCF_056398125.1 Pseudomonas sp. 05L36 | reverse complement strand
ACGGTTTTTTGAAGACTGTCCATGTGCGCGTCATCATGGTGACCTGATGCATCGCCCTTCAGGAGTTGCTTGACCATTGCAATGTCACTGGTCAAAACCAGCCCGATTGCCACGCAGCAGGCGATAAGATGAAAATATACAACGCCCAAGCGCAAATATTCCCCGACTGGAGAAGAAAGAATACTAAGTTCCATGACTACCTCTTTGTTCAAACAGTGAATCAACCTGACTTTCAGGACGGCTTGATTAGAGTTTGCCGTTGCTCACTGAAGTTATGATCCAGCCGTTTCAATTGAATTATCTTGCGGCATTACGCTGTCAAGATAAAAGCGAGTTTGGCGAATGAACTTTTAGTCATTCGATTATTTCCATTTTCAGGTAATAAAAAACCTCATTCGCACTTGGCTGATATGAGGTTTAACTTCCGCTTCTGGGGTCAGGTGAGGACCAGAGCCCGTGCCACCTGTTGCGTATTCTGAACGAAAAAACCGTATTCGTTCATTTTTTGATCAGTTTTGCTGACCAACGGCAGTGCCCATGACTGGTTGCACATTGCCATCTTTTATCGCGCAGCCTGCACCATTACTGGGTTTTCGGCGAGTCGGAAGGTAGGCGAGAGCCCCGCTATTTTTTTCGTCTTTTTTTCCAGATTCCATGGGGGAAATCGGGCAGTTTGAGCGAAACAGCCATAAAAAATCTATGGTCGGGCTAACGAACCAGGTCAAAGCACTGCCATTTTTCCCTCGAAAAAAGCAAATTTGCGGCATTGCCACAGAGGGATTTTGGGGACGGCCGCAGGATTCGGCGAGAATCGTACGCCAAGCCGACTTGGCTAAGTGCGTTTGCTGTTCGAGTCCATCACCGAGAAAGCTGATGATTTTAGATTGTGACCAGCAGCAATCTACCCAAAGCCGACTGTGATGACAGGCGGCTTTGGGATTGAAACGGTCATGTAAGCGGTTTTTTGCGTTTGCTGACGACATGACCAGCCGTTAGATTGACGACGCTAGCCTTTGCCTCCGCTGACACCGCCACCGCCACCGCTGCCTTTGCCACTGCTGCTGCCTTTGCCACTGCCACTGCTGCCGCTGCCGCTGCCGCTGCCGCTGCCGCCTTTGCCGCTGCCGCCTTTGCCGCTGCTGCTACTGCCGCTGCTACCACTGCCACTGCCACTGCTATTGTCCGGGTTATCGTTGACCCCGGCCTGTGGCCCGACGCCATCTCCCGTACGGAACGTCGGTAACGCAACCGAGGCCACGAATTTCACGCCGTCCCAGCTGGGCAAAGGTGTGGGCATCAATTGGAACTGGCCCGGGTGCTCGGAGTCCCAGCGCAGCAGCATCGACGTGTCCTCATGCTGTGTGTTGTGGCAGTGTTCCATGTAGGTGCCGGCAAACTCACGGATGTGTATGGCCATCTCGACAGTGTCGAGGCTCTCAGGATGGCGGCCTATATCGTAGATATCCTTGCGCGCGCCTTTTTCCCATTCTGGTGGTGGTTTGCCACCTCGAGTGAGAATGATCCCTTCCTCGAAGTGCACATGCACCGGGTGACTCCAGCCATTGCCGCCGTTCTGGATCTTCCAGACTTCCAGCGTGCCCTCACCCTTGAACCCGGCCGGTGTCGGGCCAGTGGCCAGTTGTGGCGCGGCTGAAATCCGCCGCGGGTCCATGTTGAAGCCTTCGCCGCCATCGGTCTTGATCGTCCAGGGCTTGAAATCCGTGCCGTTGGAGCGGCCAAAGATAAAGGTGCGGTGCCGCGCCTGGGCAAGCCGGGCGATATCGGCAGGGTCATCACGGTGCAAGGGCAAGGGGATCATGAACCTGCCCTCGGGCTTGCCAGGCTTGGCGGGCTCGAAGTCGACCGGATTCATACTGACATCCTGGCCGGTGTAAGGCTGGACGTTCAGTTGCAGGAACAGGCCCACGCCCGGGTCACCGTTGACCCACTGTGGCCCGTTGCTGGTTTGCCTGACAACGGGCAGGTACTTCCCGGAGAGTACATCCGCCAATGCAATGTCACGTTTTGGACGCTTGCCGTTTTCATGCTCCTCGATGTTGACGAAGAAAAGCTTGTCGCCGGGGTTGATGCCGTTCTTCGCGAAGTCGACGACGATGTCATAGCGCTCGCCAATGCCCTGTATCGGCAGAATGCCATTGTGGTTCTGAGTGTCGCCGTCGCCATCGAGGTCCAGGCTGCCATCGAACGGCACCGCGTGCTCCATGATATTGCCGTCGTTGGCAATCAAGTGGAACGGCACCCGGTTATAGGAAACAGCGGAGCTTTTCGGGCCAGGAAACTCGCCACCATTACCATTGACCTGACGCACCACCGCCAGCTTGAAGTAGCGAGAAACCGATCCGTTGAGAATGCGGAAACGGTAGCGACGGGCACGTACGTCCAGGAAGGGCTTGTACTCCCAGTTGGTCAGCACCTGGTCACCGAGAAAACCGTCGGTGTTGAAGGGGTTGAACCACAACTGGCCGGTCTGGTCCCAGGCCTTGTCGGCGATCGTCAAGTTGACGTCATAGTCGCGGTTACCCCACCCCAGCCCCGAACCGCTGGCCAAGCGCAGGTTGACCCCGTCGTCGACCGCCTCGTTGCCACGGTCCACGGCGCTGTAGTAGTTCATCATCGTCGCATTGCCCTTGTAGACATTCTGCGCGGTGAAATCGAGCATGTGGTCGTGGAACCAGTGGGTGCTCATGGTTTCGCGCCAGTCGCCACGGATCTTGATGGTGCCGTTGTTGCAGGTCTTGAAGCCGGGGCTGGCGTCGTTGACGAACAGGATTTCACCAGGGTCGCAGGGGAATGCCGCACGCGGATCCTCAGCGCTGGTATTGATGGTGTCGTAACCGGCCAACTGGATCGGCCAGCGATAGTCGTAGTACTGGCCCGGGAAGAAGAACGCGTTGGTAAAGCCGTCGCTTTCGGCGGGCGAGTGGCCGTTATGTTCATGGGTGGTAAGGGTGTGCAGGCCAAAGCCCCGGTTGGCCGATGGGTCAATGGGTAAGGCATCGTAGTGACGCATCAGCATCGCTTGGCCATAGCGTACTAGAAGCAGTTTGGGCGGAAAGGTGCCGTCGAATGTCCACACCGCATTATGGTCCTGGACAGGGAAGTTGGGGTGAAACTGCACTTGAATGCCCTTGGTGGTGCCCTCGTTGGCCGGGTCGCCGCTGGTGTTGTGATAGAGCCCGCCGGGCGCAAATTCCCCCACGGCGTAGTTATGCCGTTGCATACGATCACGTAAGCCGCTGTTGACGTGCGCGCCGGCTTGCACCGTCTTGAAGGCGTCGCGCGGGAAAAACTCATTGAAACGCTGGTGCGACCAGCCTTTTCCCGGTGGCCGGCCTTCTGCGGGCGAATCGACCCGGCGATTGAGGAAAAGCTCGATCTGCGCCTTCCAGGGGTTGCGGTCCAGGACATTGGAGAACTCTGTCGGGAAGGGCGTCAATGCCGGCTGCCTGAGAAAGGCCTCCAGCGCATCCGGCGACGGGCCGCTACGTGCCACCTTCAATGGATCTTGCGCCGGTGCGGGGCCCAGCGTCGGAACCGGAAACGGAACGGGTGATGGCGGGTCGGTCGCATCCAGTTTGTTCGAGCCGAATTCCTCGAAAAGTTCAAGCTTCTGGGTGAACGGTTGAGCCCCGAACACCGGGCTGGGATTACCGTTAGTGGGGATATTGAAGCTGGTTTGCAGATCGGGTGGCAGCACATTGTCGATCAAAGGGGTCTGACGGTTACCGGTCACACCATTGGGCAAGTCGAAGGCGCCGACGTTTGCGGGAGGCAGCTTGAGCAAGTCCCGCAATGCGGCATCGGGGTCGGCGGGCGGATTGGTGAACGCCGATGGGTCGGTAGGAGGCGGTGGATCGGTGTTGTCGAGGGGGACTGCCCGGGCCTGGGACAAGCCCAGCCCCAACATGATCACGGCAGCAGAGATACTCAGCGCCAGCCTGGTTTTGGCCAATGCACCAGGTTTCGACCTTCCGGCATCCAGTTTCATCGCAAACACCTCTGACGGGTTCCTCAGAGCGCGTGGTAATACATGAGCAACGAGCCACCGCTACTTGCCGGGCGGGCGAAAAGTTTGATTTCGAGCCGGGATGGAAACGATGCAACTTTCCCGCCAAAAATGACAGGAAGTGACTAATAGCTCTACGCCACGCCCCCCTTGTCCGCTGGCTTTAAGCCAGCGTATGAGCAGCCCGGATGAAAGCCCCGCTGACGGGGAATATCCCCCAGTAACGGGTGCGATTGTGCGCAGTGTTTGGGTCAAGAGAAATGGCCACTTTCTGATCCGTCTATCGGTCCGGCAGAGGTGCCAGCAATCTGGTTGGCCCGCCCGATGGGCCCGGGCCATAGCATTTCAATGCCATCCGGGTCAGTCGAGTGGCAGCGATATCGTTAATCTCGTTCCTTTGTCCGGTGCGCTGTCGATCGTGAATTCTCCGCCGAGCATGCTGATGCGTTCCTTCATCCCCACCAACCCGAACGAGTTCAATTTTTTGCGGTCCGTCATGCCGACGCCATTGTCCTTGATCTGCAGGTAAAGCCGGCGACCCTCCTTGTAGAGTTCGATATGCACCTGTGTCGCTTGCGCGTGCCGGGCAATATTCGACAGCGATTCCTGCACGATGCGGAACAGCGTCGTGGCGGATTTTTCATTCAGATCGCAACGCAAATTCTCGTCTTTCGCCGACATCGTGCAATCGATCGCGCTGCGCTGCCGGAACTCTTCAAGTTGCCACTCGATCGCTGCCTGCAATCCCAGATCGAGTACGGGCGGCCGAAGATCATTGATGATGCTGCGGACACTGCGGATGGCTGTATCGAGGTGATTCAGAGCATCGCTGGCCTTTTCGTTGAGCTTGGGGTGCAGGGTACTGGTGCGCGCCTGCAACATGGAGACGTCGATTCGCAACGCCAGCAGACTCTGTCCCAGCTCGTCATGGATGTCGCGTGCGATCCGCTTTCGCTCTTCTTCCTTGATGTGCTCCTGATAGGAGGCCAGTTCACGCAACTGCAGCTTCGATTGCAGCAATTCTTCGGCCTGCATCGTCAGTTTGCGTTGCAGGTAGAAGAGGTCGACAAACACCCGGATCTTGGCGCGAAGAACCGCGGCCACAATCGGCGAGAAGATGTAATCCACTGCGCCGGACGTATAACCGCGGAAACGCTCGGAATCCGTTTCGGCTTCGGCTGTGACGAAGATAATGGGCGTGTGGGCCGACTTCGGGCGGCCGTGAATGAGTGCAGCGGTTTCAAAGCCGTCCATCACTGGCATTTTCACGTCAAGCAGAATGACGGCGAAGTCGCGCTGCAATAGCAGGCGCAGCGCCTCGCGCCCGGAAGTCGCCGTGGCAATATCGAGGCCCATGTCGGCAATCACTGCGGCGAGCGCCGTAAGCTTGGCGCGATTGTCATCCACCAGTAACACGGATGCTGGCACGCCATCAGGCGGGAGCGGGTGCCGCACCTGGGCTCTCTCATTGAATACCGGGGGTTCCTGCTGCATATTTATGTCACTTCGGTTTGCGCTGGCGCGCAATGAGCGCGGTACAGCGTCATCGATAGAGCCATTTGCGCATCAGTGACAGCAGCTGTTCGGTATCCACTGGCTTGCTGACATAGTCCGATGCTCCTGCCTCGAGGCACTTTTCACGGTCACCCATCATCGCCTTGGCGGTCAGCGCAATCATGGGCAGGGTTTCAAATCTCTTGAATGTACGGATCTGGCGCATGGTTTCAAAGCCATCCATCCCGGGCATCATGATGTCCATCAGGACGATGTCGGTATCGGGCTGCTGCTGCAGCAGTTCTATGGCGGTTCGGCCGTTTTCGGCCGTGGCCACCAGCATTTTGTTGCACTCGAGCACGCTGGTCAGGGCAAAAATATTGCGCACGTCATCGTCGACCACCAGGGCCTTTTTACCCTCCAGACTGTCCGAACCCGCATAGAGTTTTTCCAGCATCCTGCGCTGGGTCTGCGACAGCCTGGCTACGACGCGGTGTAGAAACAGCGCGGTTTCGTCGAGTATGCGCTCGGGGGACTGAACTGCCTTGATGACGCCCTTGCCGAGCAGTGTCCTGAAACGCTCGTGTTCCGGCTTGGTCAGTGTCTCTGCACCATAGACGACGATCGGCAATTCACGCATGGCGTGGTCTTCCTGCAACGCCTCGAGAAAGCTGATGCCGGATGCGTCGGGCAGTTTGAGATTGATTGCCATGCAGTCATAGCGTTTCGTTGCCAGTTTCTTCAAGGCTTCAGCGCCACTGGCGGTCGTTTCGATCTTCACGTCGGTGTTGCCGAGTAGATCGAGGATGCGGGCGCGGTTCTCTTCGTCGCCGTCGATGAGCAGCAGGTTCCTGGTCTTGCGCCGAGCGAATGCCACGATGCCGACCAGCGCATTTTGAATCTCGTCGGCTGTGACCGGCTTGAGCAGATAGTCGAAAGCGCCATAGCGCAACCCGCGTGTGTGGTCGTCAGCGGTCGAGATGATCTGGACCGGGATGTGACGCGTGGCGAAATTGCGCTTCAACTGCTCGAGTAGCGACCAGCCATCGATGTCCGTCAGGCCCGGGTCCAGTGTGATCGCGGCGGGTTTGAAGCGCTCGACAAGCTCCAGTGCATCCGCGCCACGGGTCGTGACGATAGCCCTGAACCCCTTCTGGTGCGCGGCCTCGAGCAGAATGCTGGCGAATCGGGCGTCGCCCTCGAGCATCAGCAGCACCTGGTCCCCGGGTTGGACAGACTCGCGGTCGTCCGGTATCTGTGCAGACGGGCCTGACATGAGGTCGCGCCTGACTTGGCCAGGTACTGTCTCTGTCGCTGATTCGTCCAGCGTTTGACGCTGGGCATCCTGTGTACGCAAGGGCACGTACAGCGCGAAAGTACTGCCCTTGCCGATCTCACCGGGGATCAGCCGCAGCTCACCGCCCAGCCGGTGTGCGAGCTCGCGGCTGATCGACAGGCCGAGGCCGGTGCCGCCGTATTTTCGTGAGGTTCCGGTATCTGCTTGCTGGAATGCTTCGAAGATGAGCTTCTGCTTGCCGGCAGATACGCCAATGCCGGTGTCGGTGACCACGAAGGCGACCACCGCATCGGCGCTATTGAGTTCGCTGTGATCCACGCTCCACCCGGACACAGCGGGTTCGATGCTGATCTTGACACTGCCTTGCTCAGTGAACTTGAAGGCGTTGGACAGCAGGTTCTTGACCACCTGCAGCAGGCGCTTTTCATCGGTCAAGATGAAGGGGGGCAGGGTAGGCGCCAGTTCAATCGTGAAGTCCAGGCCTCGGCTTTCGGCGACCGGCCGGAAGGTGCGTTCGATCTGGTCGTGCAGATCGGCGAACAGCGCTTCATTCAAATCCAGTGTGACCGTACCCGACTCGATCTTGGACAGATAGAGAATCTCGTCGATCAGCTCCAGCAGGTCTTTGCCCGCGCTACGGATGGTCTTGGCATATTCGACCTGCCTGGGCGTGAGATTGTGTTCCGCGTTGTCGCTGAGTTGCCGGGCCAGGATCAGCAAGCTGTTCAATGGCGTTCTGAGCTCATGGGACATACTGGAGAGGAATTCGGACTTGTACTTCGAGGTCAGCATCAGCTGCTCCGCCTTCTCCTCCAGCGACAGCTTGGTGATTTCGACTTCGCGGTTCTTGCGCTCGACTTCGGCTTTCTGCTCCGCCAGCAGTCCAGCCTTGTCCCCCAGTTCCTCGTTGGTCTGTCTCAATTCCTCTTGTTGCCTTTGCAGCTCCTGCGCCAGCGATTGCGACTGCTTGAGCAGTTCTTCGGTACGCATATTGGCTTCGATCGTGTTGAGCACGATACCAATCGATTCAGCAAGCTGATCAAGGAAGGTTTGATGAATGATGCTGTAGCGCGTGAACGAAGCCATTTCGACGACGGCCTTGACCTTGTTCTCGAACAGGATCGGCAACACGATGATATTCAGCGGGGCGGCCGCACCCAGTCCCGATGAAATCGCGACGTAATTGGCGGGTACATCGGTCAGCAGGATGCGCCGCTTCTCGTAAGCGCATTGCCCGACCAGGCCCTCGCCGAGCCGCCACTCATCGTTCACATTGATGTTTCCCTTGTACGCATAAGCGGACAGCAGTTTGAGTTTCGCAGGATCGGGCGGGTTCTCGTTCATCATGTAGAACACACCGTGCTGGGCGTTGATCAGCGGAGCCAGTTCAGACAGCACCATCTTGGAGACTGCCGCCAGATCGCGCTGGCCCTGCAGCAGGCGGTTGAATTTCGCGAGATTGCTCTTGAGCCAATCCTGCTCCGCGTTTTGCCGCGTGGTTTCGCGCAGGTTGCGGATCATCTCGTTGACGTTGTCCTTCAACTCCGCCACTTCACCCTTTGCTTCCACCTCCACGTAACGGGTCAGATCGCCCTTGGTCACGGCAGTCGCCACGTCGGCAATTGCGCGCACCTGATTGGTCAGGTTGGCCGCCAGACCGTTCACGTTGTCGGTCAGATCGCGCCAGGTGCCGGCAGCACCCGGCACGTTGGCCTGGCCCCCCAGTTTGCCCTCGACCCCCACTTCACGCGCCACCGAAGTCACCTGGTCAGAGAACAGCGCCAGCGTATCGGTCATACCGTTGATAGTGTCGGCCAGTTCGGCGATCTCGCCCTTGGCCTCCAGTGTCAGTTTCTTCTTCATGTCGCCGTTGGCCACCGCGGTCACCACTTTGGCGATGCCTCGCACCTGGCTGGTCAGGTTGGCCGCCATGAAGTTCACGTTTTCGGTCAAATCCCTCCAGGTGCCGGACACGCCTTGCACCTGTGCCTGTCCCCCGAGCTTTCCTTCGGTGCCGACTTCGCGCGCCACCCGCGTCACTTCGGCGGCAAAGCTGTTGAGCTGGTCCACCATGGTGTTGATGGTGTTCTTCAACTCCATGATTTCGCCCTTGGCTTCCACGGTAATCTTGCGCCCCAGGTCGCCTTTGGCCACCGCCGTCGTCACGTCGGCGATGTTTCGCACCTGATTGGTCAGGTTGGCGGCCATGCTGTTGACCGAGTCGGTCAAGTCTTTCCAGGTTCCACCGACGCCCGTCACCCTGGCCTGGCCACCGAGCTTGCCGTCAGTCCCCACTTCGCGAGCCATGCGCGTCACTTCGTCGGCAAAGGTCGAGAGCTGGTCCACCATGGTGTTGATGGTTTCCTTGAGTTGGAGAATTTCACCTTTCGCTTCGGCTGTGATCTTGCGTGACAGGTCGCCGTTGGCTACCGCCGTCGTCACGTCGGCAATGTTGCGCACCTGGGTGGTCAGGTTGGCCGCCATGCCATTGACCGAATTGGTCAAGTCCTTCCAGGTACCGGACACGCCGGTCACTTCGGCCTGTCCGCCCAGTTTGCCTTCGGTACCGACTTCCAGCGCGACGCGCGTCACCTCCGAGGCGAAGCTGGAGAGCTGGTCGACCATCGTGTTGATCGTGTTTTTCAGTTCGAGAATCTCGCCCTTGGCTTCAACGGTAATTTTCTTGCCGAGGTCGCCGCGCGCCACCGCCGTCGTCACCTGTGCGAGGTTGCGTACCTGGGTGGTCAGGTTGGCCGCCATGCCGTTGACCGATTCGGTCAGGTCGCGCCAGGTGCCTGATGCGCCGCGCACTTGCGCCTGACCGCCCAACTTGCCTTCGGTACCGACTTCCAGCGCCACGCGGGTCACCTCCGCAGCGAAGCTCGAGAGCTGGCCGACCATCGTGTTGATGGTGTTTTTCAGCTCGAGAATCTCACCCCTGACTTCGACGGTAATCGTCTTGCCCAGATCGCCTTTGGCCACCGCGGTCGTCACGTAAGCGATGTTGCGCATCTGGGTGGTCAGATTGGCGGCCATGTCGTTGACGGAGTCGGTCAGGTCTTTCCAGGTGCCGGACACCCCTTTGACATTGGCCTGCCCACCGAGAATCCCTTCAGTGCCGACTTCGCGCGCCACGCGGGTCACCTCGGATGCGAAGGAGCCCAGCCGCGTCACCATGGTGTTCACGATCCTGGCGGATTTGAGGAACTGACCCCGCAGTTTCAGGCCGTCGAGTACCGGTGGTACCTGCTGGCTCAGATTACCCTCGGCAACCGAACCGATAACGCGAATCATCTCGCTCATCGGGCTGATGAGGTCGCTGGTCAGCGCATTGCTCGAGTTGACGATCTTTTGCCATGAACCTTTCATCATCGGCAATTGGATACGCTCATCGACCTTGCCCTGCTTGCCGATCAGTCGCGCCACGCGTTCGAATTCGGTGGCGGTGTCGGCCGCCATGTCGATGATCTCGTTGAGCGTGTCGGCGATCTTGCCCGGCATGCCGGTCCAGTCTTGCGGCATACGCGTGGTGAAGTCACCATTGCGCAACGCCTTCAGCGCTGCCAGCAACGTCTTCATGTCGAAAACTTCGATCGGTGTCGTCACTGTGGCCATGTCTATGTCCAGTCAAGATGGATGCCACGCGCAAGGCGTTATGCAGGAGCCGGCATTGCAGTATTGACCATGCTGAAACGGAGCGTTGGCTTACGAAATATTAGCAAGGTTGGCACAACGCCCCCGGATCCTGGGGAAATTGGCCGGGAACAGGCCGTTCCAAGCGACAGCACCGGCAGTCCGGAGAAGTGAGCACTAACGGCTGAGGCAAAAAGTGCAAGTGTGCTCTGTGCCTGCTAACGTCAAACGCTGCAGCAGATTCCATGGCTTGCTGGCCACTGGTGAATGGAAAATACAGATGGTTGACCACAGAATCAGAGTCTTGCTGGTAGATGATCACAGCATCGTGCGTAGCGGCGTGCGACGCATGCTGGAGACTGCCGGCGAGATCGACGTAATGGGCGAAGCAGAGACGGCACAAGACGCAATGCGCCTGGTCCGGGAGCAGGATTTCGACGTGGCGCTGGTAGATATTCAGCTGCCCGATAAAACCGGCCTCCAACTCCTCAAGCTCATGCGTGCAGAGAAGCCCAAGCTCGCGGTTTTGATGTTGAGCATGCATTCGGTCGAGGCCTATGCGTTACGCGCAATCAAGCATGGCGCAGCGGGATACCTCACCAAAGATATTTCTGCAGCCACCCTGGTTACGGCAGTTCGCAAGGTGGCCTCAGGCGGCAAGCACGTCAGTCCTGAGCTGGCAGAAAAACTGGTCAACGCTATCGGTAGAAGCGACGGGGCACCCCACGAAGCGCTATCCGACCGGGAACTTGAAGTACTAAAGCTCCTCGCTTCAGGCGAGAGAATTGTCCGCATCGCTGAGATATTGCACTTGAGCCCGAGTACGGTCACGACGTACCGGGCACGCATCCTGGAAAAAACAGGGATGGACAGCAACGCGAAACTCGCCCGCTATGCACTCGAAAACGGCCTGTTGACTTAGAACGCCCCGTCACCCGATCCAGCCTGCTTGTAGTGGAATCACTACAAGCTCTTGGCCGATATCTCCACAAAGAAGTCCAGCTAACGTCGATAGTCGATTCCGTTCTACTTGAGCATAGTTAACCCAGCGCAAGATTTCGTCCGCTGAATGAATTTGTCTTCGTCAGCGTCTTGTACAGCTATGTCAAAAAAGAGAGGTGAAATCATGCAGGTCACCAGCACAGAACCATTGACTGCACTGATGCCAGCCAGAGATTCAGGCCCTTTGCGCCTGTTTGTCGTTGAGGATTCGAACGTCGTGCCAGCGCTGTGGCGCACGGTGTCGTCGCGGATCGCGGGCCTGTCGCTTGCCGGGGCGTTTCACCGCGCATCGACCGCCATCGCCGCCATCCGGCGTGAACCGCCCGATGTCGTCTTGCTGGACGTCAACCTCGGCGACGGTCATGGCATGGAAGTATTGCGTGTGGTCGCAGCCGAGTATCCGCTGACAAAAGTCATAGTGGTCAGCAATTGCGCTGATCCGACACATTGGAAGTACTTCACAAAAGCGGGAGCCTACGCCTTCTACGACAAGAACCATGAACTGGCCATCCTGCGCCGCATGTTGGAGCGTTTGGCCAAGTCTCTGTTACCAGAAGATTTTTCCTGCTGGCAATTATCACCAAATGGGAGCAGTACCCCATGGAACCAATCAGCAAAGAACACGACTTTCTAGCCGTGCTGCTCTTCGCGAGACATACAGAAAAGACTCCGGAATCGATATTCGTAAGTTGAGCAAGGAGTGCACGCTGCATTCATGTTGAGTCAATGTTCTAACTAGAGGAAATCATGATGATAGGCTATTGGTTGTGTGCGTTGCTGTGGGGTGTAGTGCTGCTGGAAGAGATCCAGTGCATGCCCCTTCAAGAATGGAAAGACGAGGGTCTGAAGAAGGTTCTGTTGCTGCGCCGGACCAGAACCCGGACCGGATACTTTCTTGCGTTGATCGCGGGCGCCTTGTGCCTGTATAGCGAAATCCTGGTGGCGCCGGTCAATCAGGGCATTTTCAATCCGGAGCTGATACTTGCCCTATTTGGTGTTATCTGGGGTGCTTATCTTTCAGTCGTCTGCATGAAGGGGAAGCGATAGATGCCTATCTCCATGACGACTGCGGGTAACTGATATTTCACTATCGTCGGCCGGCAGGGAAATCCCGCCGGTCAGGTGCTGAAACGGGCTCAGGCCCACCCGAAATCTCAAGCCCTGGTTTTTTTCGAACCGGGGCTTTGTGATTTATCGGTCATGCATGACCGGGCGTTGGATCACCGCGGACCTAGCGAATGCCGGTGCCCGCCATGGACTCTGGCACCCACTGCGCCGTCGATAGCGGCTCGATGTAGCGGATGCCGCCATGAGGGCCCACCACGCCATTGATGTTATAGGTGCCTTTCGACAGGTCGTACGTCATGAAAGGGGTGGCGTCCGGGACCTGTTGGTCATAGCTCTGGCTGAAGAAAGCGAAGGAGCCACGGTATAGCTGGCCACTGGTGTCGTACTGATCGGAGGCCACAGCGGCCCAGGTGTCCTCATCCAGGTAAAAGCGGCGCTTCTGGTAGATGTGGTTTGCACCGGGCTTGAGGTTGCCCTCCACGACGTAGACCCGGTGTTTTTCCCAGCGTACGAAGTCCGGCGCAATGAAGTTTGGCGTGGTCAGCGATTTGGCATCGCGAGCGTAGGTCAGTTTGTAGGTGTTGTAGGGCACGATCATTTCCTGCTTGCCGACCAGCGTCCAGTCATACAGCTCCAGTGCTCGGGCGGTACCGGGGTTGGGTGTGTCGTAGGCCAGGATCGAAATCTGTTTGACGCGGCGCTGGGCAGGCATGTACTGCCAGGCCCTGCCAGGAAACTGCGCCGGATTGGTGGCGTTCTTGAGCATGATCGACTCGCCGGCCCGGCGCGCGGGTCCGGTATAGGACAGTTTCAACTGATAGTAAATGTCGGAGCTGTTGAAGGGCTTGGACATGTTCTCGTAAATCGGGAAGGAGACGAATGCCTCGCCGGTGACCGCCAGGCTCGGTACGCCCGCCGTGTCGACGCTCCAGGAGTCGTACTTGGAATGGATGTTGACACCCTGGTAGCGCAGCAGGAAGTTCCACATCGCTTCAGCGCCTGTTTGCGGGATCGGGAACGGCACGCCGGGCATCACATTGTCGATGGCGATCCCGCCGTTGAGGGACCTGGCGGCAGTGGCATTGCGGCGGCTATTGTCCAGTACCGCCTGCGGGAGCGATGCAGTGCGGTGGGTCGGATACACATCGATGCGAAAGCCGGGGTAACGCCTGGCCAACGCTACGGTGGTGGCGGTCAGCATGCCTTTGTACGAATCGACGTTCTTGCCGTTGATCACCAGCAGTGGTTTTTCGTGCGCAAAGGGGTCCGGGCGCATGCTGTCGCCAGTCTTGAAGCTTGCGGGGGCAGTGGTCAGGCCACCGTTGTAGGGCGGGATGGAGCCATCGGCATTACCGGCCTTTTCGGCACCCACCCACGTCAGGCTGGTGCCCAGCCGGGCGGCTTCCTGGCTCGATACATAGGCCTGGGCATCGATGGCCAGCGCCATGAGGGGTACGGCAGCCAGAAGGTTCTTCACGAATTTCATATTGTTATTCTCCTGCCTGGCGTACCAGGCAACTCGTGACTCAGGCGGAGCGGCGGAGCAGTCGCTTACGTCGGCTCGATCGCCAGAGGCTTTTTCAGTGCTGCCATTAAATAGCCCCTGTATCAGGGGCGCTTTTCATTTGGCGACAGTCCCTTGGCTATTCATGACAGGCCCAGACTGTCTCGACGGGCATTCGATGGGTGCGTGACCATCACTTGTTTGTATTTCCCCGAGGAATCATTGAGTTACTGAATGGTCATAGTTGTAACCATTCCATACCTCCGACGTTTAGGACGTTCATATGAATCGCGCAGTAATGTTGATCGTGGCCATTTCCAGCGCCATCTTGTTGGGAGGCTGCGGCCCGCACTGGGATGACGGAGAAAGGTACGGTCGATATCACGATCATGATCATCGACGTGGCTACGACCAAAGAGGGGACGATGATCAAGGTTATGACCGTCAATATCATCGTCGTGACTACGATCGCGATCACCGTCGCTACCGCGATCGCGATGACAACGACGACTGATACGTTCAACGTCATTGAAAAGCCGGGGCAGGTTGATCCGCACCCGGACCTGCTACCTGTTGAATGCCCCTGTCACTGAGTAGATAGAAGGGCCGCAAGCGACCCAAGGAAGACGCTCAGAAGCGTCCCTGGGCTCTGCGCCGTTTACTTATCTGTAGGGTTTGTCGCCGATAATGGCCGCACGCTCCATCTTGCGATGGCAAGGCGGATAGTCCATCACTGCATAGTGCTGGGTGCAGCGGTTATCCCAGATCGCCACGCTGTTTTTCTTCCAGCGCCAACGGATTTGGTACTCGGGGTTGTAGGCCTGGCTAATCAGGTACTTCAGCAGGTCGACGCCTTTTTGGTTGTAGTCCTGGCCAACACGGACACGTCCCTGGCTGTGGTAATTCACAAAATGCGTAGCGTAGGCATTGACGAATAGCACCTTCTCGCCAGTTTCGGGATGGGTACGCACTACCGGATGCTCGGCATCCGGGTATTGCGCCTTCATAGCCAGGCGCTTTTCCTTTGGCATGGCGGCGGCGAAGGAGGAATTGAAGCTGTGGTTAGCGATCAAGCTGTCGATTTCCTGCTTCACATCTATGGGCAGGTTGTCATAAGCCAGCACCATGTTGGCCCACATGGTGTCGCCACCGGTCGGTGGGCATTCGATGCACCGCAGCACAGCGCCCATCGGAGGCGATTCACGCCAGGTGGCATCGCAGTGCCACGCATTCTCGTAGCGATCCGCTGGATTCTCCGGGGTCTTGTAGATTTGCACGAGACCAGGAGCCTCCGGGTGACTGGGGAGCATCGGATGGGTTTCAAGCTGGCCGAGGCGCATGGCAAATGCTTCGTGGTCGCGGTGCGAGAGCTTGTCCAGATCCTGCTCGCGCAGGAACAACACCTTGTATTTCAATAGCGCTGCGTAGATTTCATTAAACAAGCCGTCATCGCGCACTGCGTCGCCGAGGCTCACATCGAGCAGTTCTGCGCCAATGGCACAGGTCAGTTGTTCGACTCGCATTCTGTCTCCATTTCGATGGTTATTGGCCGGACCGTGGGCGGGGCAGGTGAAGTCACGCCTCGATTTACGGCGGCGCTTGTTATTGTTGGTCCAAACTGTTCGGGTGCGCAGGTGGGGATTTGTGTATCCGCAGATTTTTCTGGTTCTATCAGCAGAGCGGGGGCCGCAGTCGATACTAATTGGACCGAGAGCGATAACCTGTGCATTGCGGGACAATTTATTGTCGTATTGGGACACCGCAAGGGAGTTGCGGCGCAATGGGTAGGTCAGATTCGTCGAAGATGTGACAGGTTCAGGCAAGGTGCCCGGACAGCAAGCCAGAGAGTCGGCCACCCGAACCTCTCGTTCTGTTTATTCAGGCGATAAGGGCTCGGACGTTGCCTTACTCTCTCTGTAGGAGGCGGCCCAAGCCGAAGGTGTCTTGCCAAACTGGCTGCGGAACCAGCGTGAAAAATCACCGGCCGAGGAAAAGCCGAGCAATTCGGCCACCTCATATAATCGGCGTTTGCTGTTGGCCAGATACTCTTCGGCGAGTTCAGCCCGTACAGCGTTGATGATCGTTGTGACACTCTCACCCTCAGTTGTCAGGTGGCGGTTTAGGGTGCGTCGATGCATGCCAAGATGCTGGGCAACCGCATCGACAGAACACAGTCCGCTTGGCAGCAGCATCTTGACGATCTGGCGTACCCGCTGCGTCGGCTCGTCGCGCAGGTTAGCCAACTGCATGTCCAGCGATCGCTTCACTTCGCGATGCAGCGCCGGGTCCGCCTCAGGTATGGGCATATCCAAATCGCGCCCGCGGCAAACGATGGCATTGAATTCCTGAGAGAACTCGATCGCGGATCCCAACACGCGGTGGTGTACTTCAAGGCTGGAGGGGGGCTCGTAAGTAAAACTGACCCTTACCGGCCGGAAGGTATAGCCGCTCAGAATGCACAGCGTGCGCAGGATAATTCCGGTTGCTTGTTCAATCGCCTGGCGCCAGACGCCATGATGGCCCTGCATGTTTACACCCACATGCAGCAGAGTCAGATCGCCTATATCCTCAAGCCACAATTGCACACCGGCGTTATGCAGTCGCGTATAGCGAAAGCAAGATTGCAAGGCGGCGCGCAGTGTCGGCTCTTCGCGGATAAGCAGCGCCAGCATGCCGAAGTTGGAAAGGTGCCTCTTTTCGGCGAGCAGCAGGCCGAAAGCTTCCTGACCGGACAGTCGGGCTGACTCCTCCAGCAGCCACCCGACCGAATCGCTACTGATCATGATATTCGGATCGTCGAGGGCACTGGCCGGTAGCTTGGCCATCCGCAGCATACGAAAAGGATCGAGCCGCACTGAACGGGCAATCTGTTCATAGTTGGTGAGGCTGGCACTCCGCGTCAGGGTATACATGATTTCCCTCGTGTCCCAATTTCGCAAGATTGTGTCCTGCGAAGCTTAGTGCAGGAAGCGCCGTCAGAGCTACCTTCAGGCTTCTGAAAATAGAGAGCGGAAGGTAATAGATACGCGCTAGAACCTACTGCGGTTCAACAGCACGGCCCTTGGTCATGAGGATGCCCACGCGTGTGGGCATTGAAGTCACTTTCGTAAGCCGTACCGGCTACACGCTTGATAACAACAATAAAACAAAGACATTGAGGAGGCTGCATGGCCTTTCACCCAATCGCCGCCGATGATGACGACGCAGGTTGCGTCGGCGTTGCGCGCCAATATGCCTGGATCGTCTTTGCACTGACGTTCGGCCTGTTGATTTCCGATTACATGTCACGCCAAGTGCTCAACGCAGTGTTCCCGCTGCTCAAGAGCGAGTGGGCGTTGAGCGACGGACAGCTCGGTTTGCTCAGCGGTATCGTTGCCCTGATGGTCGGTTTACTGACGTTCCCACTGTCGTTGATGGCTGACCGCTTCGGCCGGGTCAAAAGCCTGGCGCTGATGGCATTTCTGTGGAGCCTGGCGACCCTCGGTTGCGCCTTGGCGCAGGACTACCAGCAGATGTTCGTCGCCCGATTCATGGTCGGTGTCGGTGAGGCGGCCTATGGCAGCGTCGGCATCGCCGTGGTGATTTCGGTGTTCCCCAAACACATGCGCGCCACCCTGGCCAGTGCCTTCATGGCCGGCGGCTTGTTTGGCGCCGTGCTGGGCATGGCCCTGGGCGGTGCTATCGCGGCCAAGCTGGGCTGGCGCTGGTCATTCGCCGGCATGGCTCTGTTTGGCCTGTTGCTGGCGGTGCTCTATCCGCTGATCGTCAAGGAAGCACGTATTGCGCCGCAACGTGCTGCGCAAATGGCCAACAGTGCAAGGGCTGTGGTCAAGCGGCCGCTACGTACGCTGTGGTCCAGCCGTTCGGTGATCGCCACGTACGTGGGTAGCGGCTTGCAGTTATTCGTCGGCGGCACGGTCATGGTGTGGATTCCCAGCTACCTCAACCGCTACTACGACATGCCCACCGACAAGGCCGGCGGCATGGCGGCGCTCATCGTGCTGTGCAGCGGTGTGGGGATGATTCTGTGCGGCATGCTCAGCGATCGGCTTTGCCGCCACTCGCCGGAGCGCAAGGTCAGCCTGGCGATCGGCTTTTGCCTGGGCAGTTGCCTGTTGCTGTCGGCGGCTTTTGCCTTGCAGGCAGGACCGGTGCAACTGCTGCTGATCTGCCTGGGGATGCTGATTGCCACCGGCACCACCGGCCCTAGCGGCGCGATGGTTGCCAACCTGACCCACTACTCGGTGCACGGCACGGCGTTCGCCACGCTGACCCTGGCCAACAACATGCTGGGTCTGGCCCCGGGGCCGTTCCTGACTGGCCGGGTGTCGGACCTCATCGGTCTGCATGCGGCGTTTCAATGGGTTCCTCTGGTCAGTCTTGCGGCAGCGGCCATGTTCTTTTATGCCAGGCGCCATTACCAAAAAGATATTGCTCGGCTACAGGGTGAAAGCGTCACTGACCCCGTCAGCGGCGCCATGAGCGAAGCGCTGCGCGAAAGTGATCGCGAGCGGCGACTGGCATGACTCGACGCATTCCCGTGCCTGCTGGCCGGGGGGCATTTACAGAGCGGCTATCCGCTCGCTTCCACCCAACTCAAAGTCAATAACTACCCGGTCGAGATCATCGACGGCCAGGCGTTCGTTGTCATCGTTTCCGAGGAGCCCGCGCCATGAGCGCCCTTGCACTCACCCAAATCCAAACCCGCACACGCGAATTGGTGCCGGGCTTTATAGTCAGCCTGATCGTGGCCGCCGCCGCGTCGTTTTTGTCCGAGCACTACGGCGCACCGGTCATGTTGTTCGCCTTGTTGCTGGGCATGGCCTTGAATTTTCTTGCCGACGACGGTCCCTGCAAAGTCGGCGTCGAGTTCACTGCCCGCACGGTATTGCGCATCGGCGTCGCTCTGCTGGGCATGCGCATCACCCTGGAGCAAATGGCGGCGCTGGGCTGGAAGCCGATGGTGCTGGTGGTGATCCTGGTGGTGGTGACCATCGCTGCCTCGGTGATCGCCGCGAAGTTTCTGGGTTTCTCGCGGCTGTTTGGCATGCTCACCGGTGGCGCCACGGCCATCTGCGGCGCATCGGCAGCCTTGGCGCTGGCGGCGGCGTTGCCTAATCATCCTCAGAAAGAGCGCGCGACCCTGTTCACGGTGATCGGCGTGTCGGCGTTGTCCACCCTGGCGATGATCGTCTATCCAATGATTGCCAACTGGTTCTCGTTGTCGCCACAGATCGCCGGGGTGTTCCTCGGCGCCACCATCCACGACGTCGCCCAAGTGGTCGGTGCCGGGTACGGCATGTCAACCGAGACCGGTGACACAGCCACGGTGGTCAAGCTGATGCGAGTTGCCATGCTCCTGCCGGTGATCGTCACCGCGGCCATGATCACCCGCATGCAAGGCGCTGACCCGACCGGCAAGCGCCCACCGCTGCTGCCATGGTTCGCCGTGGGATTTCTGATTCTGGCCTGCATCAACAGTACCGGCTGGATCGCTCCGGCGGTGCAAGGCGGGGTCAATGAGTTGTCGCGCTGGTGCCTGGTGATTTCCATCAGTGCCCTGGGCATGAAGACCCGGCTCAAGGAGCTGGCGGCGGTCGGCATCAAACCGATCCTGCTGATGGTCGGTGAGACGGTGTTCCTGGTCGTGCTGGTGCTGCTGTTGCTGCACTGGGGCCTCTGAAAACAGGCTTCACTCAGGTTTATGGCAGGGCTTCACTGGGCTGGCTCCTCGTTACAGTGAAGCTCACCACCGGTGCCACAAACATCGGTCTTTTGCGGCGACTGTACCAGCAGTCGCCGTTTTTTTCGTGTGCGTTGAAAGGGTTAGGGACAGCGCTCCCTGTCAGGGAGCGACCGCTTGTTTCTGCGCGCGACGCCACGCCGCTGGCGGCATGCCGAACTGGTTGATGAACCAGCGGGTGAAGGAGCTGGCCATGGAGAAGCCGAACATGTCGGCGATGCGGCTCAACGAGTGGTTCGGGTTCTCCAGATAACGCAGCGCCAGGTCACGACGCACCTCGTTGATCAGGTCGTTGAAGGCACAGCCGTCGTCTTGCAGGCGGCGTTGAAAGGTGCGCACGTTCATGCCCTGTGACAGCGCGATCTGCTCGATCGTGGCGCGGCCCATGGGCAACAGCAAGTAAATCGCCTTGCGCACTTCGAACAGCAACGAGGTGCTTTCATTGCCTTGCAGCGAATCGATGTAGTTCCGGGCATAACACGCCATGGCCGGGTCGGCATTGGCGTTGACCATGTCCAGACTGGCATCGGAGCAGACGATGCCGTTGAACTCGCTGCCAAACTCCAGGTTGCAGCCGAACAGGCGCCGATGCAGATGCAGGTTCTCTGGCGGCTGGTGCATGAAGTTGACACTGTAAGGGCGCCACTGCGAGCCGAGTAGTGTCGAGCACAATCCGAACAGCACGCCGATGACCAGCTCCGAGGCCTGGCGACTTGGCAACAGCGACTCGGTGACCATCTCGGCACGAATGATCACCATCCTGCCGGCTTCTTCAACGAAGATCCCCAGGGAGTCATTCATCAGATCGCGGTAGTGCTCCATCACCTGCAAGGCCTCACGCAGGGTGCGTTGCTGACTGAGAAGCAGGCTGACCACGCCGAAGTCCGAAAGCTGGCGCGACTCGGCCATGCGCAGGCCGAGGGTCTGGCAACCACTGGCGAGCGCAGAATCTTCCAGCAGGCGCACGGCGGTATCGATGGGTATACGGTTTTCCGGGGCTCGCAGCTGAGCCTTGCTCAGGCCGACGACGGTCATGACGTCGCACGGATTGAATCCCAGGTCCTGGGTGACTTCCAGGTATTTGGTCAAGACGGCGGCACGAACAAGCATGGGCATGTGCAGGATCTCCCTCGGCCGATGGCGGCGTTGCTTTTTTCATCGAAGGTGTATTGCGCGGGAAGACGGCGCTTGTGGCGGTACAGCTAGCGCCAGCGATCTTCAACCCTGGTCTGGCGTAATGCAGAGCAGGTAGCGCGGTCCCATTTTAGGGAGCACGGGCCCGGCGCCATGGGCATGGCGGGATAATTTATTAGCATATTGGGACACAGTCGAAGGGCCGGGGCTGGCAGCGGCAGAAGCGGCTCTACAAGCTTTCGAACTGTCCCAGTTTCACAAGATTGTGTCCCGGGAAGCTCAGTGCAGGGCACCCTCACGGCGCTACCTTCAGGCCCACAACTAATAAGATGGAGGTAGATAATGGATACGCGCACTTCAATGCGTATCGGTCAGCCGCTCGCTGCAATGGCGCAGGTGGATGCCGATGATCCTGATGCATTCAACCACTGCTTTGCCGAACTCAACGGCATTCGCATGCATTACATCGACGAGGGACAGGGCCCGCTCGTCATCCTGCTACACGGTTTCCCCTACCTTTGGTACATGTGGCGGCGCCAGATCGTGGCATTGGCCGAGGCCGGCTATCGAGTTGTTGTGCCCGATCAAAGAGGGTTCGGGCAATCGGACCGACCCGATTCCATCGAAGCCTATGACATGAGCCAGGCCGTCGGCGATATGGTGGGTTTGATGGCGGCCTTGGGCGAAACGTCCGCGGTGATCATTGGGCATGACTTGGGCGCTTGGGTGGCCCAGGCGGCGGCCATGTTGCGACCGGATCTGTTCCGTGGCCTGGTAATGCTCAATACACCTGTACCGCCGCGCGGCAAGGTCAAACCGACCGTGGGTTTGCAGGCAATGGCAAAGGGCAGGGTGTACCACCACCTGTATTTCCAGCAGCTCGACAAGCCGGATCGCGAGTTGGCCAATGATCCGCGCAAGACTTTGAGCAGCGTCTTCTACTCGATCTCCGGCAGCGCCGTCGGTGCCGAACGCTGGCGTCTGTTCGTTGAGGCCGGTGAACCCATTCTCAATGCCTTCACCGAGCCGAAGGGTGAGTTTCCGTCCTGGTTAAGCCCGCAGTCACTCGACTACTACGTCGCCGAGTACACGCGCACGGGGTTTACCGGTGCCCTCAACTACTACCGCTGTCGCGATCGCAATTGGGAAATCACGGCGTTTCTCGACGGCGCTAAGGTAAGCCAGCCGAGCCTGT
This sequence comes from Pseudomonas sp. 05L36, assembly GCF_056398125.1. Lineage (NCBI taxonomy): Bacteria > Pseudomonadati > Pseudomonadota > Gammaproteobacteria > Pseudomonadales > Pseudomonadaceae > Pseudomonas > Pseudomonas sp. 05L36. The sequence goes on along the minus strand of NZ_JBFTOU010000045.1, from coordinate 9,349 downwards.
TCATCGGTGGTGCTGCCGACCCTTCCCTGGAGCCGGTCGAAATCCGTGCGCTCTACGACCAGATGGACGCCTATCTACCCGCACTGCGCAAAAAGGTTCTGCTGCCCGGTGTGGGCCATAGCGCCGCAGAAGAATGTCCCGCTCAGGTCAACGAATTGCTGTTGGAGTTTCTCGAGCAGATGGAACGCTAGGAACGAACGTTTTGCATTGTGCATGGCCGCGATCACTCGCGGCCATGCAGCGCTCAGCCGGCAGCCTTGACCAGCAGATGATCGCCGAACTGCTCGCGCAGAACGTTCTTCAGGACCTTGCCTGTAGCGCCCAATGGAATCGTGTCGACGAAGACCACATCATCCGGCGTCCACCATTTCGCGATCTTGCCTTCATAAAAGGCGAGCAGCTCTTCCCGCGTCAGTGCTGCTTGCGCTTTCCTGACCACGATCAGCAATGGGCGTTCATCCCACTTCGTGTGTTTCGCGGCGATGCATGCAGCCTGGGAGACTGACGGATGGGTCATCGCAATGTTTTCCAGGTCGATGGAGCCGATCCACTCTCCACCCGACTTGATTACATCCTTGCTGCGGTCGGTAATCTGCATGAAGCCATCCCCATCGATGGTCGCCACATCGCCGGTCGGGAACCATGTCTGACCTGCGTGCTCAAGCAGCGGCGAACAGTCATCTTCGTTTCTGAAATAGTCGCGTACCACCCAGGGGCCACGCACCATCAGGTCACCCGAGGTTGCCCCATCCCAAGGCAGTTCCAGGCCATCCGCACCGACGATCTGCATGTCGACGCCAAACACTGCCCGGCCTTGTTTGGATTGCACGGCATTACGCTCTGCGGGAGACATATCAAGGTGCCTGGCCTTCAGAGTGCCAATGGTTCCGATCGGGCTCAATTCAGTCATCCCCCAGACGTGCAACACCGCAACGCCGTAGACCTCCTGAAACTTGTGCAGCATTGCCGTGGGACAGGCAGCGCCCCCAATGATGGTGCGTTTCATGCTGGAGAAATGCAGGTCTGTTTCCGCCAGATGAGCAAGAAGGCCTTGCCACACAGTCGGTACGCCCGCCGAGAGCGTAACGTGCTCCGCTTCCAGAAGCTCAAACAGGGATTTACCGTCCAGCGCAGGTCCAGGAAATACAAGCTTGGCCCCGACCATGCACGCGATGTACGGAAGTCCCCATGCGTTGACATGGAACATTGGCACAACCGGCAGGATGACGTCGCGGGCCGAACAGTTCAGGGCATCCGGCAGCGCGGCGGCATAGGTATGCAGTAGCGATGAACGATGACTGTACAAGACTCCTTTCGGGTTTCCCGTCGTGCCGGAGGTGTAGCAGAGCGTACTGGCGGCATCCTCGTCGAGAGTCGGCCAGACGTAGTCGGCAGATCCCTGTTGAAGCAGATCTTCATAACAAAGCAAGTTGTCGATGCCGGCGTCTTTCGGCATGTGGGTGTGATCGGTCATGGCGATAAACGCCTTGACCGAATTGCAGCGGCCAGCGATGACCTTGATCAACGGCAGGAACGTCAGGTCGAAAAAAATGTACTGGTCTTCGGCGTGATTGGCGATGTAAGCGACCTGGTCTTCATGCAGGCGAGGGTTGATGGTATGCACAATGGCGCCCATGCCGGACACGCCGTAGTACAACTCCAGGTGACGATAGCCATTCCAGGCCAGCGTGCCGACCCGGTCGGCGGGTTGGACACCCAGGCTGGTCAGCGCGCTGGCCATCTGGCGCGCGCGACGGTGGCAGTCACGAAAGGTGTAGCGATGGATATCGCCCTCCACCCTGCGGGACACGATCTGCGTATCGCCATGATGGCGGTCGGCGTGCTCTATGAGCGAGGAGATCAACAGCTGCTTGTGCATCATCAAACCATGCATGACATCACTCCGTTCGTACGTCTTTGATCGGGGAGCGGACAGGCGGCCAGGGCCCTCTGTCAGACTCCGCGTCAAAACCGCGAACCGGGACAGCCTGTTTTCCTCCCCTGGATTTTTGCGATCAGGTTACTTTCCCGGCTCCCCCATGAATCGAGGGATGCCGGGCGTCTTCCTGGAACTCGGATCAGTTGAATGCCGTGAGGTCTTTCGGCGCGATGTCATGCTGCTCGCAATAAGCTAGATAACGTTGCAACCCCGTCTTCCAGTTTTCCAGCGCGACAATGTTGTCGTTGCCGTCCAGGAACGCCAGATCGCCAGTGACTTGAACCAGCATGAGCGAATACCCGTCTGCGCTTCCTGTGCTGACGACTTCAGGGGTGTGAGTCGACGCGGCCGTCTCGTAGACGATGCTGCCGGGGCCGGCGATCCAGTCATGCTCCTTGTATTTCCACTGGCCTTCGATCGTGTAGACCATCACCGTCCCGGTGTGGTGGTGCTTGGGCAGTTGCATGTCCAGCGGCGCCTTCATCATGACGATCCATTCACCACGGATCGGGTCGAGCTTGAAGTACTTCAGCAGGACGTTTTCGGCATAAGGCGTAAAGGGAATCCACGGCAGGGATTCGCCATCGATGACTGCGGTGTCGACGTGTTCGTAGAGCATAGGTATCTCCATTGTTTTGTTTGAGATCGAACATTTGTGAGCGGCCAGGATTACCCGACTGACTCAGATGGTCGGTCGGGTGTCCTGAATTTCCCCGGAGGGAACCGTTTGGATCAGACGAGCGGGGTGCCCACGAGGGTGGCACGCAGCATCTTTCTTGGCGCATTGCCGTAGTCAGCCACTGCGTAGTGCTGAACTTGCAGGTTGTCCCACATGGCAACCGTGTTGGTTCGCCACTTCAGGCGAACCTGATATTCCGGAATGGCGGCCTGGGAGATCAGGTAGTTCATCAAATGATGAGCCTCGGGCATGAAGTCCTGGCCGTACCGGATGTCCTCGAAGTTGAAGAAATTCGAGAAATGGGTAGTGAACGCCGAGTTCACAAACAACACCTTTTCACCCGTCTCAGGATGGATAAGCACCACCGGGTGTTCAGCTCCGGGGGTCTTCAGGGCCATCGCGTGACGTTCTTCGCGTGGCAACTGGGCGCCAAAGGTCTGCTCGGCACCGTGCTTTGCATACAAGCCATCGATCCGTTGCTTGATGCTTTCGGGCAAATTTTTGTAGGCCATCACCATGTTGGAAAACAGGGTGTCGCCGCCGGTCTCCGGACCCAGTTCGCAGCGCAATACCGCGCCGCGGGGCGGCGCCTTCTTGTAAGTGACATCGGCATGCCAGAGGTTTTCGCGGCTGGCCTTTTCGACATAGCTCTTGGGCTTGCCCGGATCGAGATTGCGGTACAGCATCAGCAACTTGTCCGCCTCCGGATGGCTCGGCGCCAGGGGATGGGCTTCCAGTTCGCTGAATTGCGCGGCGAAGTGCTGTTGCTCCATTGGAGTGATGTTCTGGTCGCGAAAGAACAACACTTTGTGCTTGAGCCACAGGGCCCGGATTTGCGCGATCAATTCCGGATCCTGGGCAGCGTCGACCAGGCTAACGTTGCTGAGCTCGGCGCCGATGGCGGGTGTGCAAAGCTCTACCTTGATCGAATGCTGGCGCACCGACGACCGGATGATGGCCGGTGCCGAGGGAGACGCTGGTGAAGGGGTGTCTTGGATTTCGGCGATTTTTGTCATTGTTGTGTCCAGTCCGTGCTTGTGCGGCGGTGCGCAATATGTGCATCCGGTATAGGTAACTGTCCCCTGCCTATCAGGCAGAGGTGCCGTTCCTATAGTAGGTATCCCGGGTTCGATGCTATTGGCTTGCCAGGACAGTTTCTTCGCATATTGGGACGAATGAGCCGAAGGCATGTCTCGCAGGCGAATAATGGCCACGCTCCTCCCACTTACACAGAATCCAGTGAGTTGCATCGTCCAGTTGAATCCGCAACACACGCTGCTCCGTCAGACCACAAGCAGCGAATAATTTGTGGCTCGTCTCATACCTGGCATCAAAGTGCATAAAATCATTGAAAAAAACCGCTATAAGCTTTAAACGGGAAGTTTTACGGCACATTGCTGGCAATCAGTCAGTGAGTGTCGGCAGTTTTGGGCTCAGGGAGCGCTGATGAGTTTTCGTACATTGACCGGCTCCCCATGGCAATCGCGCACGAGCGAAGTTGCCGCACTTGAACCCATAGAGACCCCGGATACTGTCGGCATGGCCTACGTTGGCGGCGGCGACACGATCGGACAATTGCTGGACTCAGCGCGCAACTGGGCCCATTCCCGCGCCTGGGTGTTTTACCGCACCGGTGAACAGATGCATCGGGTTGGCCAGGGCGACCCACGGGTACAGTGGCCTTCAAGCGTTGCGAATGACGAGTTTGAAGGCTTTTGCCGGGCCCGCAACGTGCACCGCTGGCCGACCGGCAGAGGCGAAAGTGTGCTGGGTTGGCTACTTGCGCCAGTCGACGATGCTGCGCAACCGGCGCTCGCTGAACTTGCCCAGCGCCTGGGCATTCAGCTACAGACCAATACCCTTGCCCGTGCGCAGATCACGCAGCGTGTGCTGTATGAAATTACCTATCTGGCCAGTTCGACCCGTGACCGGTCAGTGTTTCTGGTGGGGGTTCACCGGCTGCTGGCCAGCCTGATCGACGCCGAGAACTTCTATCTCGCGCTGTATAACCCGCACACCGGCAAGATCGACTACCCGTATTACGTCGACATCATCGACGCTGATGCCCTGGAGGCCGAGAACTACGAATACCTTGACCCTGCGCATCTGTCGTTGACTGGCCAGGTATTGACCACTGGCCAGCCGTTGCTGATTGACTCTGCCGGCATTCTCGCGGCTCAGGCCGAAAACCGTTTTTATTGCGTGGGTGATCGTCCCGAGTTCTGGATGGGGGCACCGTTGAAAAATGCCTCGGATGACGTGTTTGGCATGCTGGCAATGCAGGTCTACGACGTTTCACGCATCTACAGCGCCGAAGACCGCGCGCTGTTTTTGGTGGTAGCCCGTCACGTGGCCATGGCGCTGGACCGGATTCTGCACCGGGAGGACCTGGAAGAAACGGTGATGCGTCGCACCCTGGAGCTTTCGGCACTCAACGACGCCTTGAGGCAGGAAGTGGCAGACCGAGAGCGCGCCGAACATCTGCAGAGCGCGCTGTTCCAGATTGCCGAACTGTCGAGCCGGCCTGGCGACATGGCCGAGTTGTTCCAGACCTTGCATGGCATCGTCGGTGAACTGCTGTTCGCGCAGAACTTCTACATTGCCCTGTTCGACGGCGCGACCGGTGAAGTGACGTTTCCCTATTATGTGGATGAACGGCAGACGATCCGCCCGGCGGCACGGCGAGGGCGCCGGGGCTTGACCGAGTACGTGATCCGTCAGCGTCGAGCCTGCCTGATTGACGCCGGCGAGGCTGAGCGATTGTCCGCGCACGGTGAAATCGAAATTGCCCATGAGTCTGTGCGCTCCTACTCCTGGCTGGGCATTCCATTGTTCGAAGACGACGTGGTGCGAGGCGTGCTGGCGGTGCAAAGCTATACCTCGCAGGTGAGCTATACCCAGCGTGACCAGGAGCTGCTGACCTTCGTGTCGCGGCACATCGACACAGCGTTGTCGCGACGCACAGCTGCCGAAGCGATCCATGCCGCCAACCTCCAGCTGGAAGCCCGGGTGCAGAGCCGCACCCGCGAGCTCGATCACGCCAATGCCAAGTTGCAGCACGAGAACTCCCACGATGCACTGACCGGACTACCGAATCGCACCTATCTGCAACAGCGCCTCAATCTGTCCTGGTCGCGGTTCGGCAGCGAAGGCGGGCACCTGTCGGTGATGTTCATCGATCTCGACCGCTTCAAGATGGTGAACGACAGCCTCGGCCACCATTTTGGCGACCTGCTGTTGATGCAGGCGGCCCACCGTTTACGTGGTTGCCTGCGCGACACCGACATGCTCGCGCGCCTGGGGGGCGACGAGTTTTCGGTGCTGGCTCCCGAGGCGCCGCTGGACGTGATGATCGAAATTGCCGAACGGATTCTGGTGGCATTCGACCTGCCGTTTTTCATCAATGGCCATGAGGTTTTCTCGTCCTGCAGTATCGGTATCGTCAGCGCCGACAACCAGTTCCATCACGAGCCCGCCGACTTGCTGCGCGATGCCGATGCGGCGATGTATCGGGTCAAGAGTGCCGGGCGCGACAGCTACGCGGTGTTCAACCAGGAAGTGCGCCGTGAAGTCTCGGACCAGGTCGAGCGAGAAGGGGCCTTGCGCAACGCGCTCAAACGCAACGACGAACTGCTGCCGTATTTCCAGCCGATCGTCAGCGTCGAAACCGGCGAGCTGTTGGCCCTTGAAGCGCTGATCCGCTGGCATCAGCCGGGCGGCCGGGTGATTGCGCCGGGCGAGTTCTTGCCGGATGTCGAGGGTTTGCGCCTGATCGGTCGACTGGACCTGTACATGCTTGCCAGCATTGCAGCGATCCTCGCACAGCCCGGGCACGCCGATTGGCCGCCGGTGCACGTCAACTGCTCCAGCTACAGCATGACGCGTCCCGACTTCGCCAGTGAGGTGCTGGCACTGTTGGCGCAGCACCGGGTCTCGCCGTCACGGATCTGCCTGGAACTGACCGAAGGGGCGCTGGTAGCCGAGCCGGCGATTGCCCGACAAACCATGCAGCAACTGGCGGACAACGGCATGTCGGTGGTGCTCGATGACTTCGGTGCAGGGTTTTCATCCCTGAGCTATGTGCATCAATACCGTTTCAGCGGATTGAAAATCGACAAGTCGTTCATCCTCGAACTGACCACCAGTACCCGCAGTCGCGCGATTGTCCGGGCGATTGTGCGGATGGCCGAATCGCTGGACCTGAGTGTGGTGGCCGAAGGCGTCGAGGATGAAGCGACACTGGACCTGCTGCGCGAAATGGGGGCGGGGCAGGCCCAGGGTTATCATTTTGCCAGGCCGATGGGTTTGAAGGCGCTGCTGGCGAGTTCACTGCTCGATCACTAGGGATCGAGGACATTTCATGGCAGGAGCAAACACGGATGAATCATTTTTCAAGGGAGAGAGTCATGGCATCAGGGCAATGTCTTTGCGGGGCTGTGCGCTTTTCCCTGGCGGTTGAACCACGATTTTTTTATCGCTGCCATTGCACCCTGTGCCGCAAGCAAACCGGGGGCGGCCATAATCTCGCCACGCTGGTCAACGCTCGCGACTTTCGATGGGAAGAAGGGCAAGAGGCGATCACGGGTTGGCGCAAAACCAGCGGGTACAGAAATGACTTTTGCTCGCGATGTGGCTCGACCGTGCCTAATGTTCTTCGCGAAACACCCTATTTCTGGATTCCGCTTGGACTTCTCGATGTCGGGCTGAGCATGGAGTGTATTGGAGATTTCTGCACCGATGACGCTATGCCATGGGATGAACAACGCTCGGAAAAAAGTCATTGCGCAGCCCCGGATTCACTGGAGCTTCTTCTGCATGAGCTGCAGGTCAATGATTGACTCGGGTGCCTGACCGGCATAGGGACGAACGGGTAGCCTGGCCCATAATTGGTTCACCACTGTCCGCTGCCCGGAGCGCCCAATGCCGCCCATCACCACGCGCCTGGTGGCGCTGCTTGTTCTTTGCCTGACACTTGAAGTGCCAGCCCAAACCAACGGCTGCCCGGCTGGCGAGAAGCAAGTGTGCCTGGACGACTGCATCTGCCTGCCAGACGTGGTGCCTGATGACATCTACCAGATCGCGGCGCCTGGGCTGGCGCTGTGGCTGACCCAAGCGCGTGCTGAAGCAGCCAACGCCGGCATCCAACCCATTCCACCGCACATCCGCGAGCAGCTACTGCACTGGTACGCCCCCAGCGTCCTCGATACCGCGCGCTACAAAATCAGCGACAACGGCCAATTCAACGCCGCCACCGCCATGCTGCAAAACCCCGATGTCGGTGCCGTGACGCTGATCGACATCATCCTGTTCCGGGACGCGCAATCGGCAGAACAGGACATCGCGCTCTGGGCTCACGAACTCAAACATGTGCAGCAGTATCAGGAGTGGGGGGTGCTGGGATTTGCCCAACGGTATACACAGGATTTCAATGCCGTGGAGGCGCCGGCTTATGCCATACAGGCTGAGGTCAGGCGCTCGGTGAGGGCAGGGACTTACTGAAGGGCAGCATACTTTCTCGTTATTTTCATGTACGACCCTTTTGGGAGTACTCGCTCCGCGTGACAGGAAGTTTTTCCACGATACGCATACTTGTCGGGCCTTTGACAAAGTCATCTGTGACCTTGTGGCGGTGACCAGCAAACCACTGCGTCTGCATGCGCGGGACCATACGCCGCTGGCCGAGGTCTTCCATACCCTGTTCATCAGATTCAGGCGCAGCGCGCTGGTGGGGATGACCCTGTTGACCGCCCAGGCCTTCTTTTACAACGCGATCTTCTTCACCTATGCGCTGGTGCTCACCGATTTTTACCAGGTGCCTGTCGAGCATGTTGGTTGGTATGTATTGCCCTTGGCACTGGGCAATTTCTGCGGGCCGCTGCTGTTGGGGAGCCTGTTCGACGTGATCGGCCGACGCGTGATGATCAGCTTCACCTACGCGATGTCGGGGGTGTTGCTGGCGCTCAATGGCTATGCCTTCCAGCAGGGTTGGCTGGATGTCACCCAGCAAGCCGCGGCGTGGATGGTGATCTTTTTTTTCGCCTCGGCAGCGGCCAACTCGGCCTACCTGACCGTGGCGGAAACCTTCCCACTGGAAATCCGCGCCTTGGCCATCGCCGTGTTTTACGCCTTTGGCACTGGCTTGGGCGGCATCATCGGGCCGATGTTGTTTGGCCAACTGATCCAGACCCAGCAGCGCAGCAGTCTGTTGATTGGTTATCTGACAGGCGCTGCACTAATGTGTTTGGCGGCGGTGGTGCGGGCGATTTGGGGGGTGGCTGGGGAGCGTCGAGCGTTGGAGCAGGTGGCCCGGCCTTTGTCGCAGGCTGAGGATTGAGGGGGGCTACCAGCCAGCGAGCAAAGGTGTTGGCCCTTTCGTGAAGGTGAACACCTCAGGCTTACACTGGCCATCATCTGTTTTTTTGGGTACTTCACGGAATCCCGGGGAACACCGACACCTGTAGAAACTGGCTTGCCAGCGATGGCGACCTTACGGCCGACCATTTTCTTCCTGGTGTACATATTCATTGCTGCGGTAACGGCCACCCTTACGGCGGGTCACTTGGAAAAGCGGAACGCCGCCCGGCCCCAAGTAACCAAGGGCTCTTGCCCCTGACGTTCGGTGCCTCGCCCAGGCTCGGCATGCCCTCGCTCCGGTCCTGCTCCGTGGGCCCGCCGCGATCGGCCATCCATGGCCGTGCGCGGCTAACCCGGCATCCATGCCGGGTTGCCCA
>NZ_JBFTOU010000044.1:0-32193 GCF_056398125.1 Pseudomonas sp. 05L36 | reverse complement strand
CAGCACACCACCGGCGGTTACCTGTTGTACGCGGCCATGACCCACGAGCGCGTGTTCGACTACCGCCCGGGTGAAATCTACTGGTGCACCGCCGACGTCGGCTGGGTCACCGGCCACAGTTACATCGTCTACGGCCCGCTGGCCAACGGCGCGACCACGTTGCTGTTCGAAGGCGTGCCGAACTATCCGGACATCACCCGGGTGTCGAAGATCGTCGACAAGCACAAGGTCAACATCCTCTACACCGCGCCGACGGCGATCCGCGCCATGATGGCTTCGGGCACCGCCGCCGTTGAAGGTGCTGACGGCAGCAGCCTGCGCCTGTTGGGTTCGGTGGGTGAGCCGATCAACCCGGAAGCCTGGGACTGGTACTACAAGAATGTCGGCAAGTCCCGCTGCCCGATCGTCGACACCTGGTGGCAGACCGAAACCGGCGGCAACATGATGAGCCCGCTACCGGGTGCTCATGCGCTCAAGCCAGGCTCGGCGGCGCGTCCGTTCTTCGGCGTGGTGCCGGCGCTGGTGGACAACCTGGGCAACATCGTCGAAGGCGAGGCCGAGGGCAACCTGGTGATTCTCGATTCGTGGCCAGGCCAGGCGCGGACGCTGTTTGGCGACCATGACCGTTTTGTTGATACTTACTTCAAGACCTTCCGTGGCATGTACTTCACCGGTGACGGCGCGCGTCGCGATGCCGATGGTTACTACTGGATCACCGGTCGCGTGGACGACGTGCTCAACGTGTCCGGCCACCGCATGGGCACCGCCGAGATCGAAAGCGCGATGGTCGCGCACCCGAAAGTCGCCGAAGCCGCTGTGGTCGGTGTGCCGCACGACATCAAGGGGCAAGGCATCTATGTCTACGTCACCCTTAAAAACGGTGAAGAGCCGAACGAGCAGCTGCGCCTGGAACTGAAAAACTGGGTGCGCAAGGAGATCGGCCCGATTGCTTCGCCGGATGTCATCCAGTGGGCGCCGGGGCTGCCGAAAACCCGTTCGGGCAAGATCATGCGGCGGATTCTGCGCAAGATTGCGACGGCTGAATATGATGGGTTGGGGGATATCTCCACCCTGGCTGATCCGAGTGTGGTGCAGCATTTGATTGATACGCACAAGACCATGAATGTCGCGTAAGCGGCGGATCTGAGTCATCAAAAGCCCCGTCAGGTGTTGAACCTGGCGGGGTTTTTGTTTTTGAAGATCAAAAGATCTTCAACCAATAATTATCGGCTTCCTCTGTGGGAGGTTTCCTACTGTTACCTACATTCTTTCAGGTTACTGAATGTGTAACCGCATCGCTTCAATGCGGGGCATTGGGAAACGCCGGGGCTCAAATCCGGGCCTGAAATGCCCCTCAAAAAATAAGCCATTACACTGCGCTTGCCGGATTAGAAGGGTTTGCCAATAATAGGCCCGCAATTTGCAATACAGATCGGTTCAATGTCTTTTGCTCCTGCATGATTTTGCAGGGCTGTCAACGCGCTAAAACGGCTTTCTCGGTGCTTCTGTAATTAGTTGTCGCATTGAAGAAATATCGGCCTCGGGCCTGTCGTTAGAATGCCGATCACTCGCTCGTCGTTGCCCGTGTTGAATTTAAACACTGGCTTCCCAGGACGCAGCACTGCTTTCCGGTTCCACTCACTCGCATATTGGGCTGTTGCTCACTCTGCCGTTTTAGCCCTTTACCGATGGAGTCCCAAGATGAAGAAACTCGTGCTGCTTGGCGCCCTGGCACTGTCCGTGCTGTCTCTGCCAACCTTCGCCGATGAAAAACCTCTGAAAATCGGTATCGAGGCGGCTTACCCTCCGTTCGCGTCGAAAGCGCCGGACGGCAGCATCGTTGGTTTCGACTACGACATCGGCAACGCTTTGTGCGAAGAGATGAAGACCAAGTGCGTTTGGGTCGAGCAAGAGTTCGACGGTCTGATCCCTGCGCTCAAGGTGCGCAAGATCGACGCCATCCTGTCGTCCATGTCGATCACTGAAGATCGCAAGAAGTCTGTGGACTTCACCAACAAGTACTACAACACCCCGGCTCGCCTGGTCATGAAGGCCGGCACTCAGGTCAGCGAAGGCCTGACCGAGCTCAAGGGCAAGAACATCGGCGTGCAGCGTGGTTCGATCCACGAGCGTTTCGCCCGCGAAGTCCTGGCCCCGCTGGGTGCCGAGATCAAGCCTTACGGTTCGCAGAACGAAATTTACCTCGACGTGGCCGCCGGCCGCCTCGACGGCACCGTGGCAGACGCTACGCTGCTGGATGACGGTTTCCTGAAAACCGACGCCGGTAAAGGTTTCGCCTTCGTCGGCCCTGCGTTCACCGACGTCAAATACTTCGGCGACGGTGTAGGTATCGCTGTGCGCAAGGGCGACAAGGCTGAGCTGGACAAGCTCAACGCAGCCATCGCGGCCATTCGCGAGAACGGCAAGTACAAGCAAATCCAGGACAAATACTTCGCCTTCGATATCTACGGCAAGTAACACGTCTCTGCGACAAGTCCGAAATGGCGCAAGCAACAGGATCTCTGAGGTTTGCGCCATTTTTTCATCCCAACTTTCGAGGACCTGAATCATGTTGAAAGGCTACGGGGCTGTCATCCTCGATGGCGCTTGGCTGACGCTTCAGCTCGCCTTGTCGTCCATGGCCATGGCCATCGTTCTGGGCCTGATCGGCGTGGCACTGCGTCTGTCGCCGGTGCGCTGGCTGGCCTGGCTGGGCGACCTGTATTCCACGGTGATCCGCGGTATTCCCGACCTGGTGCTGATCCTGCTGATTTTCTATGGCGGCCAGGACCTGCTCAACCGCGTCGCACCGCTACTCGGCTTTGACGAGTACATCGACCTGAACCCGTTGGCCGCCGGTATCGGCACCCTGGGCTTCATTTTCGGTGCGTACCTGTCGGAAACCTTCCGTGGGGCCTTCATGGCGATCCCCAAAGGTCAGGCCGAAGCCGGCATGGCCTACGGCATGAGCAGTTTCCAGGTGTTCTTCCGGGTGTTGGTGCCGCAGATGATTCGCCTGGCGATTCCCGGTTTCACCAACAACTGGCTGGTATTGACCAAGGCAACCGCGCTGATTTCGGTGGTGGGTCTGCAAGACATGATGTTCAAGGCCAAGCAGGCGGCCGATGCCACCCGCGAGCCTTTCACCTTCTTCCTCGCAGTGGCGGCGATGTACCTGGTGATCACCAGTGTGTCGTTGCTGGCATTGCGTCACCTTGAGAAGCGCTACTCGGTAGGCGTAAGGGCGGCTGATCTATGATCTTCGACTACAACGTCATTTGGCAGGCCTTGCCGCTGTACTTCGGCGGCCTGGTGACCACCCTCAAACTGCTCGCGCTGTCGCTGTTCTTCGGCTTGCTGTGCGCCTTGCCGCTGGGCTTGATGCGCGTCTCGAAGAACGCGGTCGTCAACATGTCGGCCTGGCTCTTCACCTACGTGATCCGCGGCACGCCGATGCTGGTGCAGCTGTTCTTGATCTACTACGGTCTGGCGCAGTTCGAAGCCGTACGTGAAAGCTTCCTCTGGCCGTGGCTGTCCAGCGCAACGTTCTGTGCGTGCCTGGCCTTCGCGATCAACACCAGCGCCTACACCGCCGAAATCATCGCCGGCAGCCTGCGCGCCACGCCGAACGGCGAGATCGAAGCGGCCAAGGCCATGGGCATGTCGCGGGTCAAGATGTACAAGCGCATCCTGCTGCCGTCGGCCCTGCGCCGCGCGCTGCCGCAGTACAGCAACGAAGTGATCATGATGCTGCAGACCACCAGTCTGGCGTCGATCGTGACTCTGATCGACATCACCGGTGCCGCGCGCACGGTCAACGCCCAGTTCTACCTGCCGTTCGAGGCGTACATCACCGCCGGCGTGTTCTACCTGTGCCTGACCTTCATCCTGGTGAAGCTGTTCAAGATGGCCGAGCGCCGCTGGCTGGGCTACCTGGCCCCGCGCAAGCACTGAATACCACTGACTGACTGTTTTTGTGAGAACCGACAGCATGTACAAACTTGAAGTCCAAGACCTGCATAAACGCTATGGCAGTCACGAAGTGCTCAAGGGCGTGTCCCTGAAAGCGGCAGCCGGCGATGTGATCAGCATCATCGGCTCCAGTGGCTCCGGCAAAAGTACTTTCCTGCGCTGCATCAACCTGCTGGAGCAGCCGCACGCGGGCAAGATCCTGCTCAACAACGAAGAGCTGAAGCTGGTGGCGAACAAGGACGGCGCGCTGAAGGCTGCCGACCCGAAGCAGCTGCAACGCATGCGTTCGCGCCTGTCGATGGTGTTCCAGCATTTCAACCTGTGGTCGCACATGACCGCGCTGGAAAACATCATGGAAGCGCCGGTGCATGTGCTGGGCATGTCCAAGGCTGAAGCACGCGAGAAAGCCGAGCACTACCTGAACAAGGTAGGCGTGGCCCATCGCAAGGATGCTTACCCTGGGCACATGTCCGGCGGCGAACAGCAGCGCGTGGCGATTGCCCGTGCGCTGGCGATGGAGCCGGAAGTGATGCTGTTCGACGAACCGACCTCGGCCCTCGACCCGGAGCTGGTTGGCGACGTGTTGAAGGTCATGCAGGCCCTGGCCCAGGAAGGCCGGACCATGGTCGTGGTGACCCACGAAATGGGCTTCGCCCGTGAAGTGTCGAACCAGTTGGTGTTCCTGCACAAAGGTGTGGTCGAAGAAAGCGGCAACCCGCGCGAAGTGCTGGTGAATCCGCAATCCGAACGTCTGCAGCAATTCCTCTCGGGTAGCCTTAAGTAATCGCTCCCGTTATGCACCAGATTAGGTCATGCTTCACGACCTAAAGGCCGACCCAGATCCCCTGTAGGAGCTGCCGAAGGCTGCGATCTTTTGACCTTGTTTTTTTGAAGATCAAAAGATCGCAGCCTCGTTTCACTCGACAGCTCCTACAGGGGCGCGGCAAGTCAGCTCCTACGTTTGATCTGTGTTGGTTCTGAGATTTGCGTTCGTTTACGGGCTAGCATTGGCCCATGCCTTCATCACTGTTCTTCGCTTCGGATCGCTCGCCCATGACTGCCCATCGAATTGGTTTCCTGATTTGGCCCAGCACTAAAGCACTGACGCTTGCGCTGGCTGAGGAGGCCTTGCGTGTTGCCCAGCGTGTGCATCCGGACGTGGTTTACGAACTGTCATTCCTGCAGGCCGAACCGCGGACCGAAGGCGAATGGCAGTTGCCGGGTGAAGCGTGGACCGGCAAGCTCGAAAATTTCCAGAAGCTGTTCCTGCTCGCCGACGAGCCACCGACCGCACTGGCGCCGGCGCTCAGCAGTGCGCTTAAACAACTGGTGCGTGCCGGCTGCGTGATCGGCGGTCTGTCGGCCGGTGTTTATCCGCTGGCGCAATTAGGCTTGCTCGACGGTTATCGCGCGGCCGTGCATTGGCGCTGGCAGGACGATTTCGCCGAGCGTTTTCCGAAGGTCATCGCCACCAGTCACCTGTTCGACTGGGATCGCGATCGCCTGACGGCGTGCGGCGGCCTGTCGGTGCTCGACTTGTTGCTGGCGGTGCTGGCCCGCGACCATGGTGCGGAACTGGCCGGTGCGGTCTCCGAGGAACTGGTGGTCGAGCGCATTCGCGAAGGCGGCGAACGCCAGCGTATTCCGTTGCAGAACCGCCTCGGTTCCAGCCATCCGAAGCTCACGCAAGCCGTGCTGCTCATGGAAGCCAATATCGAAGAGCCGCTGACCACCGACGAAATCGCCCAGCACGTGTGCGTCTCCCGTCGGCAACTGGAGCGCATCTTCAAGCAATACCTCAACCGTGTGCCGAGCCAGTACTACCTGGAACTGCGCCTGAACAAGGCCCGGCAGATGTTGATGCAAACCAGCAAGTCGATCATCCAGATCGGCCTGTCGTGTGGCTTCTCCTCGGGGCCGCATTTCTCCAGCGCCTACCGCAACTTCTTCGGTGCCACGCCGCGGGAAGATCGCAACCAGCGGCGCAGCAGCAGCCCGTTCGAATTGTCGTCAGTGCCGGCCGAACGTAGCTAGTTGGCTGTAGGAGCGAGGTGGGCGAGCAGTAGATTTTTATCAGCACCGGCTAACTGCCTATAAACCGCCGCGCCAGTTAAACTGCGCCTTTGCGACCCTATATGTCGCATTGCCGTAAACCCGGGAAAATCCGGGGTTTGCGCTATAAGAAGTTGTCGCTTGGCGGCAAGGCCGGGCTGAAAACTGTCCTTACAATCCTCACCAAGCTCGCCAGTTTCAGGCGAGTGTTTTCTCTTCAGGAGACTCCGATGTCCGTTGAGCACGCTGCGGTACAACGCGCCGATTTCGATCAGGTTATGGTTCCCAACTACGCGCCTGCCGCATTCATTCCTGTGCGTGGCGCCGGTTCCCGCGTTTGGGACCAGTCCGGTCGCGAGCTGATCGACTTCGCCGGCGGGATTGCCGTTAACGTATTGGGCCACGCGCATCCGGCGCTGGTCGGTGCCTTGACCGAGCAGGCGAACAAGCTGTGGCACGTGTCCAACGTGTTCACCAATGAGCCGGCCCTGCGCCTGGCACACAAGTTGGTCGACGCCACCTTTGCCGACCGCGCCTTCTTCTGCAACTCCGGCGCCGAAGCCAACGAGGCCGCCTTCAAGCTGGCCCGTCGTGTCGGTTTCGACCGTTTCGGCAGCGAGAAGTACGAAATCATCGCCGCGCTCAACAGTTTCCACGGCCGCACCCTGTTCACCGTGAACGTCGGTGGCCAGTCGAAGTACTCCGACGGTTTTGGTCCGAAAATCACCGGTATCACCCACGTGCCGTACAACGATCTGGCTGCGTTGAAAGCTGCCATTTCCGACAAGACTTGCGCCGTGGTGCTGGAGCCGATTCAGGGCGAAAGCGGTGTGATCCCGGCTGAACTGGAATACCTGCAAGGTGCCCGCGAACTCTGCACCGCGCACAACGCGCTGCTGATCTTCGACGAAGTGCAAACCGGCATGGGCCGTACCGGCCATCTGTTCGCCTACCAGCATTACGGCGTGATCCCGGACATCCTGACCAGCGCCAAGAGCCTGGGCGGTGGTTTCCCGATCGCGGCGATGCTGACCACCGACGACCTGGCCAAGCACCTGGTCGTCGGCACCCACGGCACCACTTACGGCGGCAACCCGCTGGCGTGTGCGGTCGCTGAAGCCGTGATCGACGTGATCAACACCCCTGAAGTACTGGCCGGCGTCAACGCCAAACACGACAAGTTCAAGGCGCGCCTTGAGCAGATCGGCGAGAAATACGGGCTGTTCACCAAGGTCCGCGGCATGGGCCTGTTGATCGGTTGCGTGCTGAGCGATGCCTGGAAAGGCAAGGCCAAGGACATCTTCAACGCCGCTGAGCAAGAAGGCCTGATGGTTCTGCAAGCCGGCCCGGACGTGGTGCGTTTCGCCCCAAGCCTGGTGGTGGAAGACGCCGATATCGATGCCGGTCTGGACCGCTTCGAGCGTGCCGCAGCAAAACTGACGCAAGCCTGATAGACCCTTCGACGCCTGACCTTTCAGGCGTCGAACCCAATTTTGCTGCCGGCCCCGCTTTTCTGTAGGAGCGAGCCTGCTCGCGATGGTGTGTCAGTCGACATCATTGTTGCTGATCCACCATCGCGAGCAGGCTCGCTCCTACAAGGGGCTGGCTTATTTTCCTCAAAGAGTTTTAGAAAAAGGAGTGACACCATGCTGGTGATGCGCCCCGCGCAAATGGCTGATCTGGGCGAGGTACAGCGTCTGGCTGCGGACAGCCCGATTGGTGTCACTTCCTTGCCGGATGACGTTGAACGCCTGAGCGACAAGATCGCGGCAAGCGAAGCCTCGTTCGCCGCCGAAGTGAGCTTCAATGGTGAGGAAAGCTATTTCTTCGTCCTTGAGGACTCCACTACCGGCAAGCTGGTCGGCTGTTCGGCAATCGTTGCTTCCGCCGGTTATTCCGAGCCGTTCTACAGCTTCCGCAACGAAACCTTCGTGCACGCTTCGCGCGAGCTGAAGATTCACAACAAGATCCACGTGCTCTCGCAGTGCCACGACCTGACCGGCAACAGTTTGCTGACCAGCTTCTACGTGCAGCGCGATCTGGTGGGTTCGCCGTGGTCGGAGCTCAACTCCCGTGGCCGTTTGCTGTTCGTGGCCAGCCATCCGGAGCGTTTTGCCGATTCCGTGGTGACCGAGATCGTCGGTTACAGCGATGAAAACGGCGACTCGCCATTCTGGGATGCCATCGGGCGAAACTTTTTCGACCTCAACTACGCTGAAGCCGAGCGTCTGTGCGGCCTGAAGAGCCGGACGTTCCTCGCCGAACTGATGCCGCATTACCCGATCTACGTGCCCCTGCTGCCGGACTCCGCTCAAGAAGCCATGGGCCAGGTACACCCGCGGGCGCAGATCACCTTCGACATCCTGATGCGCGAAGGCTTCGAAACCGATCACTACATCGATATCTTCGACGGCGGCCCGACGCTGCATGCCCGTGTCTCGGGGATCCGTTCGATCGCCCAGAGCCGTGTGGTGCCGGTGAAGATCGGCGAGCCGGTCAAAGGCGTCGGTCGCCAGTATCTGGTTGCCAATGCCCAGTTGCAGGACTACCGCGCGGTCATGCTCGAGCTTGACTACGCACCGGGTAAACCGGTGACCCTGGACCTGGAAGCAGCCGAAGCCCTGGGCGTCGGCGAGGGTGCCAGCGTACGCCTGGTGGCGGTTTAACGTCGCAATTGATGCCTAGAAAGCAGCGAAGTTTCACGGGTGGCGCAAGCGGCCCGTTTGAGGAGATAGCATGATCGTTCGTCCCGTACGCAGCAGCGATTTACCCGCTCTGATCGACCTGGCCCGCAGCACCGGCACCGGCCTGACCACCTTGCCGGCCAACGAAGAGCGGCTGGCCCATCGGGTCGGCTGGGCCGAGAAGACCTTTCGCGGCGAAGCCGGGCGGGGCGACGCGGACTACCTGTTCGTGCTCGAAGACGACGACGCTCGCGTGGTGGGCATTTCCGCCATTGCCGGCGCCGTTGGCTTGCGTGAGCCTTGGTACAACTTCCGGGTCGGTCTGACGGTCAGCGCTTCGCAAGAGCTGAACATCTATCGTGAAATCCCGACGCTGTTCCTGGCCAACGACCTGACCGGCAACTCCGAGCTGTGCTCGCTGTTCCTGCACGCCGATTACCGCAGTGGCCTCAACGGTCGCATGCTGTCCAAGGCGCGGATGCTGTTCATCGCCGAGTTCCCGCAACTGTTCGGCAACAAGATCATTGCCGAAATGCGCGGTGTTTCCGACGAGGCCGGGCGCTCGCCGTTCTGGGAAAGCCTGGGCCGGCACTTCTTCAAGATGGAGTTCAGCCAGGCTGACTACCTGACCGGCGTCGGCAACAAGGCGTTCATTGCCGAACTGATGCCGAAATTTCCGCTGTACACCTGCTTCCTGTCGCCGGATGCGCGCAACGTGATCGGTCAGGTGCACCCGGACACCGAGCCGGCGCTGGCCATGCTCAAGAGCGAAGGTTTCAGCTACCAGGGCTACGTCGACATTTTCGACGCCGGCCCGGCCATCGAGTGCGAAACCGCCAAGATCCGCGCCGTGCGTGACAGCCAGGCGCTGGTGCTGGCCGTCGGCACACCGGGTGACGACGCCACGCCATTCATCATTCACAACCGCAAGCGCGAGGACTGCCGGATCACTGCTGCGCCGGCACGTCTGGCCGCCGGCACCTTGGTGGTCGATCCGCAGACCGCCAAACGTCTTCAACTCAACGCTGGCGATCAAGTGCGCGCCGTGGCGTTGTCCGCAGCTCGGGAGTCGAAATAATGAAGTCGCTTTACATCGCAGGTGAATGGCTGGCAGGTGGGGGCGAAGCCTTCGAGTCGCTGAACCCGGTGACCCAGCAGGTGCTGTGGTCCGGCACCGGTGCCACCGCCGCTCAGGTTGAGTCGGCTGTGCAAGCGGCGCGTCAGGCGTTCCCGGGCTGGGCGCGGCGTACCCTGGAAGAGCGTATTTCGGTGCTGGAAGCCTTTGCCGCTGCGCTGAAGACTCACGCGGACGAACTGGCTCATACCATCGGTGAAGAAACCGGCAAACCCCTGTGGGAAGCGGCGACTGAAGTCACCAGCATGGTCAACAAGATTGCCATCTCGGTGCAGAGCTACCGCGAACGTACCGGCGAGAAGAGCGGCCCGCTGGGCGACGCCACCGCTGTGCTGCGCCACAAACCACACGGTGTGGTGGCAGTGTTCGGTCCTTACAACTTCCCGGGTCACCTGCCGAATGGCCACATCGTGCCGGCACTGCTGGCCGGTAACAGCGTGCTGTTCAAGCCAAGCGAACTGACACCGAAAGTCGCCGAGTTGACGGTCAAGTGCTGGATCGAGGCCGGTCTGCCGGCCGGCGTATTGAATTTGCTGCAAGGCGCTCGCGAAACCGGTATCGCCCTGGCGGCGAACCCGGGCATCGACGGCCTGTTCTTCACCGGCTCCAGCCGCACCGGCAATCACCTGCACCAGCAATTCGCCGGTCGTCCGGACAAGATCCTGGCGCTGGAAATGGGCGGTAACAACCCGCTGGTGGTCGATCAGGTCGCGGACCTTGATGCCGCGGTGTACACCATTATTCAGTCGGCGTTCATCTCCGCCGGCCAGCGCTGCACCTGCGCCCGGCGCTTGCTGGTGCCACAAGGTGCCTGGGGCGACTCGCTGCTGGCGCGCCTGGTGGCGGTCAGCGCGACCATCGAAGTCGGTGCCTTCGATCAGCAACCGGCGCCGTTCATGGGCTCGGTGGTTTCCCTTGGCGCGGCAAAAGCGTTGATGAATGCCCAGCAACACCTGCTGGCCAATGGCGCTGTGGCGCTGTTGGACATGACGCAGCCTCAGGCTCAATCGGCCTTGCTGACCCCGGGCATTCTGGATGTGACCGCTGTCGCCGATCGACCTGACGAAGAGCTGTTCGGCCCGTTGCTGCAAGTGATCCGCTACGCTGATTTTGAAGCGGCGATCGTTGAAGCCAACGACACCGCCTACGGTCTGGCCGCTGGTCTGCTGTCGGACTCCGAAGCGCGTTACCAGCAATTCTGGCTGGAAAGCCGTGCCGGTATCGTCAACTGGAACAAACAACTGACCGGTGCCGCGAGCAGTGCACCGTTCGGCGGCGTCGGCGCCTCGGGCAACCATCGCGCCAGTGCCTATTACGCGGCGGATTACTGCGCGTACCCGGTGGCCTCGCTGGAAACGCCGAGCCTGGTGATGCCTGCCGCTCTCACGCCTGGCGTGAAAATGGCGTGATGCCCATCGCCAGCAGGCTGGCTCCCACAGGTTCGGTGGTGTTCACACATTTTGTGTACGACACAACCCCTGTAGGAGCCAGCCTGCTGGCGATGGCCGCGCCGCGGTCTTACTGAATAGTTACTTGAAGCCTATAACAACAGATTCTCGTGGAGCCTCGCTGATGAAATCCTATGAAGTCAATTTTGACGGTCTAGTGGGGCCGACCCATAACTACGGCGGCCTGTCCTACGGCAACGTCGCGTCCCAGAGCAACAGCCAGCAGTCTTCCAACCCCAAGGAAGCGGCGCTGCAAGGCCTGGCAAAAATGAAAGCGCTGATGGAAATGGGTTTCCAGCAAGGCGTGCTGGCACCGCAAGAGCGCCCGGATGTGGCCGCATTGCGTCGCCTGGGTTTTGGCGGCACCGATGCTGAAGTGATCGAGCGCGCTGCCAAAGACGCGATGCCGCTGCTGGTGGCCAGTTGCTCGGCCTCGAGCATGTGGGTGGCCAACGCCGCCACGGTCAGTCCGAGCGCCGACACTGCTGATGGCCGCGTGCATTTCACCGCCGCCAACCTCAACTGCAAATATCACCGCAGCATCGAACACCCGACCACCAGCCGCGTGCTGGGGGCGATGTTCGCTGACCAGAAACACTTTGCCCACCACGCTGCCTTGCCGGCCGTGGCGCAGTTCGGTGACGAAGGCGCGGCCAACCACACGCGTTTCTGCCGTGAATACGGCGAAGCCGGTGTCGAGTTCTTCGTGTTCGGCCGCAGCGCGTTCGACACCCGCTACCCGGCACCGCAGAAGTACCCGGCGCGCCAGACCCTCGAAGCATCCCAGGCCGTTGCCCGTTTGCACGGCTTGAGCGATGACGGCGTGGTCTATGCCCAGCAGAACCCGTCGGTGATCGATCAGGGTGTGTTCCACAACGACGTGATTGCGGTCGGTAACGGCGAAGTGCTGTTCTACCATGAGGACGCGTTCCTCGAGACCGAGCAGATGCTTGCGGAGTTGCAGAGCAAACTCGCCAAAGTCGGTGGGAAATTTCAGTCTGTCTGTGTTCCGCGTTCCGCGGTCAGCGTGGAAGACGCGGTTCGTTCCTACCTGTTCAATAGCCAACTGCTGTCGCGTCCTGACGGCTCCATGCTATTGATCGTGCCGGAAGAATGCCGTGGCAACGAGCGTGTCTGGCAATACTTGCAGGGTTTGACCAGCTCCGGCGGCCTGATCCGCGAAGTGAAAGTCTTCGATCTCAAGCAGAGCATGCAGAACGGCGGTGGCCCGGCTTGCCTGCGGTTGCGCGTCGCACTCAACGAAACCGAGCTGGCGGCCGTCAATCAAGGGGTTATCATGACGGCGCCGCTGTACGGCACACTGACCGAATGGGTCGAGAAGCACTACCGCGACCGCATGACCGAAAACGATCTGGCGGACCCGCAATTGTTGCTTGAGTGCCGGACGGCACTGGATGAACTGACGCAAATCCTTAAACTGGGCGCGGTTTATCCATTCCAGATCAATTGATCGACGGCGCGCCGCCTTCTACGGCAGCGCGCTGCTTCATCTCAAACGAGAGCGTAAAGATATGAGCGATACCCTGCAGCTGATCCTTGAAGACACCGACGGCACGCAACTGGAGACTTCCTGCACCCGCGTCGCGGTCATGTGGCAAGGCAAAGAGCTGTGGATCCAGCAGGACGGCCGCGGCCAGTTGCTGATCGGTGTGGACGTCGAAGAAGGCGATGCCGAGTACGCCAACCTGCTGCTGCGCCCTTTGGCGACTAATCTGGTAAGTCTGCAACTGGAGATGGAACCTGCCGACCTCACCGACGAGGAACATGTTCACGGCCCGGATTGCAACCACGATCACTAAGGAAACCGCTCTATGCTCGCCCTCGGCAAACTGCTTGAACTGACCCTCGCCGGCCGTGAACCGGCGGAGAAGACTCAACTGACTGTCGAAGGCGTGCGCATGCGCTGGTTGAGCGAAGGTGCGCTGGAAGTCCGGCCACCTGAAGCGCGTGACAATGGCCTGGACCTGCTGCTGTCGGCGGGGATCCACGGCAATGAAACAGCGCCGATCGAGTTGCTCGATCGCCTGTTGCACGACATTGCCCGCGGCGACTTGAAGCCGCGCGCACGTATTCTGTTCCTGTTCGGCAACCCAGAGGCGATTCGCAAGGGCGAGCGTTTCGTCGAGCAGGACGTCAATCGGCTGTTCAATGGCCGTCATGAACAAAGCAGTGGCTCCGAAGCCTTGCGTGCTTGTGAGCTGGAGCGGTTGGCGGCGAGTTTCTTCAGTCTGCCTGATCGTCAGCGCCTGCATTACGACCTGCACACGGCCATTCGTGGCTCGAAAATCGAGCAGTTCGCCTTGTACCCATGGAAAGAAGACCGTCAGCATTCGCGTCAGGAACTGGCACGCCTGCGCGCCGCCGGCATGGAAGCGGTGTTGCTGCAGAACAAGCCGTCCATCGTGTTCAGCGCCTACACCTACGACAAGCTCGGTGCCGAGGCTTTCACCCTGGAGCTCGGCAAGGCGCGGCCATTCGGGCAGAACGCCGGGGTCAATGTCTCGCTGCTGGAGGCGCGCCTCAAGCAGATCATCGAAGGCACCGAGCCGGAATTGACTGACGAAGCACTGGACGGTTTGCAGCTGTACAGCGTGGCACGGGAAATCATCAAGCACAGCGACAGCTTCCGCCTGAACCTGCCGGCGGACATCGAGAACTTTTCGGAGCTGGAAGTGGGTTATCTGCTGGCGGAAGACATCGCCAACACCCGCTGGATCATCGAGGAGGAGGGCGCCCGGATCATCTTCCCGAACCCCAAGGTGAAGAACGGTTTGCGTGCCGGCATCCTGGTCGTGCCGACCACCGACGAAAACCTGGCCTGACCACAAGCTGAAGCCAGACATAAAAACCCCTGTGGGAGCGAGCTTGCTCGCGATAGCGGACTATCAGTCGATGAATATGTTGACTGATACACCGCTATCGCGAGCAAGCTCGCTCCCACAGTTGATTTGGGTGACGCCAGAAACATCACCCGGATCGCAAGATTTGTGTTTAGACGGCTAGCGCGCGTGGCTCGGTGCGGCGCAATGCGCGGATCTTGTGCAGCGTATCGGCACACGTCTTTGCCGCTTCCTGGCCTTTGTGCACGAAGTGATCGAAGAAGAACTTGTGATGCAGTTCTTCGCCGGCATGGAAGTGGTGCGGGGTCAGGGACACCGAGAACACCGGCACTTCGGTTTCCAGTTGCACCTGCATCAGGCCGCTGACCACCGACTGGGCGACGAACTCGTGACGGTAGATCCCGCCGTCCACCACCAGGGCTGCCGCGACGATGCCGGCATAACGACCGGTCCTGGCCAGCAACTTGGCGTGCAGGGGCATTTCAAAGGCGCCGCCGACTTCGAAGAAGTCGATGTCGGATTCCTGATAACCCTGGGCAATCATTTCGGCGACGAAGCCTTTACGGCTCTGATCGACAATATCCTTGTGCCAGCAGGCCTGGATGAACGCAACGCGCTCGCCGTGATGGTTTTTGGCTTTGCTGTCAATTGCGGTGGGTTGCATGTTCTGACTCCTGTTTGTGTGAAAAACAGGGCGTTATGAATCGAAGGGGATTTGAGGGTACGCACGCTCGCACGAATGCCGGCGGACGGCCCTTTGTTGTCAATCCCGTTCTCTCTTCATCCGGACTATGACCGTCGGCCCCGGGATCACACCGGGTCTGCTGACCTTGCTGCCAGGCACCGCCGAAGCCGTGCTGTCACCAAGCGCTCGCGGGCTATGCGCATTGTGCGCAATTACCGCCGGTGGGGAGTTGCACCCCGCCCTGAGAACGTTTTTGCCGCCCAAATGTTTGGCGGCGCAGCGTTTTTATCACATATTTGCGGTATGCGCATGGCCCCTTTTGGATGATTGTCATCGACTTTTCCGTTGGATTAATCGGCCTTTTCCTACGCAAGGGTTGATTAATCGTCGCCATGCCCGCAGTAATTCTTTCCTGAAAGGGATTTCCCCTGCTTACCGAGGCCGGATTCATGAGCGTTATCGATCTTCGCAGCGACACCGTCACCCAACCTTGCGCCGGCATGCTCGACGCGATGACCACTGCGGCCACCGGTGACGACGTGTATGGCGAAGATCCGACGGTCAATCGTCTGGAAGCTGAATTGGCAAAACGGCTGGGTTTTGCCGCAGCGCTGTTCGTGCCAACCGGGACCATGAGCAATCTGCTGGGTTTGATGGCCCACTGCGAACGCGGTGACGAGTACATCGTCGGCCAGCAGGCTCACACCTATAAGTACGAAGGTGGCGGTGCGGCGGTGCTCGGTTCGATCCAGCCGCAACCGCTGGAAGTGCAGGCCGACGGTTCGCTGGACCTGACCCACGTCGCCGCAGCGATCAAACCGGACGACTTCCACTTTGCGCGTACCCGCTTGCTGGCGCTGGAAAACACCATGCAAGGCAAGGTCCTGCCGCTGGAGTACCTGGCGCGGGCGCGCAGTTTTACCCGCGAAAACGGTTTGCAGCTGCATCTGGATGGGGCTCGCCTGTACAACGCTGCGGTCAAGCTGGGTGTCGATGCCCGGGAAATCACCCAGTATTTCGATTCCGTCTCGGTGTGCCTGTCCAAAGGGTTGGGCGCCCCGGTCGGTTCGGTGCTGTGCGGCTCGGCCGAGCTGATCGGCAAGGCCCGGCGCCTGCGCAAGATGGTCGGTGGTGGCATGCGTCAGGCCGGGATTCTGGCGGCGGCAGGCCTGTACGCGCTGGATCACAACGTTCAGCGCCTGGCCGATGACCACGCCAACGCGCAATACCTGGCCGAAGGCCTGCGGGCGGCGGGTTTCGAAGTCGAACCGGTGCAGACCAACATGGTTTACGTGCAGATGGGCGACCAGGCCGAGGCCATCAAGGCCTTTGCCGCCGAGCGCGGGATCAAGCTCAGTGCCGCCGCGCGTCTGCGTATGGTCACGCACATGGACGTCAGCCGTGCGCAAATCGAGCAAGTCGTCGCGACATTCGTCGGCTTTTCGCGCAAGTGATAGCGTTAGCGCTCCAATTGAGCGTTTCTATCGTATAAACACGCTGTACCCCGCGCGCTGGGCCGATATAATGCGGCCCTTTGCCGTCGCTTCGTCTGTTGACGTTTCGAACAGGCCTTTGGCCGCAGCCTCCGTGGAAGAACCTAATGAAAAGCGCAGAAATCCGTGAAGCCTTCCTTCGCTTCTTCGAAGAGCAAGGCCACACCCGTGTAGCCTCCAGCTCTTTGATTCCGGGCAACGACCCAACCCTGCTGTTCACTAACGCGGGGATGAACCAGTTCAAGGACTGCTTCCTGGGCCAGGAAAAACGCGCGTACACCCGCGCGGTCAGCAGCCAGAAATGCGTGCGCGCCGGCGGCAAGCACAACGACCTGGAAAACGTCGGTTATACCGCCCGTCACCACACCTTCTTCGAAATGCTGGGTAACTTCAGCTTCGGCGATTACTTCAAGCGTGATGCCATCACCTACGCCTGGAACTTCCTGACGTCCGACAAGTGGCTGAACCTGCCGAAGGAAAAGCTCTGGGTCACCGTCTACGCCAGCGATGACGAGGCGTACGACATCTGGACCAAGGACATCGGCGTTCCGGCCGAGCGCATGGTGCGCATCGGCGACAACAAGGGCGCGCCGTACGCCTCCGACAACTTCTGGACCATGGGCGATACCGGCCCGTGCGGTCCTTGCACCGAGATTTTCTACGATCACGGCGCCGACATCTGGGGCGGCCCACCGGGCTCGCCGGAAGAAGACGGTGACCGCTACATCGAAATCTGGAACAACGTGTTCATGCAGTTCAACCGCACCGCCGATGGCGTGTTGCACCCGCTGCCAGCGCCGTCGGTCGACACCGGCATGGGCCTGGAGCGGATCAGTGCCGTGCTGCAGCACGTTCACTCGAACTATGAAATCGACCTGTTCCAGAGCTTGCTGACCGCTTCGGCCAAGGCCATTGGTTGCACCAATGACGCCCAGGCTTCGCTGAAAGTGGTGGCTGACCACATCCGTTCCTGCGGTTTCCTGATCGCCGACGGCGTGCTGCCGTCCAACGAAGGCCGCGGTTACGTGCTGCGCCGGATCATCCGTCGCGCCTGCCGTCACGGTAACAAATTGGGCGCCAAGGGCAGCTTCTTCTACCAGATCGTCGCAGCCCTGGTTGCCGAGATGGGCGAAGCTTTCCCGGAACTGAAATCCCAGCAGGCACACATCGAGCGCGTGCTGAAGGCCGAAGAAGAGCAATTCGCCAAGACCCTGGAGCAGGGCCTGAAGATCCTCGAGCAGGATCTGGCCGAACTCAAAGGCGACGTGGTGCCCGGCGACGTAGTGTTCAAACTCTATGATACCTACGGTTTCCCGATGGACCTGACCGGCGACATCGCTCGCGAGCGCAGCCTGACCATCGACGAAGCAGGTTTCGAGCGTGAGATGGAAGCCCAGCGCGTCCGTGCCCGTTCCGCCAGCTCCTTCGGCATGGACTACAACAGCCTGGTCAAGGTTGACGTGGCCACCGAGTTCACCGGTTACATCGCTCACAGCGGTTCCGCCAAAATCGTTGCGCTGTATAAAGATGGCCAGTCGGTCGACGTATTGAGCGAAGGCGATGAGGGCGTGATCGTTCTCGACAAGACGCCGTTCTACGCCGAGTCCGGTGGCCAGATCGGTGATTGCGGTTACCTGCAGGCGGGCAGCGCGCGTTTCGACGTGCGTGACACCACCAAGACCGGCGGTGCATTCCTGCACCACGGTATCCTGGATTCGGGTAGCCTGATCGTTGGTACGCCGGTCGAGACCCACGTTGATGCCGAGGTGCGTCACGCCACGTCGTTGAACCACTCCGCGACTCACTTGCTGCACGCTGCATTGCGCCAGGTGCTGGGCGATCACGTTCAACAGAAAGGCTCGTTGGTCGACAGTCAGCGCCTGCGTTTTGACTTCAGTCACTTCGAAGCCATCAAGCCTGAACAACTGAAAGCGCTGGAAGACATCGTCAACGCCGAGATTCGCAAGAACTCCGAAGTTGAAACCGAAGAAACCGATATCGAAACCGCCAAGCAAAAGGGCGCCATGGCGCTGTTCGGCGAGAAATACGGCGACAACGTGCGTGTACTGAGCATGGGCGATTTCTCCGTCGAGCTGTGCGGCGGTATCCACGCCAGCCGTACCGGCGACATCGGCCTGCTGAAAATCATCAGCGAAGGCGGTGTGGCATCGGGTGTGCGTCGTATCGAAGCCGTCACCGGTGCGCAAGCGCTGGCCTACTTGAACGCGGCGGAAGAACAACTCAAGGAAGCGGCCAGCCTGGTCAAGGGCAGCCGCGACAACCTGATCGACAAGCTGTCGGCTGTGCTGGAGCGCAACCGTCTGCTGGAGAAGCAACTCGAGCAGTTGCAGGCCAAGGCTGCCAGTGCCGCGGGCGACGATCTGTCGGCCCAGGCGCTGGACGTCAAGGACGTGAAAGTGCTGGCCGTGCGTCTGGACGGTCAGGATGGCAAGGCGCTGCTGGCGCTGGTCGATCAACTGAAAAACAAACTCGGCCGCGCAGTGATCCTGCTCGGCAGTGTCCATGAGGAAAAGGTTGTTCTGGTTGCAGGCGTAACCAAAGACCTGACTGGCCAACTCAAAGCCGGTGATTTGATGAAGCAAGCCGCTGCGGCAGTGGGCGGGAAGGGCGGTGGTCGTCCAGACATGGCGCAAGGCGGCGGTACCGACGCTGGCGCACTGGATGCGGCACTGGCCCTGACCGTTCCGTTTGTAGAGCAGGGTCTATAAGGCAGTACTTGCGGCCCGCAGTCTAGTGGTGGGCCGCAATACTGTTCGAGTGATTATTTGGGCGCCCTTCATGGGCAGAGGCGGCTTTGAAATGGCTTTGATCGTACAGAAATTTGGAGGCACCTCGGTCGGCACCGTCGAGAGAATCGAGCAGGTCGCCGACAAGGTTAAGAAATTCCGCGATGCCGGCGATGACCTGGTGGTTGTGCTGTCTGCAATGAGCGGCGAAACCAACCGTCTGATCGATCTGGCCAAGCAAATCAGTGGCGACGGCCAACCGGTTCCGCGCGAGCTGGACGTGATCGTTTCCACCGGTGAGCAGGTGACGATTGCCCTGTTGGCCATGGCGCTGATCAAGCGTGGCGTGCCGGCGGTGTCCTACACCGGCAACCAGGTGCGGATTCTGACGGATAGCGCACACAATAAAGCGCGTATCCTGCAGATCGATGACCAGAAGATTCGCGGTGACCTGAAGGCGGGTCGTGTGGTGGTTGTCGCCGGTTTCCAGGGCGTCGACGAGCACGGCAACATCACCACCCTCGGTCGTGGCGGTTCCGACACCACCGGCGTGGCGCTGGCGGCAGCCCTGAAGGCTGACGAATGCCAGATCTACACCGACGTCGACGGTGTCTACACCACCGACCCGCGTGTGGTGTCCGTGGCTCAGCGCCTGGACAAGATCACCTTTGAAGAGATGCTGGAAATGGCCAGCCTCGGTTCCAAGGTGTTGCAGATCCGCGCGGTCGAGTTCGCCGGCAAGTACAACGTTCCGCTGCGCGTACTGCACAGCTTCAAGGAGGGTCCGGGCACCCTCATTACTATTGATGAAGAGGAAACCATGGAACAGCCGATCATTTCCGGTATCGCTTTCAACCGCGATGAAGCCAAGCTGACCATCCGTGGCGTGCCAGACATCCCGGGCGTTGCCTTCAAGATTCTCGGCCCGATCAGTGCCGCGAACATTGAAGTCGACATGATCGTGCAGAACGTCGCGCACGATAACACCACCGACTTCACCTTCACCGTGCACCGTAACGACTACCAGGCGGCGCAGGCCGTGCTGGAAAAAACCGCTGGCGAGCTGGGTGCCCGTGAAGTCGTGGGCGACACCAAGATCGCCAAGGTGTCGATCGTCGGCGTTGGCATGCGTTCTCACGCAGGCGTGGCCAGCCGCATGTTCGAATCCCTGGCCAAGGAAAGCATCAACATCCAGATGATCTCGACCTCGGAAATCAAAGTCTCCGTAGTGATCGAAGAGAAGTACCTGGAACTGGCTGTGCGCGCTCTGCACACGGCTTTCGAACTGGACGCACCGGCCCGCCAGGGCGAGTGATGCGTTTGCCAAAAGGCGCGGTCTGACCGCGCCTTTTGTTTTTTTGAATGGCGTGACCCCCGAGCCTGTTCTTTTGCTCGCGCTAGTCAATACTCAGGCATGTAGGGCTGCGACCGCTCCGGTTGTGGGTCGAGTGCCTTTTTTTTGCAGACTGTTGTCCCTGAAATGTAATGCGTGAGGAGAAAGGTATGCTGATTCTGACTCGTCGGTGCGCAGAAAGCCTGATTATCGGTGATGGCGAAATCACCGTGACCGTGCTCGGCGTCAAAGGAAATCAAGTGCGCATCGGTGTTAATGCCCCCAAAGAGGTGGCTGTTCACCGGGAGGAAATTTACCTGCGTATCAAGAAAGAGAAGGACGAAGAACCAAGCCATTAATTTTTATCGTTTTTTATGTTTGCAAACGGGGAAGAAGCTGGTTAATATACGCCCCGTGTTGCGGAGAGCTGGCCGAGTGGCCGAAGGCGCTCCCCTGCTAAGGGAGTACACCTCAAAAGGGTGTCGGGGGTTCGAATCCCCCGTTCTCCGCCATTATTTGCGTAGTACGTTGTAATCTGGCTTTTTCGGTAAGTTGTTGAAATTACTAAAAAAAGTGTTTGACATAGAGATTAGACGGCCTATAATGCGCGGCAACAAATGCACTCGTAGCTCAGCTGGATAGAGTACTCGGCTACGAACCGAGCGGTCACAGGTTCGAATCCTGTCGAGTGCACCATTTAAGAGTTAGTTGCAGTAATGCAAGTAACTTGGTTTCAACCAGTTGTGGTCTGGTCTAAAAACACAAATTGCACTCGTAGCTCAGCTGGATAGAGTACTCGGCTACGAACCGAGCGGTCACAGGTTCGAATCCTGTCGAGTGCACCATACAACAGAAAGCCCGCATTTAATGCGGGCTTTTTGCCGTCCGGGATTTGGCTTTTCCTTTCGTGCATCCCCTCTCGTCGAACTCCACCTGTGCACTGCGACCTCGCAGGGTGTCGTAACGGTAGCTCGTAGCTGAATTGCGAATACTGATCTTGTCCGGCTTGCCGAGGGCGCTTTCGACGTCTTGCTGGCTCATGCCGGCGACCACTCGCTGATTGATGATTGCTTCACGGCGCTCCCTGGCACTGATCAGGTTTCCGCACTTGTCCTGCGCCTGACCGACCACGGTCGGGTCTTTCCTTTGGATTTTCATTCCTGATGTTTCACGGGGTTCGGCTGGTGGCATAAGCGCCATCGTGCTGCCGGGTGTAAAGGCACGTACGTCCTGAAGTGAAACGCTTTCTCCCGTGGCACAACTCAGTGTGGTGAAGGTAATGCGCCCATTGGCCGCCTCGCAGCGCTGAACGGTGGTGGCGAGCGCCAGGGGTAGGGGGCTGAGCAGGCCGAGCAGTAATAAGAATTGTGCAACTGATGGCATCAGGCATCCTCCATGACGTTCCTTTTCAAGGGTAGCGGCTACAATTTTCGAGGGGGGTGTGTTTTCTTTTCGGAATGCGTCGTCGCATTTTTGCGGATCAGGACGATGCTCAGGTTTGTTGTGCAAGCGCTTGTTTCAGCCAAGATTTTTTAACGTTTAAAACCGTCAGGCGGTGTATCATTGCGCCCGTCAGCCCCGCCGGGGCTTGTGGAATACCTCCATGGACTTACCCAGTAGTTACTCAGTACCCCGTTTCACCAATCATGAATTGACTGATTGATCCTTCCGGCGTGCCCCGCTGCTGGGAGTGGAGTTCGCCTATGTCCGATGTTGAAGTAAAGAAAACGCAGGAAAGCTTGCAGGATCGCCTGGCTCAGGTGGTTGAGTTGCTGCAGCGCCAGCGAGTGGTAGAAGACCTGACTCACCGCCAGGAAGGCCCGCATCATGACCGGGTCGAGAACCTGGTCCACCGGCAGAACCTCGTCGAGTTGCAACGCAAGCTCGATGACCTGCACTCCGCCGACGTCGCCTACATCCTTGAAGCCTTGCCGCTGGACGAACGTCTGACGCTCTGGCAACTGGTCAAGGCCGATCGCGACGGCGACATCCTTCTTGAAGTATCCGATTCGGTCCGTGAATCGCTGATCGCCGACATGGACGATCACGAGCTCCTGGCAGCCGCCAAGGACATGGATGCCGACGAACTCGCTGACCTGGCCTCCGAGCTGCCGCGAGACGTCGTCCATGAGCTCATGGAGACCCTCGACCAGCAACAACGCGAGCGTGTGCGTTCGGCTCTGTCCTACGACGAGGAGCAGGTCGGTGCGCTGATGGACTTCGAGATGGTGACCATTCGCGAGGATGTCAGCCTCGAAGTGGTCTTGCGTTATCTGCGCCGTCTCAAGGAGTTGCCGGGCCATACCGACAAGCTGTTCGTGGTCGACTACGGCGGCGTCCTCAAGGGCGTGTTGCCGATCAAGCGTTTGCTGGTCAACGATCCGGACAAACAGGTTTCCGAGGTGATGGCCAGCGATCCGGTGAGCTTCCACCCGGATGAAGACGCCTACGATGCGGCCCAGGCCTTCGAGCGTTACGACTTGATCTCCGCGCCTGTGGTCGACAAGAACGGCAAGCTGATCGGCCGTCTGACCATCGATGAAATGGTCGACCTGATCCGTGAAGAGAGCGAAAGCGAAGTTCTCAACATGGCGGGTCTGCGTGAAGAAGAAGACATTTTTGCGTCGGTCTGGAAGTCCCTGCGTAACCGTTGGGCCTGGCTGGCGATCAACCTGATTACCGCGTTCGTGGCTTCTCGGGTCATCGGTTTGTTTGAAGGTTCGATCGAGAAGCTCGTGGCGCTTGCGGCTTTGATGCCGATCGTGGCGGGGATCGGTGGTAACTCGGGTAACCAGACCATCACCATGATTGTTCGGGCCATGGCGCTGGACCAGGTGAGCACCGGCAATACCTCGCGCCTGATGCGCAAGGAATTGGCCGTCGCGTTGATCAACGGCGTGATCTGGGGCGGGGTGATTGGTGTGGTTGCCTACCTGCTCTATGGCAGTTGGTCATTGGGCGTGGTGATGACCGCCGCGATGACGCTCAACCTGTTGCTGGCGGCGTTGATGGGGGTCTTGATTCCGATGACCCTGGCGAAGATGGGGCGTGATCCTGCAATGGGCGCCAGTGTGATGATTACTGCCGTGACCGACAGCGGCGGCTTTTTCATCTTCCTGGGGCTTGCGACAATCTTCCTGCTCTAAAGTCCGTTTCACTAAAACCCGCCGTCAGGCGTAATGCTGTGTAGGAGCGAGCTTGCTCGCGATGGTCGTTAACGATAACGCGTATTTACTGGCTAAACGCGGCGCTCTTGAGTCCATCGCGAGCAAGCTCGCTCCTACAGAAGACCACCTTCGCTTAAGTGAACAGCATTACCCCGTCAGGCGGGTTTTTTGTGCCCGGATTTCAGGCAAAAAAAAGCCAGCGATCAGGCTGGCTTGAGCTTTCTGGCTGAATCAGGACGCGTCGGCGGCCATTTCAGCGTCATGAGCGATCAGCGAAACCAGGGCGTTCTGCTGTCGGTGGGAAAGTTGGCGGAAGCGCTGCAGCAGCTCGCGTTCGTGCAAGGAAAGCTCCGGGCTGTCCAGGCGCATGCTCAGCTCTTCTCCCAGTGCACCTTCCTGAATAAGACTTTGCTCAAGACGCGCAATGATTTCGGAGTTCATGCTGCGATGATGATTGCGAGCCACCTCGGCAATGCGTTCACGCATTCCGTCTGGCAGACGTACGACGAACTTGTCAGCCGTACGGCTGGAATAAATTGCCTGTTTCAATGGGCGCATATATTTAACCGGTTAGTTCAGGGGAGCGGTTTCGGGATTGGCCGCAGGATGTCTGGTAGGACAAGCGCTCTGACCAAATGTTCAACCTGAATTGATAGAGGCGCGCATCATGCCCCAAACAAGCCAGATCCTTGGCGTCAATTCTGTGACAAATATTGAACTGTATAAAGGCTTTATGCCAGCACCAATTATCAGAAATGCTGACTGGTTTGAAAAGTTCGACCGGTTCGTATCGCTTAACACATTCTCCACCCGACGAAAGGTTTCTGACGGGCAGCAAAAGCGGACTCGATCCCTGTTCCTTGCCTTTTACAGAATAGTGGCAAATGGCCGATTTACTAGGGAGAGTCGTATGGAGGGGGGGGAATTCAGGATGGATGGCAGGCCTTTGCGCCGGATCTGCCATACCTGGATTAACGCAGGACCGGATCAAACTTGATCTTGCGTCCGGCAATCAGTGCGAGCACGAACAGAGCGCTGAATACACCACAGACAATCAGGGGGAGGGTGACGACCATGTCCTGGGTCAATGACAGATGAAAAATGCCGCTCAACAAGGCGAGGATGAAGAAACTCGCGGCTGGTTTGGACATGCTGTGCTCCTGGTGAGGGTCATTCAAAATACCAAGCGTTCGGCAGACGGAGCCGGTACCAGGATGGTTTCCTGGCTGACCTCCTGGCTGACCTCCTGACTGACAAAGCCGTGCTGGCTGCTCATCACGGCCAACTGCGGCGCTTTCTGCGGTTGAAGGTAATGTGGCATTCGCTGGGCAACCTGCGTAGCACCGCTCTCGTGGGTAAAATGAAAACCCGGCAAACCGTCAGAGCGATTGAACTCGAGAGTAAAAGGGCGCTGTTCATGAGGCGGCCTCCGTTGTTCTGTGAGAACAGTTGAAGTAGCTCGTATGCCAGAGTCTATCGACAATTAAATTCTTTAAAAACAATGAATTAAGATATTTTTGCGAAAGCCGGGTCTTGCATTTTGCAATGATGGCTTTTTGCAGTAATGCAATTTGTACGGTAAACAAGTCCGCGCCTGGCCGAGGCGTCTGCCTACACTTAAAAAGCCCAACGGACGACATGACAAAAGCCGGCCCGGCCGTTAACATGCACGCCGTCCATCGCGCTGCGTTTTCGTCGCGGCCGAATTGTGTCCCAGTAGCTCAATTGGATAGAGCATCCCCCTCCTAAGGGGAAGGTTGGCAGTTCGAACCTGCCCTGGGACACCATATAAATCAGGCAACTCGGGTTGTCTGCGTTGCTAAGCTGGTTTCTGAAGGGGGGCAAAACGCACTCCTTGGTGTTTGCCGGGCTGCCAGTCGGATGGCTGGCGTTTGATAGCTGGACTAGAGTTCAGTACATTTCCCCTACAGATAGAATCACTGCCAGAAGTTTTCTATGCAGGCCAAGACATTGCGACTTGATGAGTTCCGCGAGAACCAGCGTCTTTCGTATGCTGAGGCTGCTACGCGTATTCACCAGGCAGCCCAAGCTGTATCCCAAGACAAAAAGTCAGCTAAAACCTTCCTCCAGCGGATTGGTATAGTCGATCAAAAAGGCGAGCTCGACGAAGCCTATCGTTGATGTATCAGCTTCTTCCCTCGTTCGTCCTGGGATTTCATGGGTGTGACCGAGAAACAGGCGAGATGGTGCTTTCCGGCAACACTCAGCTGAATCCCAGCAAAAACTCATACGACTGGCTCGGCAAAGGCGTTTATTTCTGGGAGAACAATCCAGAGCGAGCGCTGAACTATGCAACCTTTCTCCGCGATCATGATAAGCGCGCCATAAAGGCGATCAACAATCCGTTCGTTGTTGGGGCTGTGATTGATTTGGGGTTTTGCCTTAACCTCACCGACGAGAATGCTTTGATCCTTGTGCAGCAGGCGCATAGTGATCTTGCTTCTATTTCGGCAGATGCTCAAACCGCTATGCCGATCAATGAACCGGGCTTCATGGGCGATCTGGACTTGCTCAAGCGGCATCTCGATTGCGCGGTCTTCGAGACTCTGCATGGGTTGCGTGAGGAGGGTCAGTTGGATCCGTTTGACTCAGTCCGAGCCCCATTCTGGGAAGGAGATGAGCTCTTTCCTGGAACACTGTTCCGTCAGAAGACACACATCCAGCTTTGTGTACGCAATTCTAGGCGCATTAAAGGTTATTTTCGGCCATTAGGCGAGGATGGTAGACCGCTTCAGCCGTGATCGTAGTCACCCTTTACTCGAGCGTTGGGTTTGTGGTGCTTCTCTGTTTGACGCATCCCCGTAATTGCTGGGTTGTCTCAAGTGGAGCCGCTTCTAATTTGACCCTCCTAAGGGGACGGTTGGCAGTTCGAACCTGCCCTGGAACACCATCATTTATCAGCACTTTGCTGTCCAGAAAAGCCCCGCCGGAAGATTGATTCCGGCGGGGCTTTTTTGTGCGCGATGTCTCGTTCTCAGTAACGCCTTCACCTATTCAGGGTGAGCGTTGGGGAAGGTTCTCAAGGGAACGCTGTTGCTGGCCGATAACCCGGGCTGTCAGGGACTTGTTCGTCTCTTCCGGTCGGCATGGGGGCTCATTGTCTATGCGAAGGTGTTTGATAGCCTAGTGCCACCCGTTATCATCTGCGCGCCAAAACAAGGGCTGCGAAGTTGAGTCCGTCCGTGTATTTGCCTTTGGGTTCTTCTTCTTAAATTGCCTGGAAATCTTCGATGCTGTCGTATCACCAAAAGCGTTTTCTGATCGTCGATGATTTCTCGGACTTCCGCAGTTCGGTCAGGTCGATGCTGCGCGAACTGGGCGTCAAGGAAGTGGACACTGCCGATACCGGCGAGCAGGCGCTGAAAATGTGCTCGCAGAAGCAATACGACTTCATCCTGCAGGACTTTCACCTGGGTGACGGCAAGAAAAACGGCCAACAGGTGCTCGAAGACCTGATGGAAGAAAAGCTGATCAGCCATGAAGCAGTGTTCGTCATGGTCACCGCCGAAACCAGCCAGGCCATGGTGCTCAGTGCGCTGGAGCACGAGCCCGATGCCTACCTGACCAAGCCGTTCAACCGATCCAGCCTGGCCCAGCGCCTGGAGCGCCTGGAGCAGCGCAAGACCCTGCTCAAGCCGATCCTGCAGGCCCTTGATCGCGGCAAGCCGATGGAAGTGCTCAACGCCTGCATCGCCCTGTGCAAGCAAGACATCCGCTATTCGCCACTGTGCCTGCGCTATCGCGCCGATGCCCTGCGCGACCTCAATCAGAACGAAGCGCTGGAGCGCCTGTACGACGGCATTATCGCCGACCGCCCATTGCCATGGGCGTTTGCCGGGTTGGGCAAGTTGTTGTTCAAGCGCGGTCAGGTCGCGCAGGCCAAAGGCATTTACGAAAAAGCCCTGAAAGTCTTCCCGATGATGCCGTCGCTGTATGACGGCATGGCGGACGTGCTGGTCGCCGAAGGCGATACCAAGGGTGCACAGCGTGTTCTGGAGGAAGCGATTCGCCTGTCGCCGCTGGCGGTTCGCCGCCAGGCGTTGCTGGGCAAGCTGGCGATGACCAACGAGGATTTCGACACGGCGGCCAAGGCCTATCGCCAGGCTGTGAGCCAGGGTGCGCAGTCACGGTTCAAGGATGCCGAAAGCAATCTTGGCCTGGCCCACGCCTTGATCAGCAAGGGCAGCGAAAGGGGCCTGGACACGCGGACCCGTCTGGAAATCAACACCACGTTGAGCGCCGTGGCCAAGGAAAACCCTTCCGATCCGGGCCTGCAAATCCGCGCGCGCCTGATGAAGGCCACCAGCCTGTTGCTCAACGATGCCGAGACGGCTGACAAGCTCACCGAGCAAGCCTTGTTGCGTCTGGATGGCATGGAGCAATTCATGAGCGCCGAAGCGGCGTTGCTGGTGGCCAAGCAGCTGAAGATGCTCGGGCAGACCGAGGCCGGTACCGCGATGCTGAAAAACTGCGTGGAAATCTACGGCGACGATCCTGTGGTCATGAAGGACATCGCCAAGCAGACCGACGACCCGAGCATCCTCAACTCCGGCAACGCCGCCGCTGAACTCAACCGTCAGGGCGTGCGCGTGTACAAGACCGGCAATCTGGTGGAGGCGCGAGCGGTGTTCCGCAAAGCCCTGGCGATGCAGCCGAAGAACATCAGTATCGCCCTGAACCTGGCGCAGTCGTTGTTGCACGGCACCGATACCGGCGTTCCTTCGGCGGAGCTGGAAGAATGCCGGACCTGCCTGAAAATGGTCGGCCTGATGCCCGACTCCGACGCGCGTTATCCGCGTTACCAGAAGCTGAAAAGCAAGGCGTTTGGCCAATGAACGACAACCAACAGGCACTGGATTTTTCCACGGTGATCGCCTCTACCGTGCACGATATGAAGAACTCGCTGGCCATGCTGATGCAGGCCCACAGCCACTGGCTGGCGCGATTGCCGCAGGCGGCGCGGCAGACGCCGGAGCAGGGCGTGATCGACTTCGAGTTTGCCCACCTCAATGGCATGCTGGTGCAGTTGCTGGGGCTGTACAAGCTCGGCGTCAACCAGATGCCGTTGCGGCCGGCCTACCATGAGCTGGACGACTTCATCGAAGCGCAATTGGCTTGCCATCAGGAAGTGTTCGCCAGCCGCGGCATCATGGCCACCTATGAAGTGGACCCGCTGAGCCCGCTGGGTTTCTTCGACCGTGAGTTGATCGCGTCGGTATTGGCCAACTGCATCAACAATGCCATTCGCTTTGCGCGGCATGCCGTTTTGATCAGCGTCAGCGACGAAGCCGGGCAACTGGTGTTGACCATCAATGACGATGGCCAGGGGTATCCGGCGCAGATGATCGAGCACCAGGCCGATTACGTGCAGGGCATCAATCAAAGCACCGGCAGCACCGGGTTGGGCCTGTACTTTGCCGGACGAATTGCCGCGTTGCATCAGCGCAACGGTGTCGGCGGACGCACCGAAATCGGCAATGGTGGTCCGTTGGGCGGTGGGGTGTTCCGCCTTTACCTGCCCTGACTGGCAGCATATTTATCGACGCTGCTTGAAATTCCGAACACGCGGAGCCTATTTTGTACGGTCGCCGTTCGCGGCCCGCACAATAACAAGGATTGCGTCATGACCACCGTTGGCCTGAGTTCACTCGCGCAGCGATTGACCGGCATTGATGAAGTTGAGTGTGTCACGCCGGATTTGAATGGCGTTCCACGGGGCAAAGTGATGACCTGCGAGGGGTTTCTCGACGGTCGACGTTTGCAGATGGCGCGGGGCGTGCTGTTGCAATGCATCATGGGCGGATACCCGCCGGCGCGTTTTTACGGCAGCGATGATGGCGACCTGGCGCTGATCCCGGACCCAGCACAAATCCACCGCTTGCCCTGGAGCCATCCACCGCGGGGCTTCGCCATTTGCGACGCGAATGAACTGGGCACCACCACCAGCTCCAGCCTGTCGACCCGTGGTCAGCTCAAGGCCGTGATTGCCCGTTACGCGGCCCGCGGCCTGGCGCCCGTGGTGGCGACCGAGCTTGAGTTCTTCGTTTTTGCGCCTAACACCGACCCGACTCAGTCGTTCCAGCCACCGCTGGGGCTGGATGGTCGTCGCGAGGATGGTCAGTCGGCGTTCAGCGTCAGCTCCAACAATGGGCTGCGCCCCTTCTTCAATGAAGTCTACGAATGTATGGCTGCGTTGGGGCTGCCCCGCGATACGTTCATGCACGAAATGGGCGTCAGCCAGTTCGAGATCAATCTGCTGCATGGCGATCCATTGCTGCTGGCCGACCAGACGTTCCTGTTCAAGCACTTGCTCAAGGAAGTTGCCCTCAAGCACGGCCTGAGCGTGGTGTGCATGGCCAAGCCGCTGGCGCATACGCCGGGCAGTTCGATGCATATTCACCAGAGTGTCGTCGAGATCGATTCGGGGCAAAACGTGTTCAGTGACAAGGCGGGGCGGGAGACGGCAACCTTCCGTCACTTCATTGCCGGACAGCAAGTGTGCATGGCCGACTTCACTGCGTTGTTTGCGCCGAACGTGAACTCCTATCAGCGCTTGTGCCACCCTTACGCCTCACCGAATAATGCCTGCTGGTCCTATGACAACCGGGCAGCCGGCTTGCGCATACCGGCCAGTTTGCCGGTGGCCCGCCGGGTCGAGAACCGCTTGCCGGGCGCTGATGCCAATCCGTATCTGGCGATTGCCGCAAGCCTGGCGGCGGGGTTGCATGGCATCGAGAACGCGTTAGAGCCGAGCGCGCCGATCCAGGGTGAGTTCGAAGTGCCAGACAATCTTTCGTTGCCCTGTACCTTGCATGCGGCACTGGAGCGTCTGAAACGTAGCCAGTTGGCCAAGGAACTGTTCGGCGTGGAATTCATCGAAGGCTACATCGCTTCGAAGACCCTGGAGCTGAGCAGTTTCCATAATGAAATTACTCCCTGGGAACGGCGTGTTTTAGCAGCCCAGGCCTGACGATCCGTCGACATCCGGCTATCGTTTAGCGATAGCCGATTATCACTGCAAGGAGCCGCTCGGAACGCCGATGCGCCAAATCTGGAAATCCTTTCGAGCACTGTATTTCGCCTCGCTGATGATGTTGATCGGTTCAGGCCTGTTGAGTACTTACCTGGGCCTGCGCCTGGCGGCCGACCATGTCGACAGCCTGTGGGTCGGTGCGTTGATGGCCGCCAACTACTTCGGCCTGGTGCTGGGGGGCAAGATCGGTCACCGGTTGATTGCCCGGGTCGGGCATATCCGGGCCTACTCGGCCTGTGCCGGAATCGTCGGCGCGGCGGTGTTGGGTCATGGCCTGATCGACTGGCTGCCGGCCTGGCTGTTCCTGCGGGTGATCGTCGGCCTCGGCATGATGTGCCAGTACATGGTGATCGAGAGCTGGCTGAACGAACAGGCCGAAGCCAAGCAGCGCGGGTTGGTGTTCAGCGGTTACATGATCGCCTCTTACCTGGGCCTGGTGATGGGGCAACTGATTCTGGTCATGCACCCGGCGCTGGGGCTGGAACTGCTGATGCTGGTCGCCCTGTGTTTCGCCCTGTGCCTGGTGCCCGTGGCTCTGACCCGGCGGATCCACCCTGCACCCTTGCATCCGGCGCCCATGGAGCCACGGTTCTTTATCAAGCGTGTGCCGCAATCATTGAGTACGGTGCTCGGGGCAGGGCTGATCGTCGGTTCGTTCTACGGTCTGGCGCCGCTGTATGCCTCGCAGCAAGGATTGTCCACGGAGCAGGTCGGCCTGTTCATGGGTAGCTGTATTTTTGCCGGGTTGCTGGTGCAGTGGCCGTTGGGCTGGTTGTCCGACCGCTACGATCGGGCCGTGTTGATCCGCAGTTTCGCATTCAGCCTGGCCCTGGCTGCACTGCCGCTGGCGATCATGCCGCAGGTGCCGTTGGAGGTTCTGTTTATCGCCGGTTTTGTCTGTTCGCTGGTGCAGTTCTGCCTGTATCCGTTGGCGGTGGCGTTCTCCAATGACCATGTCGAAGGCGATCGCCGGGTATCCCTGACGGCAATGTTGCTGGTGACCTACGGCGTTGGCGCGAGTA
Organism: Pseudomonas sp. 05L36; assembly: GCF_056398125.1. Lineage (NCBI taxonomy): Bacteria > Pseudomonadati > Pseudomonadota > Gammaproteobacteria > Pseudomonadales > Pseudomonadaceae > Pseudomonas > Pseudomonas sp. 05L36. The sequence goes on along the minus strand of NZ_JBFTOU010000044.1, from coordinate 540 downwards.
TCGGGCCGCTGGTGGCAGGCGTGCTGATGAAGCTGTTCGGCAGCCAGATGCTCTATGCCTTCTTCAGTTTTTTTGCGTTGGTGCTGGTATGGCGGATTCGCCCGAAAGCTGTGACCAACCTGCATCAGGTGGAAGATGCGCCGCTGCATCACGTGGCCATGCCGGACAACATGACGAGTTCACCGCTGGTGGCCTGCCTCGACCCGCGTGTTGATGAGCAGGTGGTGCAGGATCAGATGCAAAATCCGGTGAGTACCGGGTCAGAGCCTGAATCAGAACCTGAGGCTGATGTAACCGAGGATGAAACCGATCAGCCACCGCAAGACCCTGATACAGGGCGAGACCCGAACTTCAGCGAGGCCAGGCCTTAAATCAGGGCATAAAAAAAGGCTCTTCACGGAATTCCGGGGAACACCGATACCTGTAGAAGCTGCGGTGCGGCGATCCGACTTGCCAGCGATGGCAACTGACGGCCGAGCATTTTCTTCCTGGTGTACATATTCATTGCTGCGGTAACGGCCACTTAGGGTTCCGCCCTTA
>NZ_JBFTOU010000043.1:0-32316 GCF_056398125.1 Pseudomonas sp. 05L36 | reverse complement strand
CGCTCAGCCTTCCGAGGGGGCGGGTGGATCAAGATCAAGAGCTGCAGGCGAGCTAACGCTCGGCCTGATGAGTGGTGAGAAGCGTGGGTGTACGCCGATCAACTGTAGGAGCTGGCTTGCCAGCGAAGGCGGCCTGACAGCCGACCAATTTCTTTCAGATGTACTCGGTCAAATTGTGGGAGCGAGCCTGCTCGCGATGAGGTCCTGACAGTCAATCAATCCTGTGTAGTTTTCCTCAAGTCCCGAGGAAACCTCCGACATGTTTTTCAGGTTGCCCGTCGGAAGCGCGATCTCTAGCCTTTGTCAGTCGCTGAAAATTCAGCGTCCGGGCGTCGCGGCTCGATTCCTAAGGCATAATCGCTCCACCTAACAACAACACAATCTTGTGTCTGTCGTTCTGTGTCATGGCGACTGTGCGCGGGATACCTTCGGGTATGCCGAGCTGCCTCTGGGATCGGTCCGCGAACCCGCGTACAGCTGCCACCCCAAATTGCTTCGCGGCAATTTGGACGTGGCTCCATTTCATCCCAGAGGTGCAACGATGATCAAACCAACCCCAAATCCCCCCGAAACCGACGACGTTTCCCCATACCATTCCCCCCACTCAAACAAACTCCACGAAGCCGCCGACCGCGCCCTCGACCACTACCTCAATCCACCCAGGCAACCTGTCACCCACAAGCCCAGCACGATGTTCGTCATTGCCCCGCACATCGACACCGAGACCCTGCTGGCCCACGCCTGTGAATCACTGGCGTCGGCGAGTGTGATGGCGAGTGATTTCGCGGGGTTTCTTGAAGGCTCGCAGCGCAACACTCTGCTGGGGATTGCGCAGGTGATCATGCTGGGTGAGCTGGCGGTGAACCGGGCGTTGGATAATCTCGATCCGCAAGACTGACCACGCAGCTTTTGTGGCGAGGGAGCAAGCCCCCTCGCCACAGACATCGGTTTTATCAGGATCAGGCAACCGGCCGCCAGTGCCCGACCATATGCTCCAGATCCCCGGCACCCACCAATTGCAGATCCCCGCTCGGTCCCGGCGCACTGGCCAGTAACGTCACCTCACCGGGTAACCGTACCGGCTTCTTGAACTGCACTGCGATCTCGACATTCGCTGCAGGTAGATGCCCGGCCAGCGCAGCCAGCGTGCGCGCCTTGTTCCACAGGCCATGGGCGATGGCGGTCGGGAAACCGAAGAGCCGGGCGCTGGCCGCGCTGAGGTGAATCGGGTTGTAGTCGCCGGACACCTTGGCGTATTGCCGGCCGATGTCCGAGGGCGCTCTCCAGTGCTCGACTTCGCTCAGGGCCAGGCTCGATTCCAGGTTCTCTTCGAGCGGTTCACCCTCGAGTTTGACGCCGCGACAGAGCATCCGGCTTTCTGCTTCCCACAACGGCCCCAACTGATCGTCGAGGCTGGTCAACAAATCGAACGTCGCGCCTTTGGCGTGGGGTTGCAGGTTCTGCACTTGCACGCTGACGCGCACCCGATTCACCCCGCCCATGGGGCGCAGTACACGAATGCGATTGCTCAGGTGTATCAGGCCCAGCAGCGGGAACGGGAAGTCCCTGGCCGTGAGCAACTGCATCTGCAAGGCAAACCCGAGGATGTGCGGGTAGGTCGGCGGTAGCAGGCCGTTGTCGGCGAAACCACAGACCTTACGATAGGCCGACAGGCGCTTGGGATCGACTTCGACCCAGCAACGCAAGCCCGAATCGGGCAGGGTGGTGCCGGTGATTTTGCGCCGTGTCGCCGCTCGTGCGTACAACCCCGGCAAGCTGGGTTCGCGGTTGAGTGTGTGCCAGTCGGTGATCATCCTTAAGCCCCCAGAGCGCTTTGCCCACACACGCGCAACGCTTGCCCGGTAAACGCGCCGGTGCCCGGTTGCGCGAGCCAGGCCACGGCTTCGGCGACGTCTTGTGGCAAGCCGCCTTGGCCAAGCGAACTCATGCGCCGTCCGGCTTCGCGCAGGCCGAAGGGAATGTGCGCGGTCATCTGCGTTTCGATGAAGCCCGGCGCCACGGCGTTGATGCTGATGCCGCGCTCGTGGAGCAGTGGCGCCCAGGCTTGCGCCAGGCCAATGAGCCCGGCCTTGCTCGCGGCGTAATTGGTTTGCCCGCGATTGCCGGCGATGCCGCTGATGGACGCCAGCAGTATCACCCGGCCGTTGTCGTGCAGGGTGCCGCTGTCGAGCAGGGCTTTGGTCAGCACTTGCGGCGCATTGAGGTTGACCGCCAGCACGGCGTCCCAGTATTCGGGGGTCATGTTGGCCAGGGTTTTGTCACGAGTGATGCCGGCGTTGTGCACCACGATGTCAAGGCCGTCGGGCAACTGTTCGATCAACTGCGCGGCGGCGTCTTCGGCGCAGATGTCGAGGGTGATGCTGCGCCCACCGAGGCGTGCGGCGAGGGCTTCGAGATCGGTTTTGGCCGGGGGCACGTCGAGCAGGATGACGTCGGCACCATCACGGGCCAGGGTTTCCGCGATGGCGGCACCGATACCGCGTGCTGCGCCGGTGACCAGTGCCTTGCGCCCGGCGAGCGGGCGTGTCCAGTCGGTGACTGGCGTTGAGCACGCATTCAAGCGAATGACCTGCCCGGACACGAAGGCGCTTTTCGGTGAGAGGAAAAACCGCAGCGGGCCTTCCAGTTGCGCCTCGGCACCTTCGCCGACGTAGATCAATTGCAAGGTGCCACCGCTGCGCAACTCCTTGGCCAGCGAACGGCTGAAACCTTCCAGGGCACGCTGCGCACTGGCGGCGAACGGGTCGCGCAGGCTTTGCGGATCGCGTCCGAGAATCACCAGGTGTGCGCAGTGTTCGAGGTTCTTCATCAGCGGCTGGAAGAACTCGCGCAGTTGCTTGAGCTGGTCGGTGTGCAGCAGGTCACTGGCATCGAACACCACAGCCTTGAGTTTCGGTCCATGGCCGGGAATCCAGGCCGTGGCCATCGAAGGCTCGGCGCCGTAGCTGTAGATCACGTCGGTCAGGCGGTTGGCGAAGGCGCTGACGTGTTCCGCCAACGGCCCGCCGCCGATCAACAACGCACCTTCCACGGGCCGCAGTCGGCCTGCTTGCCAGCGCTCCAGCCTGGTCGGCGCCGGCAGCCCCAGGGTGCCGAGCAGGCGATGGCCGATGGACGAATTGGCGAAGTCGATATAGCGGTCAGACATGGAACACGCTCCGAATGCTGGGGATCAAAGTGTGGACCATGAATGGCTATCAGTCGTTCGATCCACGAGATAAGGCCTACGCTTGGTCATTGTAGGAGCTGCCGAAGGCTGCGATCTTTTGACTTGGCTTTTTGGAATCAAGATCAAAAGATCGCAGCCTTCGGCAGCTCCTACAGGGGGTAGTTTCAATTTTGGCTATTTCATCAGGAGCATTTCATGACCCAACTGCGCCGCGTCGCGATTATCGGCGGTAACCGGATTCCCTTCGCCCGCTCCAATGGCCCCTACGCCACGGCCAGTAACCAGGTGATGCTCACCGCCGCCCTCGAAGGCCTGATCGAACGTTACAACCTGCACGGCCAACGCATCGGCGAAGTGGTCGCCGGGGCCGTGCTCAAGTTGTCGCGGGACATGAACCTCACACGCGAGTGCGTACTCGGTTCGCGACTGTCGCCGGCCACTCCGGCCTATGACATCCAGCAGGCGTGCGGCACCGGGCTGGAAGCGGCGTTGCTGGTGGCGAACAAGATTGCCCTGGGCCAGATCGACTGCGGCATTGCCGGTGGCGTGGACACCACCTCGGATGCGCCGATCAGTGTCAGTGAGGGCCTGCGCAAAATCCTCCTGCAAGCCAACCGCTCGAAAACCACCGGCGACAAACTGAAAACCTTCCTGCAGTTGCGTCCCAAGCATCTGATCCCCGAATTCCCGCGCAATGGCGAGCCGCGCACCGGGTTGTCCATGGGCCAGCATTGCGAGCTGATGGCCCAGACCTGGAACATCCCTCGCCAGGCACAGGATCAATTGGCGCTCGAGAGCCATCAGAAACTGGCCGCGTCCTACGCCGAGGGCTGGCACAACGACCTGATGACGCCATTTATGGGCCTCACTCGCGATAACAACCTGCGCCCGGACTCCACGCTGGAAAAGCTCGCCGCGCTCAAACCAGCCTATGAGAAAAGCGCCAAGGGCACCCTGACCGCAGGCAACTCCACGCCGCTGACCGATGGCGCGTCACTGGTGCTGCTGGGCAGTGAGGAATGGGCCAAGGCACGCGGGTTACCGATTCTTGCCTACTGGCGCGACGGCGAAGCGGCGGCGGTGGATTTCGTCAACGGTGCCGAAGGGTTGTTGATGGCGCCGGTCTACGCCGTGCCACGTTTGCTAGCGCGCAATGGCCTGACCTTGCAGGATTTCGACTACTACGAAATCCACGAAGCCTTCGCCGCGCAAGTGCTGTGCACATTGAAGGCCTGGGAAGATCCGCAGTATTGCAAAACCCGTCTCGGCCTCGATGCGCCATTGGGCTCGATTGACCGCTGCCGACTCAACGTCAAAGGCAGTTCCCTGGCGGCGGGGCACCCGTTTGCCGCCACCGGCGGGCGCATCGTCGCCAACCTGGCGAAGTTGCTGGATGCGGCGGGCAAGGGACGGGGACTGATTTCGATCTGCGCGGCGGGCGGGCAGGGGGTGACTGCCATTCTCGAACGTTGAACAAGAATGCCGTTGTTTCTGTTTCGACCGTGAGATCGCCTTCGCTGGCAAGCCAGCTCCTACAGGTTGGGCCGCTGCGCAACACGTGTAGGAGCTGGCTTGCCAGCGAATGGCCGCGAAGCGGCCACCCGACAATAGGGATCAGGTACGGAACCTGCGCACCAACCCGTCCAGCTCATTCGACAACCCGGCCAGGCTCTGGGAATCCAGGCGCGCCGAGTTGGCCAGTTCTGCCACCAACTGCGCATCGCCATGGATCTGGCTGATGTGCCGGTTGATGTCTTCGGCCACTTGATGCTGTTGTTCCGCCGCCGTGGCGATCTGGGTGTTCATGTCGCGGATCACGTCCACCGACTCACGAATCTGCCCGAAGCTGTTGCGCGCCTCGCCGATGCGCGTCACCGATTGCTGGGACACTTCCAGGCTGGCGTGCATCTGCTGGGTCACCTGGCTGGTGCGTTTGGCCAGATTGCCCAGCAGCCCGTCGATTTCCGCCGTGGAGTCGGCCGTGCGCTTGGCCAGGGCTCGCACTTCGTCAGCCACCACGGCAAAGCCGCGCCCCTGTTCACCGGCACGGGCCGCTTCGATCGCGGCGTTCAGCGCCAGCAGGTTGGTCTGTTCAGCGATCGAGCGGATGGTCCCCAGGATCGACTGGATGTCGTTGCTGTCGCGTTCGAGCTGTTGCATCGACTGGGCCGACTGTTCGATTTCCTGGCTCAGGCGATCAACGCTGTTCACCGCCGCATCGATCTGCTGCTGACCTTCGCGCGCCTGGCGCTGGCCACTGTCGGCAGACTCCGCCGCCTGGCTGCAAGAGCGCGCGACTTCGTTGGCGGTGGCGACCATTTCGTGGAACGCCGTGGAGACCATGTCCACCGCTTCACGCTGGCGTCCGGCGGCCTCGGCCATGTCGCTGGAGACCTGGGTCGAACTCTTGGACGTGGCGAGGATCTTGCTCGCCGCGCCGCCGATGTTCTGGATCAGGTTGCGAATCGCGGTCAGGAACTGGTTGAACCAGTTGGCCAGTTGCGCGGTTTCATCGTTGCCACGGATTTGCAGGTTCTGGGTCAGGTCGCCTTCGCCCTGGGCGATGCCTTCCAGGCCGCTGGCCACGCTGCGGATCGGGCGCACGATGAGGCTGGCAAAACTGGCGCCGACGATGGCGAAGATGACGGCCAGGACGGCGGCGATGATGGCGATCAACCAGGTCAACTGGGTCGCGGAGCTCATCACGTCGTCCTGTTTGATCAGGCCGATGAAGGTCCAGCCTAGTTGCTCCGATGGCCAGACGTTGGCCATGTAGTGCTCGCCGTTCAGCTCCACTTCCACCAGGCCCTTGCCGGCCTTGGCCAGTTGCGCGTAGCCGTCGCCAAGGCTGTTCAGCGGTTTGAAGTTGTGTTCCGGTTGTTTCGGATCCACCAGGACCATGCCGGTGTTTTCCAGCAGCATCAGGTAGCCGGTTTCACCGAGCTTGATCTGCTTGACGATTTCGGTGAGCTGCTTGAGCGTCACGTCGATGCTGACCACACCGCCGTTGGTGCCCAGTTTGTTGTCGATGGTGCGCACGGTGCTGACGTAGGTCGCGTCGTCCTGGGCCCAGTAATAGGCCTCGGTGCGCAACGGCTTGCCCGGTTTGGCCTGGGCCGCCTTGTACCAGGGGCGCTGGCGCGGGTCGTAATTGTTCAACTTCGGATCATCCGGCCACGACACGTAGCCGCCCGCCGCCGTGCCGAGGATGGCGTAGGCGTAGGCCGGGTGGCTGTTGCCCAAGTCCTGGAGCAGGGTGAAGACTTTCTTGTCCGCCTCGCCCTGAGGGACGCTCTCGGCGTTGGCGGCCATGTAAGTCTTGAGGCTGTCGTCGGAGTTTCGGATCAGCGGCTGCCTGGCCAGGTAATCGACGTTCTGGCTGATGCCGTCAAAGAACAATTGCATGGCGTTGCTGACCTGACGAATCTCGCGGGCACTGCCGTCGACGAATTCGTCCCTGGCATCACTGCGCAGGTTCAGCACAACGAGGGTGGCGACCAGCACCACGGGCAGGCAGGCGATGATTGCAAACGCCCAGGTCAACTTCTGTTTGATGTTCATCCGCGCTCCAGATTTTCTTATAGGCCCACGCAGTGCAGATGACTCGCGGTTTATTGGCAGGCGTAAACGTTCTTGGTCAACCCGGGTCCTTGAGTGCGGCATCGCCATTATTGGGGGCGCGATTGTCGGACAAATCACTTTGTCACTAAGGACTTCGGCTGTAGTCGGAGGAAATTGAGGCCCGATGGGAAAAATCCTACGGAAGGTGTGAGTTGTGATGTCAGCTCCTGTCGCTATTGCCCTCAATACCCTTGCACAACAAGTGACGCAGGCTCGGCTATGATCTGGAGCGAGCCGTGACGGTCGTCGGTTTTTCCTGATGGAATCGGCACATTGTGCGCTTGTGCAATACTCATAAGTCGGTAACCCCTCCCCCCCGTGGGTGGATTGCCGTATAACGAATGACTTTCGCGTGTTTGGTAATAAAGGACCCACAATAAAAGCTGATGAAGACTCCAAAACGCATTGAACCCCTGATCGAGGACGGTCTGGTCGACGAGGTGCTGCGCCCACTCATGAGTGGTAAAGAAGCAGCTGTTTATGTGGTGCGCTGCGGTAACCAGTTACGTTGCGCGAAGGTCTACAAGGAGGCGAATAAACGCAGTTTCCGTCAGGCGGCCGAATACCAGGAAGGCCGCAAGGTGCGCAACAGCCGTCAGGCCCGTGCGATGGCCAAGGGCTCGAAGTTTGGCCGCAAGGAAACCGAAGACGCTTGGCAGAACGCCGAAGTGGCGGCGCTGTTCCGCCTGGCCAATGCCGGTGTGCGGGTGCCCAAGCCGTACGACTTCCTCGAAGGCGTACTGCTGATGGAGCTGGTGGCCGACGAATACGGCGATGCCGCGCCGCGTCTGAACGATGTGGTGCTGGAGCCGGACCAGGCCCGCGAGTATCACGCGTTTCTGATTTCCCAGATCGTGCTGATGCTGTGTACCGGCCTGGTGCATGGCGACCTGTCCGAATTCAACGTGCTGCTGACGCCGACCGGCCCGGTGATCATCGACCTGCCGCAAGCAGTGGACGCGGCGGGCAACAACCACGCGTTCAGCATGCTGGAGCGCGATGTGGGCAACATGGCGTCCTACTTCGGGCGGTTTGCGCCGGAGTTGAAGAAGACCAAGTACGCCAAGGAAATGTGGGCCTTGTACGAAGCTGGCACCTTGCACCCGGCCAGTGTCCTGACCGGCGAGTTCGCCGACACGGAAGAGCTGGCCGACGTGGGCGGAATCATGCGCGAGATCGAGGCCGCGCGCCTGGATGAAGAGCGCAAGCAAGCCGTACGCGCGGCGGACGATGCGCCGCCGGGCAAGACCGAAGAGCCGCCTCCACCGTGGATGCAGTGATCGGATAAAGAAAAACCCGGCTTCGGCCGGGTTTTTTGTGGGTTACAGATTCAATGTGACAGACACAATACCTGTGGGAGCGAGCTTGCTCGCGATGACGTCGGCACATCCAGCATTGATGTGTCAGGTACACCGCTATCGCGAGCAAGCTCGCTCCCACAGGTTTTTGCGGTGTCCTGCTATCACGATGGGGCCGTAGTGGCACAACACCCCGACTCAAGATTCTTAAGAATCGGGCAATCCGGCCGATGATCGCCCTGACAGTGCTCAACCAGGTCCTGCAAGGTGTCGCGCAACTGACCCAGCTCGCGGATCTTCTGGTTCAACTCATCGATGTGCTGGCGGGCCAACGCTTTCACATCGGCGCTGGCGCGCTGGCGGTCTTGCCAGAGGGTCAGCAACTTGCCGACTTCTTCCAGAGAAAACCCCAGGTCCCGCGAGCGCTTGATGAACGCCAGCGTGTGCAGGTCGTCATCGCCGTACACCCGATAACCGCTGTCGGTGCGATGGGCCGCCTTGAGCAGGCCGATGGATTCGTAATAACGGATCATCTTTGCGCTCAGGCCGCTGTGGCGGGCCGCTTGGCCGATGTTCATCGGTTGTCCTCCAGGTCCTTGGGTTTCCAGGTTTTCAACAGTAGCGCATTGCTCACCACGCTGACGCTCGACAACGCCATGGCCGCACCGGCCAGCACCGGATTGAGGAAGCCGAATGCCGCCAATGGAATGCCGATCAGGTTATAGACGAACGCCCAGAACAGGTTCTGGCGAATCTTGGCGTAGGTCTTGCGGCTGATCTCCAGTGCTGCCGGCACCAGCCGTGGATCGCCGCGCATCAGGGTGATGCCGGCCGCGTGCATGGCGACGTCGGTGCCGCCACCCATGGCGATGCCGATGTCGGCGGTGGCGAGTGCCGGGGCGTCGTTGATACCGTCGCCGACCATCGCCACCACACCGCTTTTCTTCAGCGCCGCGACTGTGGCGGCTTTGTCCGCCGGCAGTACTTCGGCGTGCACGTCGGTGATGCCCAGCACCTCGGCGACTACTTTGGCACTGCCACGGTTGTCGCCGGTTAGCAGGTGACTGCTGATGTGCCGTGCATTCAGTTGCTGCACCGCTTGCAGCGCACCGGGCTTGAGGGTGTCACCGAAGGCGAACAGGCCCAGCACAGTCGGCGCGGGGCTTTGCTCGATCAGCCAGGACAGCGTCCGGCCTTCGGTTTCCCACGCGATGGCAGAGTCGGCCAAGGGACCGGCGCTCAAACCGCTTTCTTCCAGCAGACGCCGATTGCCCAGCGCCAAACGACGACCATCGAGGCTGCCGGCGATGCCGCGCCCGGTCAGGGACTGGCTGTCGCTGACATCGGCCACGGTCAAGCCGCGATCGTTGCACGCATCCAGCACCGCCCTGGCCAGCGGATGCTCACTGCCGCGCTGCAAGGCACCGGCCCATTGCAGCAAGGTGGCTTCGTCACCGTCGATAGCGCTCAAGTGGGCGATGCGCGGGGTGCCCGAGGTCAGGGTGCCGGTCTTGTCGAACACCACCGAACTGACTTCATGGGCACGCTCCAGCGCCTCGACATCCTTGATCAGAATCCCGTAACGCGCCGCGACGCCAGTGCCGGCCATGATCGCCGTCGGCGTGGCCAGGCCCAATGCGCAAGGGCAGGCGATCACCAACACCGCAACGGCATTGATCAGTGCGGTTTCCAGTGGCGCACCGTACAGCCACCAGCCGATCAGAGTCGCCAAGGCCAGCAGCAGGACCACCGGGACGAAAATCTGACTGACTTTATCCACCAGTTTCTGGATCGGCGCTTTTGCGGCCTGGGCGTCTTCCACCAGACGGATGATCCGCGCCAGCACGGTTTCCGCACCGAGGGCCTGGGTACGCACCAGCAACCGGCCTTCACCGTTGATCGCGCCACCGGTGACTTTGTCGCCGGGCTGCTTGGGCACCGGCAGGCTCTCGCCACTGATCAGCGCTTCGTCGGCGTGGCTCTGGCCTTCAATCACTTCGCCGTCTACCGGGAAGCGTTCACCGGGTTTGACCATCACCAGATCATTGAGGCGCAGGGCGCTGATGGCGACGTCTTGCTCGTGGCCATCGAGCGCCCGAATCGCCCGTTCCGGGCGCAAGGCTTCGAGGGCGCGGATGGCGCTGGCGGTCTGGCGCTTGGCGAGGCTTTCCAGGTACTTGCCCAGCAATACCAAGGCGATCACCACCGCCGAGGCTTCGAAATACAGATGCGGCATGTGTCCGGCGGCGGTGGCCCATTCGTACACGCTCAAGCCATAACCGGCGCTGGTGCCCAGGGCGACCAGCAGGTCCATGTTGCCAGCCCCTGCGCGCACGGCTTTCCACGCGGCGACGTAAAACCGTGCGCCGAAGATGAATTGCACGGGCGTGGCCAGGGCGAATTGCGCCCAGGCCGGGAGCATCCAGTGCACGCCGAATGGCTGTAGCAACATTGGCAATACCAGCGGCAAGGCGAGGGCGATGGCGATGATCAAGGCCTGGCGTTCGCGATGCAGGCGCTGTTGCTGATTGTCGCTTGGCGGGTGTTCGGCTTCCCATACGCTGGCGGCGTAACCGGCCTTGGTCACGGCCGCGATCAAGGTTTGCGGATCGATCTGGCCGAGCAGTTCAAGGTGGGCACGTTCGTTGGCCAGGTTAACGCTGACGCTTTTTACTCCCGCAACCTTGCCCAGCGCGCGCTCGACCCGGCCGACGCAAGACGCGCAGGTCATGCCGTCGATGCTCAGTTCCAGGTTGTGCTGCGGCACGCTGTAGCCGGCCTTGGCTACGGCATCCATCAAGGCAGGCAAGCTGTCGCTGGGTGCCTGCACCCGCGCCTGTTCAGTGGCGAGGTTGACGCTGACGGTACTGGCGCCAATGACTTTACTCAAGGCGCGCTCGACACGCCCGGCGCAACTGGCGCAGGTCATGCCGGCAATCGGCAGGTCGAACGTGGTGGATTCGGACATCGGTCGCACTCCCTGTAGTAGATGACCACAGGATCAACCTTGCCATGCTGGCAAGGTCAAGTGCCAATCTGATTTGGGAGTCCCCCGGGATCTGTGCCTGGCCGCGATCCCTTGTGGGAGCGAGCTTGCTCGCGATGGCGGTGTGTCAGACGATGTGGATGTTGGATGTGCCGGCCCAATCGCGAGCAAGCTCGCTCCCACAGGGGGGATGGGTGTCAGTAGCCGAGACCGGCGCGCTTGAGGTACATCCCTTCCTGCGTCATCGCGATCCGGTACTTGAGCACATCCCCGGCCTTGAGCTGGATATCCTGTGAACCCGGCGCGAGCATGCCCGGAGTGCAACCCGGCACCTGGCCCGGCAGCAGTTTGAGGCGCAGCGAGACGATGCCCGGCGGCAGGTTGAACGAGGTGCTCTGTTCCTGAAACAGCCGCGCCGCCAATTGATCCTGGATGTACACACCGATTTCGCAACTGGTCGCGACTTCCAGGCGCTCGCGGGAAATGATCAGCACGCCATAATCCTGACCGGCAGCATTGGCCGAAGGCACGGCGGCGAAAAGGCTGAGAAAACCAAACAGGCTGAAAACTGACCAGCGCATGGCTGAATCTCCTGAGTTCGAGTCATTGATGGACGCAGCTTGGCCGAGCGTCGCGCCGATTGCCAGCCCGGCAGCTAGCTTCAGAACTTGACCTTGCCATGGTGGCAGGCTCAAAACTGGGTTCAACCTCGGAAAAGGAGTCATCCCATGCAAGTGTTCAACGTTGAAGGTATGTCTTGTGGTCACTGCGTCAAGGCCATCACTCAGGCGGTCCAGGCCAAAGACCCGGCGGCCAGTGTGCGGGTTGATCTGGCGGCCAGGGAGGTCGGTATCGAAAGTGCGCTGACCGCCGAGCAAGTGATCGCGGCGATAAGCGAAGAGGGCTACGGCGTCAAACTGGCCTGAATTTGATAGTTAGCGAGCTACTGGAATGTTCAAGGCGTCCATGCGCAGCTAGACTGTCGGGCTGCCGACTCCTGCCCCCACTGGATGCCTGATGAACTTTCGTACCATTCTGATTCTCGGCGCCTTGAGCGCTTTCGGTCCGCTGGCAATCGACTTCTATCTGCCAGCCTTCCCGGCCATGGCCCTGGCTTTCGGGACCGACGAAAATCACGTTCAGATGACGTTGGCGGCGTACTTCCTCGGCTTGTCCATCGGTCAGTTGGCCTATGGTCCGGTGGCGGATCGTTTCGGGCGGCGCATTCCGTTGCTCACCGGTGTCGGCCTGTTCACCGTTGCCTCCGTGGCGTGCGCCTATGCGCCGAATCTGGAATGGCTGATCGGCGCGCGTTTCGTCCAGGCGTTGGGCGGCTGCGCGGGGATGGTGATTTCCCGGGCGGTGGTCAGCGACAAGTGTGATGCGGTGGGTTCGGCGAAAGTCTTTTCGCAGTTGATGCTGGTGATGGGGCTGGCGCCGATCCTCGCGCCGTTGCTGGGTGGGTTGCTGGTCAACACGACAGGCTGGCAGTCGATCTTCCTGGCCTTGACCGCTTTCAGTGCGCTGGCGGGGCTCGCGGTTGCGACGGGATTGCCGGAAAGCTTGCCGGCCCACATACCGCGCCAGCCGCTGTCGGGTGCGCTGCGCCAGTACGGGCGGTTGCTGGCCGACCCGGTGTTCCTCGGCCATGCCTTGACCGGCGGTATCGCCATCGCCGGGATGTTTGCCTACATCGCCGGTTCACCCTTCATCATCATCAAGCTCTACGGCGTTCCAGCCGAGCATTTCGGCTGGCTGTTCGGCACCAATGCGGCGGGTTTCATTCTGGTGGCGCAGGTCAATGCGCGGTTACTGGCCAAACGTGGCCCGATGTTCTTGCTGGCGCGCGCGGTGTGGGTTTATCTGGCGGCCGGCTTGACCCTGCTCGCTGTCAGCTCCCTGCACCCGGCACACCTGTGGCCGCTACTGATTCCATTGTTCATCTGTATCGCCAGCCTCGGTTGCATCAGTCCCAACGCCGCGGCCTGCGCGATGAGCGGGCAGGGCGGACGGGCCGGCAGCGCGTCGGCGCTGCTCGGCTGCCTGCAATTCAGCGTGGCTGCCGGTGCCTCTGCGCTGGTGGGCGTGCTGCACGACGGTAGCGCCGTGCCGATGGCCATGGTCATCAGCCTGTGTGGAATTCTGGTGGTGAGCGCGGCGATGCTCACCCGGCGCTTGCAAAATGCCCGGGCGCTGGCGCAAGCCCAGGTTTGAGGCCGGAGTCAGCCGGCTGCACGCTGCGGGTGGAGGACGGGAATGGGGTGAGGGGCCTGGATGCGGGCTTCAAGAGTACGGGTGAAAGCGCGAGCTTCTGCTTCGCTGCGGAACGTCACAGCATGTTGGTCTAAGCGAACTTGCCACTGGGACTTTGCCAGTTCTTTTATCAGGATCTTCATAGCTGAACTCCTCTCGTAAAGGATGTCTCGTAAAAGATGTCTCGTAAAAGGCTGCCTCGCAGGAGATTCGATTGTAGTCCTGAATACGAGCACCATTGTGACAAGGGTCAACTGTCGGACTGACGGTTTGTAACTAAAAAAAACACGGCTTTTTGATGGCGCCCACAGGGGGCGTCTGCGACCGGGACGTCCCGGTCGCAGACGAAAAAACGCAGAAGGCGATGAAATCAGCGATGGTTTTTTTCAGCGCCTCAGAACCCTTCCAGCACAATCTTGCCCTTGGCTTTGCCACTCTCCAGCAGGGCATGGGCACGGCGCAAATTGGCTGCATTGATCGTGCCGAAGTGTCCGCCCACCGTGGTTTTCAGGGTCCCGGCATCGATCAGCCAGGCGACGCGATTGAGCAGGTTGTGCTGCTCGATCATGTCCGCGGTTTCAAACAGCGAACGGGTGTACATGAACTCCCAGTGCAGTGACAGGCTCTTGCGCTTGAGCTTGGTCACGTCCAGCGACTTGGGGTCATCGATCAGCGCCAGCTTGCCTTGGGGCGCCAATGCCTCGACCAGTTGGTCCAGGTGCTGATCGGTCTGGGTCAGGCTGGCGACATGGGTGACCTGATCCACACCGGCATGCTTGAGTGCTTCGCTCAGTGGCTGGCTATGGTCGATCACCAGATCGGCGCCCAGCTCTTTCACCCAGCTTTGGGTCTGCGCACGCGAAGCGCTGCCGATGACTTTCAGGGCCGTCAGTTGATGAGCGAGCTGCGTAAGCATCGAGCCCACGCCACCCGCCGCGCCGACGATCAACAGGCTCTGGCCTTCGTCGGTTTTGCCTTCGCGCACTTGCAGGCGCTCGAACAACAGTTCCCACGCCGTGATCGCGGTGAGTGGCAGGGCCGCGGCCTCGGCGAAACCAAGGGTCTTTGGCATGTGGCCGACGATGCGCTCGTCCACCACATGCAACTCGCTGTTGCCGCCCGCACGCGCGATGGAGCCGGCGTAATACACCTTGTCGCCGGCCTGGAACAGCGTGACCTCACTGCCCACCGCCTTGACCACACCGGCCACATCCCAACCCAACACCTTGGCCGCGCCACCTTCGGGCTGGACGTTCTGGCGCACCTTGGTGTCCACCGGGTTGACCGAGATGGCTTTGACTTCTACCAGCAAGTCGCGGGGACCGGCAACCGGGTCCGGCAATTCGATGTCTTGCAGAGCTTTGTCGTCACTGATCGGCAAAGAGGCGTAGTAGGCAATGGCTTTCATGGGCGGCTCCTGAACACTAATAGAGAAGAGATTCGATGGGGCAGATGATTGGCTATTTCTCTCGAAGATAAAACCGGCTAAAAGAGCAGTCTCTTTCAATATTTTTTTGATAATCGGTGCTCTTGATGCTGCGTTTCGATGACTTGCAGTTGTTTGTCCGGGCGGCGGACCTGGGCAGTCTGTCCGCCGCCGCGCGGGGCATGGACATGTCGGCAGCCGTGGCCAGTGCGGCGCTCAAGCGCATCGAACAGCAACTCGGTGCCCGTTTATTGGCCCGTTCGACCCGCAGCCTGCGCTTGACCGCCGAAGGCGAGGGCTTTCTCGAATATGCCCGCGCGGCCCTGAGCAATCTAGACGAGGGCCGGCGATTGCTGGCCAGTGGTCAGGATCAGGTCAGCGGGGTTCTGCAACTGTCGGCGCCATCGGACTTTGGCCGCAACCTGCTGCTGCCCTGGCTCGATGAGTTTCAACGCGAACATCCGAAACTGACCGTGCGCCTGCTGCTGGGGGACCGCATCGCCGATCTGTTTCGCCAACCGGTAGACATTGCCCTGCGCTACGGTGAACCGGAGGACTCCAGCCTGGTAGCGCTGCCCATCGCCCCGCAGAACCGCCGGGTGTTGTGCGCCGCTCCCGGCTATCTGGCTCGGCATGGCGAGCCGCGGCATCTGGAGCAACTGGCACAGCACAATTGCCTGTTGTACATGCTCGGCAGCCGGGTCCACGACCACTGGAGTTTTCACGACGGCAAACGTGAAGTCAGCCTGACCGTCAGCGGTGATCGCTTCAGTGACGATGCCGATGTCGTGCGCCTTTGGGCCGTGGCAGGTGCCGGGATCGCGTACAAGTCCTGGCTGGATGTCGCCGCCGACGTACTGGCCGGTCGCTTGAAGGTGCTGATGCCGGAGCTGCTCTGTGAGCGCGCACCGCTGAATCTGTTGTGCGCCCATCGCGCGCAATTGAGTAAGCCGGTGAATCTCTTGCGTGAAATGCTTGTCAGCCGAAGTGAACTTTTGAGCAGTCAATTTCCAGGTTTTTCGGATATCGATCATTAGTCGCACGAAAAAAGAGAAATTTCTCTCAGGAACGATCACCACCTATGCCGGGCGGAGGACAGGATCCCGCGACCAACCCGCATATACTAGCGCCCTCATCATGTAGGTAGCGTCGATCCCCCAATGGCGGGTCCACGTTCGAGTCGGTCCGGCTGCACGGTCATCCTTCTGGCCTTCGCAGCGTCGGCCAGGCAGCGCAAATGAGTGAGCAAGGCGTCGCCGGGTTTATGACAGTCTCCACGGATTGGCCGACGACACATTACTGGTCAAGATGTTTCTGGGCAGTAAACGAAACGATTCAACAGGGAGTGAATACATGGAACATGCACCTTGCATCAGCCAGATCGCCACATTGCTGGCTGACCCAAAGCGCAGCGCAATGATGTGGGCCTTGATGGATGGTTCGGCGCGAGCAACCGAAGAGTTGGCATTGCTGGCTGGCCTGTCACCGTCTTCGGCCAGTGCACACCTGGGACGTTTGTCCGCTGGAGGTCTGCTCAAGGTTGAAAGCCGCGGCCGCAAACGCTTCTTCCGTCTGGCCGCGCCCGAGGTCGGGGCGGCAATCGAAGCACTGGCCAGCGCGACCTTCGCCAGCGCACCCCAGGGTATTCCGGACGTATTCAAGCGCAATGCGCCTCTCGTCAAACCCCGGGCGGTGCGTTCGTCATTGCTGAGTGCCCGACTGTGCGACGATCACTTGGGGGGCACCCTGTCCGCCGATCTGTATCAGCGACTGCTGGAGGCAGGCTGGATCGAACAGTTTGATCAGCGGGTCACGGTCACGCTCAAGGGCGCGACGGGGTTGGCGGCACGGGGAGTGTTCATCCAGGCGCTGGCCCATCACAACGGCAGGGTTGCCTGCGCATGCCCTGACTGGAGCGAAAGACGCCCGCACATGGGCGGCTCGCTGGGCGCGGCATTGTTGCAGCTGTTCATGCAGTCGGGGTGGTTGAGCCTGCCCAACGATTCCCGAGCCTTGCAGGTGACGGCCTCCGGGCAGCGCGAGATCCATCGCTTTGCCCAGGAAACCGAACTGGAAATGGCGCTTTAAAACCTTACCCCAATCTGTAGGAGCTGGTTTGCCAGCGAAGACGGCGCCACATTCAGCATCATGGTTGAGTGGGGGGGCGCCTTCGCTGGCAAGCCAGCTCCTACAGTTGGATTTGCGGTGCTGCCTAGGGTTTCACCAGCCGCGCATCGAGGCTGTTCTGCGCCAGGCGTTTGGCCTGATCCTGAGTCATGCCCAAGTGGGTGTGCAGCGCATGGAAGTTCTCGGTGACATAGCCACCGAAGTACGCCGGGTCATCGGAGTTCACGGTCACTTTTACGCCGCGCTCCAGCATGTCGAGAATGTTGTGCTGTGACATGTGATCGAACACGCAAAGCTTGGTGTTCGACAACGGGCATACGGTCAGCGGGATCTGCTCGTCGATGATTCGCTGCATCAGGCGTTCGTCTTCGATGGCGCGCACGCCATGGTCGATACGCTGGATTTTCAGCAGGTCGATGGCTTCCCAGATGTACTCGGGCGGGCCTTCTTCGCCGGCGTGGGCTACGGTCAGGAAGCCTTCGTGACGGGCGCGGTCGAACACGCGCTGGAACTTGCTCGGCGGGTGGCCCATCTCGGAGCTGTCCAGGCCCACGGCGACGAACGCATCGCGGAACGGCAGCGCCTGGTCGAGGGTTTTCTGCGCTTGGTCTTCGCTCAGATGGCGCAGGAAACTCAGGATCAAACCACTGGTGATACCCAGTTGCTGCTCGCCATCCTTGAGCGCGGCGGCGATACCGTTGAGCACCACTTCGAACGGGATGCCACGGTCGGTATGGGTCTGCGGGTCGAAGAACGGTTCGGTGTGAATCACGTTCTGCTCTTTACAGCGCAGCAGGTACGCCCAGGTCAGGTCATAGAAATCCTGGGACGTGCGCAGCACATCGGCTCCCCGGTAATACAGGTCGAGGAACTCCTGCAGGTTGTTGAAGGCATACGCCTTGCGCAAGGTTTCGACGTCGTTCCATGGCAGGGCAATCTTGTTGCGCTCGGCCAGGGCGAACAACAGTTCGGGTTCCAGCGAGCCTTCCAGGTGCAGGTGCAATTCTGCCTTGGGCAGGGCGTTCAGCCAGTCGTACATAATTCTTTTCTCATCAGGTGCAATGGTCGCCATTCTACAGAGGGTTGCCGCAACAATTGGTAAAACCTGACCAGGCGGTTCATCACATCGCTTCCAGTTCCCGTCGATAAGCGTAAGTATCGGCGAAGCGCGAGAGCAGGAACTCGGCGCAGGTGGTGGCCGGGAATTACTTCGGCATCTCGGCCTTCATGCCTTCCACGTAGTAATTCATCGACGCCAGTTCCGCCGTGGTAGCGCTTACGCCCGCCGGGATTTTTTCGACCCCGGCCTGATCCTTGATTGGCCCGGTGAACAGTTGCAGCGCACCGCTCTTGATGTCGGCGATGAGCTGCTCGGCTTCGCTCTTCACCGTCGCCGGCACCAGATCGCTGATCGGCAGCTCAACGGTGCCTTCTTTCAAACCGCCCCAGTAGTCCAGGGATTTCCAGTCATGGTCGATCACGCTTTGGGTCGCCTGAATGTAGTGCGGGCCCCAGTCATTGACGATGGAGGTCAGCACCGCTTTCGGTCCGAAGTGCGCCATGTCCGAAGCGTAGCCCACCGCATACACACCGCGACGTTCGGCGGCCTGGATCGGGGCGGGGCTGTCGGTGTGCTGGAACACCACATCCACACCCTGATCGATCAACGCGTTGGCGGCATCCGCTTCCTTGCCCGGATCGAACCATGAGTTGACCCACACCACCTTGATCTCGGTGCCAGGGTTGTACTTGTTCAGGGCCAGCTGGATGGCGTTGATGTCGCGGATCACTTCCGGGATCGGGAACGAGGCGACGTAGCCGACTTTTTTGGTCTTGGTCATCTTCGCCGCAAGGAAGCCGCCGACGTAGCGGCCCTCATAAGTGCGCGCCAGGTAAGTGCCGAGGTTCTTGTCCTGCTTGTAGCCGGTGGCGTGTTCGAAGGTCACCTTGGGAAACTGTTTGGCAACTTTCACCGTCGGGTTCATGTAGCCGAAGGAGGTAGTGAAGATCAGGTCGTATTTGTCCTTGGCCATGTTGCGGATCACCCGCTCGGCGTCGGCGCCTTCGGCGACGTTTTCCACGTAGTTGGTGGTGATCTGCGCACCGAATTTTTCTGCCAGTTCCTTGCGCCCCTGTTCATGCTGATACGTCCAGCCGTGGTCACCGATCGGACCGATATAGACGAAGCCGACTTTCAGCGGTTCGTTGGCACTGACGGTCAGACCGGCGCTCAGACCGATGGCCGCCGCAACGGCGCAAAGCAGCTTCTTCAACGGACGGTTGTGCATGAATTGGAACTCCATTTTGTTGTGAGGTTGGCTGGGCTCTCGGGCTTGCACAGAGCAATGCAAATTGCTGACCAACAAGACAACAAAACATGAATCCGCGGTGATGACATCGCGAGCTGGCTCGCAATGGGTCTTTGAAGTCCGATAAAAGTGCATGCCCTTGCACTGCTGCCACCCACTGGTGCGCCAATCCAGATGGCCTTGACCCTCCACAAAACCAATGTGGGAGCTAGCAGGCTCGCTCCCACAGTTTTAATCGGTGTTGTATCAGGTCCCGGCGATCAACTGCCGCGCCGCCTGGCTGTGTTCAGCAATCAACCCCTTCAGATCCAGCCCCTCGACCTGCCCATCGATCACCCGCCACTTGCCGCCGACCATCACTCGATCCGCGCGATCGGCACCACACAGCAGCAACGCCGAGACCGGATCATGGCTGCCGGAGAAGCGCAGCTCATCGAGCTTGAACATCGCCAGGTCCGCCTGCTTGCCCACCGCCAATTCGCCGATATCGGTACGGCCCAGCAGGCTCGCCGAACCCTTGGTCGCCCAACCCAATACGCGCTCCGGGGTGATTTTCTCGGCGCCGTAGCGCAAGCGTTGGATGTACAGGGCCTGACGCGCTTCGAGCATCATGTTCGAGGCATCGTTGGACGCCGAACCGTCCACGCCCAAACCAAGCAAGGCACCAGCATCGGTCAGATCGATGCTCGGGCAAATGCCCGAGGCCAGGCGCATGTTTGAGCTTGGGCAATGGCAGATGCCTGTCCCGGCAGCGCCGAGACGGGCGATTTCATCCGGGTTGAAATGGATGCCATGGGCCAGCCAGGTACGCGGGCCGAGCCAGCCTACGCTGTCCAGATAATCCACGGTGCGCAGGCCGAAGCGTTGCAGGCAGAAATCTTCTTCGTCGAGGGTTTCTGCCAGGTGGGTGTGCAGGCGCACGTCGAGTTTGTTCGCCAGTTCGGCACTGGCCGACATGATTTCCGGTGTCACCGAAAACGGCGAGCACGGTGCCAGGGCGATCTGGATTTGCGCGCCGTCACCACGTTCGTGGTACTCGGCGATCAGCCGCTGGCTATCGGCGAGGATCACTTCGCCTTCCTGCACGGTTTGTTGCGGCGGCAGGCCACCATCCTTTTCACCGAGGCTCATGGAACCGCGGGTCAGCATGGCACGCATGCCCAGCTCGCGAACGCTTTCGACTTGTACGTCGATCGCGTTTTCCAGACCTTCCGGGAACAGGTAGTGATGGTCGGCGGCAGTGGTGCAACCGGACAGCAGCAATTCAGCCAACGCGACCTTGGTGGCGAGGGCGAGTTTTTCCGGCGTCAGGCGTGCCCAGACCGGGTACAGGGTTTTCAGCCAGGGGAACAGCGGCTGATTGACCACCGGCGCCCAGGCGCGGGTCAGGGTTTGATAGAAGTGGTGATGGGTGTTGATCAGGCCCGGCAGGATCACATGCTCGCGGGCATCGAACACTTCGTTGCATGGTGCGGACGGTTGTTGACCGGCGCCGAGCACTTCGACGATCAAACCGTCTTGCAGCACCAGACCGCCACGGGCATCGAGACCGTTGGCCGTGAAAATGGCGAGGGGATTTTTTAACCAGGTACGGGTCGCAGGCATGTTGGCCGGCTCCTCTGAAAGTTGGGTTCAGGGTTGCCAGCTCAGTGTTGCCCTGTCTGCTGATCCAGGTTCGCCGGGGAGGCGAGGTGCGCAGTGTCGATCAAAACGCTCTGGCGGGCAAGCCCGACCCGACCAGACGAAGAGTAACCCCTGTAGGAGCGAGCTTGCTCGCGATGGAGTATCAGCTACATAGCTGTCGGCTGACACACCATCGCGAGCAAGCTCGCTCCTACAGTAAGGATGGCGTTTACCAGGGAATGGTTTCACCCCGGTAGTTGATGAAATGATGCCCGCCCTGGCCGACATACGCATTCACCTGATCCACCAGACCACGGGTGCTGGTTTCCACGTCGATGTCCGCGCCGTCACCCCCCATGTCGGTTTTCACCCAGCCCGGGTGCAGCGACAGCACGGTGAGTCTGGTTTCGCCCAACTGAGTGACGAAGCTGTTGGTCATGGAGTTCAGCGCCGCCTTGCTGGCCTTGTACAACGCCAGCTCCGGCGCGTCGGGCATGGTCACGCTGCCCAGCACTGAGCTCATGAATGCCAGCACGCCGGTGTCCGGGCGGATCTGTCCGATAAAGCGCTGGGCCAGGTTGAGCGGCGCCACGGCGTTGGTGAAAAACAGCTGACCGACGTCGGCCATTGTCGCGCCACCGTTCGGCGTCTGCACCTCCGGTCCCTTGACCCCGGCATTGACGAACAACAGGTCAAACACATCACCCTTGAGTTGTTGGCTCAGGGCGGACACCGCTTGCTGATCGTCCATGTCGAGCTTTTCGATCCGCACCTTGCCCAGGGCCTGCAAGGCTTCGGCTTTTTGCGGATCGCGCACGGTGGCGGTGACTTGCCAGCCATCGGCCAACAGGGTTTTAACCAGCCCGAGGCCAAGCCCCCGGGAGGCGCCGATGATGAGTGCGGTTTTTGCCTTGGACATGAGTGGCTTCCTTGAAAGTTCAGGATCGTGGATTCAATGGACACTGTTGCCCGAGCCGTTGTTGCAACTCGCCGCGCAGCGCGCCGAGTTCGGCCATGCGGGCTTCGATCAGTTTGAGTTTGTCTTGCAGCAGTTGCGTGACGGCGCTGTCCGGATCGGGCGACTGCCAGATTGCAGCGACGCTGTTGCCGATCTCGCCGAGGGTAAAGCCCAGCCGTTGTGCGGTCTTGATGTACTGCACCAGTTGCACCATGTCTGGCGGATAGTCGCGATACCCGTTGGCGCTGCGTTGCGCCGCGATCAATCCGCGCTGCTCGTAAAAGCGTAGCGTGTCGCGGCTGACGGAGCTGGCCTGGGCTAATTCACCGATGCGCATCATGACGTCTCGAGGGGGCTTGACCCTGGAGCATACTCCAGGCTTTAGCCTTGTTGCTCCCTGAATTGATGGAGCAATGTCGATGTGGACTACAACGCAATATCGCCGGTTGGTGCTAGGTAGTGCCTGGTATGACTTGATCGTGATGCTCGCGTTTGTCACGCCGTGGAGTTTTGCAGCGCTGCATGGGTTTTTGATGGGCGTGGCTCAGGTGTTGCCTGTGCGGACGCCATCGCGAGCAAGCTCGCTCCCACAGGGTCTGCGCCAGGCACATTAATTGCGCAAGACGCGGTTATGTGGGAGCGAGCTTGCTCGCGATGAGGCCAGACCAGTCAATCACTAATGCCCAGCCTGCCACGGCTGCCCCAACGACACCGGCGCATACAACCGTGTCCGCAGCGCATCCTGGGACAACAGCACCAACACCACAATGGTCGCGACATACGGCAGCATCGCCAGCAGACTGGACGCAATTGCCAGCCCCAACCCCTGCGCCACCAGGTGCAGGATGCTGGCGAGCCCGAACAGGTACGCGCCGAGCAGCAGGCGCCACACCCGCCAACTGGCGAACACCACCAGCGCCAGGGCAATCCAGCCGCGCCCGGCGCTCATGTTCTCCGCCCACATCGGCGTGTACGCCAGGGACAGATAAGCCCCGGCCAACCCTGCCATTGCGCCGCCGAACAACACCGCCAACGTGCGTACAACCAAAACCGGCAAGCCCATGGCGCTGGCGGCGTCGGGATTTTCGCCGACCGCTTGAATGATCAGCCCGATGCGGCTTTTCAGAATCACCCAGGCCACCAATGCAAACAACGCGAACGACAGATACACCAGCAGATCCTGGGCAAACAGCATCCGTCCGATCAGCGGGAGCTCACTCAAATACGGAATCGCCATCGGCTCGAAACCCGTCAGCGGTTTGCCGACCCACGCCGCACCGACAAAGGTCGACAGGCCCACACCGAAAATCGTCAGGGCTAACCCGGTGGCCACCTGATTGGCGTTGAACACCAGAGCCACCAAGGCAAAGAGAGACGACAACAGTATCCCGGCAAGCATCGCCAGCAACACGCCGAGCCACAGGTTTGCGGTGTTGAACGCGACGATGAAACCGATCACCGCGCCAAACAGCATCATGCCTTCCTGGCCCAGGTTGAGGACGCCGCTTTTCTCGCAGATCAGTTCCCCCAGCGCTACCAGCAGCAACGGCGTACCGCAGCGGACCATGGCGTAGAAAATATTGCTCAGCAGATCGATATCCATCACAGCGCTCCTGCTTGTGCGGCGGTGGCTTGGGCGCGACGGGTCCAGCGCAGGTTCAAGCGCGGTCGGTAGAGAATCAGCACATCACTGGCCAGCAGGAAAAACAGCATCATGCCCTGGAACAATTGGGTAATCGCTTGCGGCAGGTTCAGGCTCATTTGTGCGCTTTCGCCGCCGATGTACAGCAGCGCCATCAACAGGCTGGAAAACAGGATGCCGACAGGATTCAGGCGGCCGAGAAACGCCACGGTGATCGCCGCATAGCCGTAGCCCGGCGAGACCTGCGGCACCAGCTGGCCGATGGGGCCGGTGACTTCGCACACACCCGCCAGCCCAGCCAGGCCACCGCTGATCAACAGCGCGAGCCAGATCAGGCGCTTCTCGCCAAAGCCGACAAAACCGGCGGCACGTTTGTCCAGCCCGAGCACTTTGATCTGAAAACCGACAAAGCTTTTTTGCAACAACACCCAGACCGCCACCAACGCGAGCAGGGCGAGATACACCCCGGCATGCACCCGGCCATTCTCCATCAACAGCGGCATGCGGCTGGCGTCACCGAACATCGCTGACTCGGGGAAGTTGAACCCGGCGGGATCCTTCAAAGGGCCGTGAACGCAGAACAGCAACAGGTTCAGTGCGATGTAGTTGAGCATGATGCTGGTCAGGATCTCATTGGCGTTGAAGCGCGTGCGCAACCACGCCGTCAGGCCGGCCCACGCGGCACCCGCCAGGGTGCCTGTGAGCAGGATCAGCACCAGCGCCCAGCGGCTTTGCATATCGATGATGTTCACCGCCAGCGCACTGCCGGCCAACGCGCCGAGCAGCAGTTGACCTTCGGCACCGATGTTCCAGATACGCGCCTGATACGCGACGGCCAGGCCCAGGGCGCAGAGCAGAATCGGCAGGGCTTTGACCAACAGTTCAGAGACGCCGTACAGGTCGCTGACCGGTGCGATAAGCAGCGTGTGCAAGGTCAGTAGCGGGTCGTGCCCGAGCGCGATAAAAAACAGTGATCCACAGCCCAGGGTCAGGACAGCCGCCAGCAACGGCGAGCACCACAGCATCAGGCGCGATTGCTGGCCACGGGGTTCAAGAGAAAGCAGCATGTGACACTCCGTTAGCGCGTGGCGGATGCGAGTGATTGAGGGGCACCGAACTGGCCGGCCATCCAGCCGCCGACATCGCTCAGGCGCGTATCCACTGTGGCGTGGAGCGCCGACAGCCGACCGCCGCACAAGGCGCCGAGGCGGTCGCTGATCTGGAGCAGTTCGTCGAGGTCTTCGGAAATCACCAGGATCGCCGCGCCGGCATCGCGCAAGGCAATCAAGGCGCGATGAATGGTGGCGGCGGCGCCGACATCCACACCCCAGGTTGGATGCGCGGCCACCAGCAGTTTCGGTTGCTGAAGGATTTCCCGGCCGAGGATGAATTTCTGCAAATTGCCTCCGGACAGGCTGCGGGCCGACACCTGGCTATCGGGTGTCTTGACGCCGAAACGGTGGATGATTTCCTCGGCCAGTGCTTCGACTTTGCCGTGCTGAATCAGGCCGTTACTCACCAATCCCTGCTGGAAAGCGGTCAGCAGCGTATTGTCCGCCAGGCTCAGCTCCGGCACCGCACCATGACCCAAGCGTTCGGCGGGGACGAACGCCAGGCCGAGTTGGCGGCGAGCATCGGGACGCAAATGGGCGACTGGCTCCTGGCCAAATCGGATCGTCGCGCTGGCGTTGCGGGGCAGCAGTGCTTCGCCACTGAGCAAGGCCAGCAACTCATCCTGGCCATTGCCGGCGACACCGGCGATGCCGACAATTTCACCGCCGCGCACTTCAAGGTCGATGTTGGCAAGCGAGCAGCCGAACGGGTCCGGGTTGTGCCAGGACAAGCCACGGACATCAAGGAACGCATCACCTCCAGTAACCTTCGGATAGTCTGCGATCAACTCCGCTGCTTCACCGACCATCAAGCGCGCCAGTTGCTGATCCGAGCACTCGGCCGGCACGCAATGCCCGGCCACCCGACCGCCTCGTAAAACTGTTGCGCTGTGGCACAACGCGCGGACTTCCCCGAGCTTGTGGCTGATGAACAAAATGCTGCAGCCGTCGGCAGCGAGCCGGCGCAGGGTGACGAACAAGTCGTCGGTCTCTTGCGGCGTCAGCACCGAAGTCGGCTCATCGAGAATCAACAGGCGGATGTCCTGCATCAGGCAACGAATGATTTCCACCCTTTGCCGTTCACCGATCGACAGGCTGTGGACAAGTCGCTCCGGTTCCAGCGCCATGCCGTAGCGGCGGGACACTTCGCGAATCTTCGGCTCAAGCTGTTTGGGTGTGCCTGCCGCCGCGCCCATGGCCAGGGCAATGTTCTGCGCCACGCTCAGGGTTTCGAACAGCGAAAAATGCTGGAACACCATGCCGATTCCCAGACCGCGCGCCTGGGCCGGGTTGCGCAGGCTCACCTGCTGACCTTGCCAGATCACCTCGCCCGAATCGGCGTGGGTGACGCCGTAGATGATCTTCATCAGCGTGCTTTTGCCCGCGCCGTTTTCGCCGAGCAGGGCATGGATCTCGCCAGGGGCAATGGACAGGTCGATGGCGTCGTTGGCCAGGCAACCGGGGTAGCGTTTTGTGATTTTGCGCAGTTGCAGGCGCGGAATCGGATCAGGAATTGGAGCGGGATTGGGCATGACAGGCTCGGTGCTGTTGGACTTGTGCCTGTGGATAAAGCAATTTTCTGGCCACTTGGTCAGGAAAACTTCGAAGTCCTGTGAGCCGAGGCGTTGAGTACGCAGCTTTCAAATGTGCCACGCAGAGCCCGGCACCACATGGGGGCAATGGTGCAAATCAAGCCCTGATTTTGCTCGCGCGCTTTTGCTCAAAAAATGAGCAACTGACCACAAGCCATACCGTGCAGGGCGCCGAGACGGCCATGAACGGGTTATCCACAGATTGCTCCACAGTATTTGTGCGCAAGCTCAAAGCACGGGCATAAGCACTGAGTGGCTTTCTTCTAAAGGCGATAAACCGTCGTAACTGTTTGTTTTTATTTGTATTTGATTTGCTTGATGGCGGATTGGACGAAAATTGAACAAAGTTCGCAAAGCCGTATGACACAAGGGTTACAGCCGTATGTGCTCAGGTTATCCACAGCCGGGTGCACAGCAGATGTGGGCAAATATGGAATAAGTGGAAAAGCGGCGTGCCCCAAAAAATTGCAGCCTGTGCGGAAGCCTTTTAGCGCTGTAACAAAATGCGTCCGCGACTCAAATCGGCCAGTTGTGACTGCAAGGTGTCGATCTGCGCATCGCCCACAGCCAATTGCAACTCGACACCATTGGCGGTGAAGGTTTCATCCACAACCAATCCACCTGCCTCCGCCACCCGCAGCTTGACCAGGGCCAACTCGGCAAATCCGCAAGCGCAACGCAGCGGCACCCGGCTGATCAGCTCAATCTTTGGCGCCGCTTGCAGGCATTTATTTGCACCACCGCCATAGGCCCGGGCGAGCCCACCGGTGCCCAGTTGGATGCCGCCATACCAGCGAATCACCAGTACCGCGACCTGATCGCAATCCTGCGCTTCGATCGCCGCTAGCATCGGCCGGCCGGCCGTACCGCCGGGCTCGCCATCATCAGTGCTGCGATACTGATCGCCGAGTTTCCACGCCCAGCAGTTGTGCGAGGCATTCAAGTCACTGTGCTGTTCAATGAACGCCTGGGCCTCGGCCGGGCTGGAGACTGGCGCGGCGAAGGTAATGAAGCGGCTCTTGCGAATCTCTTCGCGGTATTCGTAAAAACCGCTGAGGGTAAAAGGCATACGTACCTGAATGGCTACTTAAATGGCAGGTTGCAGGCCGCAGCCCTTGAGAATGATGCGGATCAGGTTGTCCCCGGCGTCTTCCATGTCCTGTTTAGTCAACCTGGTGCGCCCGGTTACGCGGCAGATCTGCGTGGCGAAATCGGCGTAATGCTGGGTGCTGCCCCACAACAGGAAGATCAGGTGCACCGGATCGACCAGGTCCATTTTACCGGCGTCGATCCACGCCTGGAACACGCCCGCACGGCCCTGAAACCAGGCGCGATAATCCTGGTTGAAGTACTCGGTCAGGCATTCACCGCCACTGATGACTTCCATGGCGAAAATCCGCGAGGCTTGTGGCTGGCGTCGGGAGAACTCCATTTTCGCGCGGATGTAACGAGTCAATGCTTCGCTCGGATCGTCTTCGGCGGTGAGGGTGTTGAAGGTGCTGTCCCACAACTCGATGATGTTGCTTAGCACCGCCACGTACAAACCGAGTTTGTTGGTGAAGTAGTAATGCAGGTTTGCCTTGGGCAACCCGGCATTCTGGGCGATGGTGTTCATGCTCGTGCCTTTGTACCCGTGACGGGCGAACTCGTCTTCGGCGGCTTTGATGATGGTCTCTTCGTTTTTCTGACGAATGCGGCTGACGGGTTTGCCGCCGTGGGCTGGGACTTCAAAGGTCATAAGCATTTCCGAACTGATGGGTGGGACGGCCAGTGCGTTGATAGCGTACCCACCGGATTCAGACAAGTCCTTATGTGGCGCAAGGATCATTAACGCGTCGCGGCCAGGCTCTCGAGAAAACTCTCCAGCACCAGATGCGGGCGACGCCCCTTGCGTGTAACCGACGCCAGGCTGAGGTCATAGAAGCGCGTTTTCGCTTTCAACGCGCGCAACCGACCTTGCTGCACCCAAAGACTCGCGTAGTGATCCGGCAGGTAACCGATGTAGCGCCCGGTCAGGATCAGGAACGCCATGCCTTCGCGGTCCGAGGCACTGGCGGTGCAATTGAGCGCCTGGTAGTGAGCCTGGATCTCCGCTGGCAAACGGAAGGTGGGTGCGATGGCGTCCTGACTGTTCAGGCGTTCGTCGTCCAGTTGCTTGTCATCGACATAAAACAGCGGATGGCCGACCGCGCAGTACAACAGCGATCGCTCGCTATACAGCGGTTGATACTCGAGCCCCGAGAGCGCACTGGCCTGCGGCACCACGCCGACGTGCAGGCGACCGTCAAGCACGCCTTGTTCGACCTCATTGGGCGCGATCATGCGGATCTGGATCTGCACGTCCGGGCCGCGCTCTTTCAATTGCGCGAGGGCATGGGTGATGCGCATGTGGGGCAGGGTGACCAGGTTGTCCGTCAAGCCAATGATCAACTCGCCGCGCAAGTGCTGGTGCAGGCCATTGACCTCGGTGCGGAAGCTTTCCAGCGCACTTAACAGTTGCAGCGCCGATTGATAGACCTCGCGGCCTTCTTCGGTCAGGGAAAACCCGGCACGTCCCCGTTGGCACAGGCGTAAACCTAGGCGTTGCTCCAGATCGCTCATCTGCTGGCTGATCGCTGAGCGACCGATGCCCAGCACGGTTTCCGCCGCAGAGAAGCCGCCGCATTCCACCACGCTGCGGAAAATCCTCAGCAGGCGGATATCAAAGTCGCTGACCTGGGCCAGCGGATCGGGACGGCGAGTGCTCATGCGGGTTACTCAAAGTTTAGTGGTTGGCTGACTGAACATTAGAAAAGTTGGATTTCACCGACTTTATCCCCGTGGCAATTTAGCTGCAACAACGGTTTTCAATCCTTACGCCGCTTATTGCCTTGCGAGGTTACGCCCATGAACCAGCCTGAAAACGCCCCGACTTCCCTGGCCAGCCAGCTCAAGCTCGATGCTCACTGGATGCCTTACACCGCCAACCGTAACTTCCAGCGCGACCCGCGCCTGATCGTTGGCGCCGAAGGCAGCTGGCTGATCGACGACAAGGGCCGCAAGGTATATGACTCGCTGTCCGGTCTGTGGACCTGTGGCGCCGGGCACACCCGCAAGGAAATCCAGGAAGCGGTCTCCAAGCAATTGGGCACCCTCGACTACTCGCCAGGTTTCCAGTACGGCCATCCGTTGTCCTTCCAGCTGGCTGAGAAAATCACCGACCTGACCCCGGGCAACCTGAACCACGTGTTCTTCACCGACTCGGGCTCCGAGTGTGCTGACACCGCTGTGAAGATGGTCCGTGCTTACTGGCGCCTGAAGGGCCAGTCGACCAAGACCAAAATGATCGGCCGTGCCCGTGGTTACCACGGTGTGAACATCGCCGGCACCAGCCTCGGCGGCGTGAACGGCAACCGCAAGCTGTTCGGTCAGGCGATGATGGACGTCGACCACCTGCCGCACACTTTGCTGGCAAGCAACGCTTATTCCCGTGGCATGCCGGAGCAGGGTGGTATCGCCCTGGCTGACGAACTGTTGAAGCTGATCGAACTGCACGATGCGTCGAACATCGCGGCGGTCTTCGTCGAGCCATTGGCCGGTTCCGCTGGCGTGCTGGTTCCACCACAGGGTTACCTCAAGCGTCTGCGTGAAATCTGCGACCAGCACAACATCCTGCTGGTGTTCGACGAAGTGATCACCGGTTTCGGCCGTACCGGCACCATGTTCGGCGCCACCACCTTCGGCGTGACCCCGGACCTGATGTGCATCGCCAAGCAAGTCACCAACGGTGCGATCCCGATGGGCGCGGTGATTGCCAGCTCCGAGATCTACCAGACCTTCATGAATCAGCCGACGCCTGAATACGCGGTTGAATTCCCCCATGGCTACACCTATTCCGCGCATCCGGTGGCTTGCGCCGCGGGCCTGGCAGCACTCGACCTGCTGCAAAAGGAAAACCTGGTGCAGAGCGTGGCCGAAATCGCGCCGCATTTCGAAAATGCGCTGCACGGCCTCAAAGGCACCAAGAACATCATCGACATCCGCAACTTCGGCCTGGCTGGCGCGATCCAGATCGCCCCTCGTGACGGCGATGCGATCGTGCGTCCGTTCGAAGCCGGCATGGCGCTGTGGAAAGCCGGGTTCTACGTGCGCTTCGGCGGCGACACCCTGCAGTTCGGCCCAACCTTCAACAGCAAGCCGCAGGACCTGGATCGCCTGTTCGACGCGGTCGGCGAAGTGCTGAGCAAGATCGACTGATTTGACAAAACACCTGTAGGAGCGAGCTTGCTCCGGGCGGCGTTCCGACGATGGACGTTAACGATGATGCGGGCTGCCTGGATGAACGCGGCGCCCTCACTATCTTCGCGAGCAAGCTCGCTCCTACAAAAGCTATCTATATAGCAGGCACCCGTTGAAGGGTACCTGTGGACAACTTTTCAGGAGCTTCCATGAGCGTTATTCCGCATTTGATCAATGGCGAACTGGTGACCGAGAACGGTCGCGCGGTCGATGTGTTCAACCCGTCTACCGGCCAGGCTATTCACAAGTTGCCGCTGGCGACCCGCGAAACCATCCAGAGCGCCATCGACGCCGCCAAGGCTGCATTCCCGGCCTGGCGCAACACGCCACCGGCCAAGCGGGCCCAAGTGATGTTCCGCTTCAAGCAACTGCTGGAACAGAACGAAGCGCGCATCTCGCAATTGATCAGCGAAGAACACGGCAAGACCCTGGAAGACGCCGCTGGTGAACTTAAGCGCGGTATCGAGAACGTCGAGTTCGCTTGCGCGGCGCCGGAAATCCTCAAGGGCGAATACAGCCGCAACGTCGGCCCGAACATCGATGCATGGTCGGACTTCCAGCCACTGGGCGTGGTGGCCGGTATCACACCGTTCAACTTCCCGGCCATGGTGCCGCTGTGGATGTACCCGCTGGCCATCGTCTGCGGCAACTGCTTCATCCTCAAACCGTCCGAGCGTGATCCGAGCTCGACGCTGCTGATTGCCCAGTTGCTGCTGGAAGCTGGTTTGCCCAAAGGCGTACTGAGCGTGGTGCACGGTGACAAGACTGCAGTGGACGCATTGATCGAAGCGCCGGAAGTCAAGGCACTGAGCTTCGTCGGTTCGACCCCGATTGCCGAATACATCTATAGCGAAGGCACCAAGCGCGGTAAACGCGTTCAGGCCCTGGGTGGTGCGAAGAACCATGCGGTGCTGATGCCGGATGCGGATCTGGACAACGCTGTCAGCGCACTGATGGGCGCGGCTTACGGCTCTTGCGGTGAGCGCTGCATGGCGATCTCCGTGGCCGTGTGTGTCGGCGACCAGGTTGCCGATGCTCTGGTGGCCAAACTGGTTCCGCAAATCCAGGCGCTGAAGATCGGTGCCGGTACTTCCTGCGGTCTGGACATGGGCCCTCTGGTTACTGGTCAAGCGCGGGACAAGGTCAGCGGTTACGTGGAAGACGGCGTAGCAGCTGGCGCGACACTGGTAGTGGACGGTCGTGGCCTGACCGTGGCCGGTCATGAGGAAGGCTTCTTCCTGGGTGGCTGCCTGTTCGACAACGTCACGCCAGAAATGCGCATCTATAAGGAAGAGATCTTCGGGCCGGTATTGTGCGTCGTCCGGGTCAACAGCCTGGAAGAGGCGATGCAACTGATCAACGATCACGAGTATGGCAACGGCACCTGCATCTTCACCCGTGACGGGGAAGCGGCGCGCCTGTTCTGCGACGAGATCGAAGTCGGCATGGTCGGCGTCAACGTACCGCTGCCGGTGCCGGTGGCTTACCACAGTTTTGGTGGCTGGAAACGTTCGCTGTTCGGCGACCTGCATGCCTATGGCCCGGATGGTGTACGTTTCTACACCCGCCGCAAGGCCATCACCCAGCGCTGGCCGCAGCGTGCGAGCCATGAGGCTTCGCAGTTCGCTTTCCCTAGCTTGTAAGTAGAAGGCTAAAGAAGGCCGACCCAACGGGTCGGCCTTTTGTTTTTTGGGCTTTTTTAGCTATATGACAGTTTTGTGAAAATAGCTGTTGACGGCAGATTCTGGAAGCCTATAATTCGCCCCACTTCCGGCGCAGTCGAAACGGAAAACTCCTTGGTAAACAATGAGTTATGCAGTTTTCGGCAGCAGGTTGCTTCAGGTCATCGAAGCCAAAAGGGAGTTGAAAAAGAGGTGTTGACAGCAGCGTGTAACGCTGTA
>NZ_JBFTOU010000042.1:0-32387 GCF_056398125.1 Pseudomonas sp. 05L36 | reverse complement strand
AGCATTGGAACCACCTGATCCCATCCCGAACTCAGCAGTGAAACGATGCATCGCCGATGGTAGTGTGGGGTTTCCCCATGTGAGAGTAGGTCATCGTCAAGATTAAATTCCGAAACCCCAATTGCGAAAGCAGTTGGGGTTTTGTTTTTTTTGCCTATTTACACCTCGAACACTGTGCCCTGTAGGAGCGAGCATGCTCGCGAAAAGCGCCAAGGCACCGCGCGGCACCAGGCAGCCAGCGTCATCGTTGACGACCATCGCGAGCATGCTCGCTCCTACAGATGTTAAAGTCGTCCTTCGATTTTGCATTTCCAGGGACGCCACTATGCCGGACGCAACACCCCTCAGTGCTGGTTTTATGGTGGTTCACGGCAACCGCCTGGATGAGTTGCGCAGCCTGGTGGTCAGCTGGATGCGGCGCTACCCGCTGGCTCCCCTGGAGAATGAAATCGCGTTGGTGCAAAGCAATGGCATTGCCCAATGGCTGAAGCTGGCACTGGCGGAAGATTCTGAGGACGACGACATGGGAGGCTGCGGCATCGCCGCGGCCATTGACGTGCAGTTGCCCGGTAGTTTCATGTGGCAGCTCTATCGCATGGTACTTGGCCGTGACGAAATTCCAGTCAAGTCCCTGCTCGATAAAGCACCGCTGACCTGGCGTCTGATGCGCCTGCTGCCGCAATTGATCAACCAACCGCACTTCGAGCCGCTGCAGCGTTTCCTGACCCATGACACCGATCTGCGCAAACGCTATCAATTGGCCGAGCGTCTGGCGGATCTGTTCGACCAATACCAGGTCTATCGGGCTGACTGGCTGGAAGACTGGGCAGAAGGTCGCCATCAAACAAGAAGCGCCAGGGGCGAAGCCAAACCCCTGACCCCGGCCAATTGCTGGCAGGCAGAGTTATGGCGCGCACTCTTGCTGGATGTGGGAGAAGAAGGCATGGCGCAAAGCCGTGCCGGTGTCCATCAGCGATTTGTCGAGCGCATCAATAACCTCGAAACAGCTCCCAAGGGATTACCCTCGCGAGTGATCGTTTTCGGGATTTCTTCCCTGCCTGCCCAAACCCTGGAAGCGCTGGCGGGACTGGCACGATTCAGCCAGGTCCTGCTGTGCGTACACAACCCGTGTCGTCATCATTGGGCGGACATCGTCGCCGATAAAGACCTGTTGCGGCATCAATACAAGCGTCAGGCCCGCAAAAACGGCATGCCGGTAGTGATCGATCCGCAAACCCTCCACCAGCATGCTCACCCATTGCTGGCTGCCTGGGGTAAACAGGGGCGGGACTACATCAACCTGCTCGACAGTTATGACGATCCCAACAGCTATCGTTCGGCATTCCGCGACGGGCGCATCGACCTGTTCAGTGATGGTCAGCCGCTGAATGTGCTCAACCAGTTGCAGGACGACATCCTCGAGTTGCGCCCCCTCAACGAGACTCGGGAGCGTTGGCCGGCTATCGATCTGCACAAGGACGAATCGATCCGTTTTCACGTCGCCCACAGCGCCCAGCGAGAAGTCGAGATCCTCCACGATCAACTGCTCGCGCGCTTCAGCGCCGACCCGACCTTGCGGCCCCGGGACATCATCGTGATGGTCCCGGACATCGACAGCTACGCACCGCACATTCGTGCCGTGTTTGGTCAGCTTGACCGCCAGGATCCGCGCTTCATTCCGTTTACCCTGGCGGACCAGGGCCAGCGTGGCCGCGATCCACTACTGATTGCAGTCGAGCACCTGCTCAAGCTGCCTGACAGCCGATTCCCCGTCAGTGAGATTCTCGATCTGCTGGACGTCCCGGCACTGCGTGCTCGCTTTGGTGTTGAGGAGCGCGATCTGCCGACGCTGCACCGCTGGATCGAAGGTGCCGGCATTCGCTGGGGCATGAACGCCGAGCAGCGTGCCGGGCTCGGGCTGCCGAATGAGCTGGAGCAAAATAGCTGGCGTTTCGGCTTGCGCCGGATGTTGCTAGGTTATGCCGTTGGCAGCGCCGATGCTTATGAGGGTATCGAGCCCTACGACGAAATCGGGGGCCTGGACGCCGCGCTAATCGGCCCGCTGGTTGCGCTGCTGGACGCGCTGGAAGTGGCTCACCACGAACTTTCTCAGCCTGCATCGCCGGGGCAATGGGGCTTGCGCTTGCAGGCGTTGGTGCAGTTGTTCTTCCTTGCCAGTAACGAACACGATGACTACTTGCTGGCTCAGCTCGAAGAGCTGCGTGAGACTTGGCTCGAGACCTGCGAGTCGGTCGGGTTGCAGGACGAGTTACCGCTGACCGTCGTCCGTGAAGCCTGGCTTGCGGGTCTGGATCAGGGCCGTTTGTCCCAACGCTTTCTGGCCGGAGCGGTCAACTTCTGCACCTTGATGCCCATGCGCGCCATCCCGTTCAAACTGGTGTGCCTGCTGGGCATGAACGACGGCGATTATCCGCGCGCGCAGCCGCCACTGGATTTCGATCTCATGGGCAGTGATTACCGTCCAGGTGACCGCTCCCGACGCGAAGATGACCGCTACCTGCTACTGGAAGCCTTGTTGTCGGCACGGGACCAGCTCTACATCAGTTGGGTGGGCCGCAGCATCCGCGATAACAGCGAGAGGCCTGCGTCGGTGCTGATCGGCCAGTTACGCGACCACTTGGCCAGCGGTTGGCGATTGTCACAAAGCGACAATGACCTGCTGGAGGCCATGACCCGGGAACACCCGTTGCAACCTTTCAGTGCCCGCTACTTTCACGAAGGGGATGAGTCGTTCAGCTACGCCACCGAATGGCAGGTGCTTCATCAGGCGACAGAGCAACAGGCAAGCGCGGAAGTGCTCGAGGCTCACGTTCAGGACGAACCGCTGAGTCTCGGTCAGTTGCAGGATTTCCTGCGCAACCCGGTACGGCACTTTTTCAGCCAGCGCCTGAAGGTCTTCTTCGAGGCGGCCGAAGTGCCCTTGGCTGATGAAGAGCCTTTTGTCCTGGATGCGTTGCAGCGTTACAGCCTAAGTGACCGTTTGCTCGAAGCGGCGCTGGCTGACCCGGGAAATACCGGACAGGCGCTGGAGGAACAGGCGAAACGCCTGCAAAACAGCGGGCTGTTGCCCATGGCCGGATTCGGTGAGTGCCTGCAGCGTGAATTGATCGAGCCATTACCTGACTTGCTGCAACGCCACCAACAGCTCCTGGCTTTGTGGCCTACACCGCTCAGCAGCGCGTTGCCAGTCAGTCTTGAACTGCAAGGCCTGCACATTGAGGGCTGGCTCAGCGGCCTGCATCAGCGCGCCGATGGTGGATTGCTGTCTATCACTACGATCCCCAACAGTATCGGCTCGATCAAGTCACGCAAATGGCATCGTCTGACACGTCCGTGGCTCACCCATCTGGTGGCTTGTGCCAGTGGCATGGCGTTGACCACCGCATTGGTGGCCAGTGACGACAGCCTGCTGCTCGCTCCGCTGGATGAGACCACCGCGCAGAAAATTCTCGGTGACCTGTTGATGGCCTGGCAGTCGGGCATGCGCCAGCCTCTGCCGATCGCGGTCAAGACAGCCTTTGCGTGGCTGGGGCAAACCGACCCGGTCAAGGCCGATGCCGCTGCGCGCAAGGCCTATGAAGGCGACGGGCAGACGACGGACGGAGAGCGTCGCGAAAGCCCGGCACTCGCGCGCCAATTCGCCGATTACGATGCCTTGAATGCCGATGAGACGTTCCCCGATTGGTGTGACGCGCTCTATCGCCCGCTTCTTGAAGCTCCTTGGCGTTCACTGTCCAGCGAGGAGTCGCGCTGATGAGCACGAAGACACCGCTGGCCCTGGCCTTCCCGCTGCGTGGCAGCCAGTTGATCGAAGCCAGCGCCGGGACCGGCAAGACATTCACCATTTCCGCGCTGTACCTGCGTCTGGTGCTTGGCAATGGCGGGGAGGACAGTGGCTTCGGACGTGAGCTGTTGCCGCCGCAAATCCTCGTCGTGACGTTCACCGACGCCGCTACCAAAGAGCTGCGCGAACGCATTCGCACGCGGCTCGCCGAGGCCGCGCGATTTTTCCGCGATGAAACACCTGCCCCCGACAGCCTGATTGCCGAGTTGCGTGATCAGTATTTGCCCGAGCAATGGCCCGGGTGCGCAAACCGCCTGGATATCGCCGCGCAGTGGATGGATGAGGCGGCGGTGTCGACCATCCACAGTTGGTGCCAGCGCATGTTGCGCGAGCACGCCTTCGACAGCGGCAGCCTGTTTACCCAGACCCTGGAAACCGACCACAGCGACTTGCTGGGGGAAGTCCTGCGCGATTACTGGCGGCTGTTCTGTTACCCGATGCAAGGTGACGCATTGAATTGGGTGCGCAGCAATTGGGGCGGTCCGGCGGCGCTGCTGCCGCGGATTCGTGCGCTGTTTGCCAGCGAGCGGGATACGCTTGAAGGGAAAGAGCCCGCCGAGTTGATTTCGCAATGCTTGCAAGAACGACGGGTTGCCCTGGTCGAACTGAAGAAGCCCTGGCTGCAGTGGGCGGACGAGTTGCTTGCGATCTGTCACCAGGGCGTTGCCGGCAAGGCTGTCGACGGTCGCAAGATGCAGGCTCGCTATTTCGAGCCCTGGTTTGAAAAGATCAAAGCCTGGGCCGAAGACGAATCCCTCGAGCACCTGGATATCGGCACCGGCTTCACGCGCCTGACCCCTGATGGCATGGCCGAAGCCTGGAAGGGCGAAGCGCCTCGACATCCGGGGCTCGATGCGATGGCCGGCCTCAAGGCCTGTCTCGATGGGTTGCCAACACCTGATGCCGCCGTGCTGCAACATGCGGCCCGCTGGGTCGGAGCGCGATTCGAGGAAGAGAAACGTCGCCGTGCGGAAATGGGTTTCGACGACATGTTGCTGCGCCTCGATGCGGCCTTGCAGTCCGATGGCGGCGAGCGACTGGCAACCCTGATTCGTGAACAGTTTCCGGTCGCCCTGATCGATGAGTTCCAGGACACCGACCCGGTGCAATACCGGATCTTCGAGAGCATCTACCGCATTGAAGAGAACAGCCCCGAGTGCGGTCTGTTCCTGATCGGCGACCCGAAACAGGCGATCTACGCTTTTCGCGGTGCCGACATCCATACCTACCTGCGCGCCCGCCAGGCCACCACCGGCCGACTGCACACCCTGGGCACCAACTTCCGCTCAAGCCATGGCATGGTCAACGCGGTGAACCATGTATTCGAGCGCGCCGAGGCCCGGCAGTCAGGGCGCGGCGCTTTTCTCTTTCGGCAGAAGAACGGCGACAACCCGGTTCCTTTCATGCCTGTTGCCTCACAGGGCCGCAAAGAAGTCCTGCGCGTCAATGATCAGGCAATGCCGGCCTTGAACATCTGGCACTTGCCGGCCGAACAACCGTTGTCCGGTGCGGTGTACCGGCAACAACTGGCGGCTGCCTGCGCCAGTGAAATCACGGCATTGCTCAATGGCGGACAGCAGGGGCAAGCGGGGTTCACCCAGGGCGGCAAGGCCTTCAGAGGCCTGCTGCCGGCGGACATCGCCATCCTGGTCCGCGACGGCAAGGAGGCGCAGGCGGTTCGTGCGCAATTGGCCGCCCGTGGCGTGCGCAGTGTTTACCTGTCGGACAAGGATTCGGTGTTCGCCGCTCAAGAGGCGCATGACGTGCTGACCTGGCTCAAGGCCTGCGCCGAGCCGGATGTCGAGCGCCCGCTGCGAGCCGCGTTGGCCAGCATCACGTTAAACCTTTCGTTGACTGAGCTGGAGCGGCTGAATCAGGACGAGTTGGCCTGGGAAGCCCGGGTCATGCAGTTCCGTGGCTATCGCGAAGTCTGGCGCAAGCAGGGCGTACTGCCGATGCTGCGGCGCTTGCTGCACGACTTCCGTCTGCCCCAGGCGTTGATCGCCCGCAGTGACGGCGAGCGCGTGTTGACCAACCTTCTGCACCTTTTCGAACTACTGCAACAAGCCGCCGCCGAACTCGATGGCGAACAAGCCCTGATCCGGCATCTGTCCGAGCATCTGGCGTTGTCCGGGCAGGCTGGCGAAGAGCAGATCCTGCGTCTGGAAAGTGATGAGCAATTGGT
This sequence comes from Pseudomonas sp. 05L36, assembly GCF_056398125.1. NCBI lineage: Bacteria > Pseudomonadati > Pseudomonadota > Gammaproteobacteria > Pseudomonadales > Pseudomonadaceae > Pseudomonas > Pseudomonas sp. 05L36. The sequence continues at coordinate 26,337 of NZ_JBFTOU010000042.1, read as the reverse complement.
CAAGGTCGTGACCATTCACAAGTCCAAGGGCCTTGAATACCCCTTGGTGTTCCTGCCGTTCATTTGCTCGGCGAAACCGGTGGATGGCAGCCGCCTGCCATTGCACTACCACGATGAATCAGGCAATGCCCAGGTCACCTTGAAGCCGACGGCGGAGTTGATTGCCCAGGCTGACGATGAGCGTCTGGCCGAGGATCTGCGCTTGCTCTATGTCGCCCTGACCCGGGCGCAACACGCCTGCTGGCTGGGGGTGGCCGACCTCAAGCGCGGCAATAACAATGGCTCGGTGCTGCATCTGTCGGCATTGGGTTATCTGCTGGGCGGCGGCGCGCCTTTGGCTGATTCCCCGGCGTTGCAGCTTTGGTTGCGAGACCTGCAACAGGACTGCCCGGCGCTGGCGTATGCCGAGATGCCTGAAGCGACTGCAGAGCATTACCGGCCACCGCAAAATGACGCGGCACTGCTGGTTCCGCTGGTTCCGAAACGCAAGGCCAGTGAAAACTGGTGGATCGCTTCCTACAGCGCGTTACGCATTGGCGACACCCTGAGTGTCGGCACCGACGAGGCGCCGGAGAGCCCGCAGGCGCAAAAACTGTTCGATGACGAACGCCTCGACCCGCAGGCCCCCAGGGAAGTGGTGGCCGGTGGTGGCGATATCCATCGCTTCCCGCGCGGCCCGAACCCCGGCACCTTCCTCCATGGCTTGCTCGAATGGGCGGGAGGCGAAGGTTTTGACGCGGCACCACAAGAGGTAATCGACGCCATTGCCCGTCGCTGCAACCGTCGAGGCTGGGAGGGCTGGATCAGCACCTTGAGTGACTGGCTGCAGCATCTGCTCAAGTCGCCGTTGCAACTGGGCAGCGGTCAGGCACCGGTGATATTCGGCCAGTTGACGCAGTATCAGGTCGAGATGGAGTTCTGGTTCGCCAGCCATAAGGTCGATGTGCTCAAGCTCGATGCGCTGGTGTGCCAATACACCCATAACGGCGTGGCCCGGGTGGCCGCGGAACCGGTGTTGCTCAACGGCATGTTCAAGGGTTTCATCGACCTGACGTTCGAACATGACGGCCGCTATTACGTGGCCGATTACAAATCCAACTGGCTTGGCGTCGATGATGCGGCCTACACCGCGCCGGCCATGGAACAATCGATTCTCGACAACCGTTATGACTTGCAATACGTGTTGTACCTGTTGGCCCTGCACCGCCAGCTCAAGGCGCGGCTCGCCGATTACGACTACGACCGACATGTCGGCGGTGCGTTGTACCTGTTTTTGCGCGGTACGCGTGCGGCCAGCCAGGGTGTGTTTTTCGCCCGGCCGCCAAGAGAGCTGATCGAACGTCTGGACAGGCTGTTCCAGGGCAAGCCGGAACCCAAGGCCGAGCCCGCCTGGGAACAGGGAGTACTGTTATGAATCGCACATTCGCCGATTTGTTGCCCACATCGCTGGCAGCCGAAAGCCTGGCCGATCTGGCGCCGCTGAGTCGTGCCGACGACTTGCTGTTGTTGCTCACGCGCTGGGTCGAGCGTGGCTGGTTGCGCGCGCTGGACAAAGCCTTTGTGGCGTTTCTGCATGAACTGGCTCCGGAGGATGATCCGTTGGTGTTACTGGCGGCCGCGCTGACCAGTCACCAATTGGGCCATGGGCATGTCTGTCTCGACCTGTTCGAGACGCTGAAAGAACCGGACTTCGCCCTGTCGTTACCACCCGAAGGTGACGTGCAAGGCGGCGCGATGCTGTTGCCCTCGCAATTGCTGGGATCGCTGGACGGTGCTCACTGGTGCAAGGTGCTGGCCGCCAGCAACCTGGTCGCGCTGGCCGTTGACAGCCGTGACAACGTGCGCGACCGACCTTTGGTTTTATCGGGCAAACGCTTGTACCTGCGCCGCTATTGGGCCTACGAGCGGCGGATTGACCTTTCACTGCGCGAGCGTTTGACGGAACACGAGTCCACGCCGAACGACTTGCTCCAGCGCCTCACCGGGCTGTTTGGTCCTGCCCGGTCCGGTGATGTAATCGACTGGCAGAAGCTCGCGTGCGCACTGGCGACCCGCAGCGCCTTCAGCATCGTGACGGGGGGGCCGGGAACCGGCAAGACCACCACCGTCGTGCGCTTGCTGGCGTTGCTCCAGGCGCCGGCAGTCGAGGCCGGCATGCCCCTGCGCATTCGTCTCGCCGCGCCGACCGGCAAGGCCGCGGCGCGTCTGACAGAATCCATCAGCCAGCAAGTCCGGACCTTGAAGGTCACCCAAGACATACGAGACAAGATCCCCTCCGACGTCACCACCGTTCACCGCCTGCTCGGCAGCCGCCCCGGGACTCGTCATTTCCGGCATCACGCGGGCAATCGCCTGCCGCTGGATGTGTTGGTGGTAGACGAGGCCTCGATGATCGACCTGGAAATGATGGCCAACCTGCTCGACGCCTTGCCGGCCCATGCGCGCCTCGTGCTGTTGGGGGACAAGGATCAACTGGCTTCGGTAGAGGCCGGTGCGGTATTGGGGGATCTGTGTCGCGACGCGGAGGCTGGCTGGTACAGCCCCCAGACGCGCCAGTGGCTGGAAACCGTCAGTGGCGAAAACCTGCAGGCCAGCGGCTTGCAGGAGGATGCACAGGGCACTCATCCATTGGCCCAACAGGTCGTGATGTTGCGCCATTCCCGACGATTCGGTGAAGGCAGCGGCATTGGCCAACTGGCTCGCTGGGTCAACCAGCAACAACCCGAAGAAGCCCGCAAGTTGTTGTCGGCGCGCAGCCATGCCGATGTGTATTGCCTGTCCCTCAAGGGCGAGCAGGACCGGGCCCTGGAGCGCTTGCTGCTCGACGGCCATGGCGAGGGCCCGCAGGGTTATCGGCATTACCTGGGCGTGCTGCGCAATCAGCGGCCGCCACTGGACAGCCCGCTGGAAGATTCGCGCTGGATTGATTGGGCTCGACAAGTGCTGCTGGCCTTCGACGCATTCCAGTTGTTATGTGCCGTGCGCAAAGGGCCGTGGGGTGTGGAGGGCTTGAACCAGCGGGTGACGGAGGCATTGCTCAGGGCGCGCCTGATCGACAGCGACCAGCAATGGTACGAAGGTCGCCCTGTCCTGATGACCCGCAACGATTACGGGCTGGGTTTGATGAACGGCGATATCGGCATTGCCCTGAAGCTCCCGGAACAGGACGGCCACGGAAAACAGGTTTTGCGCGTGGCATTCCCACGCAATGATGGCCAGGGTGGCGTGCGATTTGTCCTGCCCAGCCGTCTGAATGATGTCGAAACCGTGTACGCCATGACCGTGCATAAATCCCAGGGCTCGGAGTTCGCGCATACCGCATTGATTCTTCCTGATGCCTTGAATCCAGTGCTCACCAAGGAACTGATCTACACCGGAATTACCCGGGCCAAGGACTGGTTCACCTTGATCGAGTCGCGTGCGGGCGTGTTTGAAGAGGCGGTGAAACGCCGGGTCAAACGCTTGAGCGGGCTGATGCTGGAGCTAAAGGAAGCCAGCGAGCCGACAGGCTGAAAGGTCACTAATCGGCAAACAGCATCTCCCGGCTTTCGCCCATCAGCAGACCCTGATTCTGCTCGGTGACCTCACGGATGTAATCCCACAGCAGGGTGATCCGCTTGAGCTTCCTCAGGTCTTCGCGGCAGTACATCCAGAATTGTCGGGTGATATTGATTTCCTGCGGCAACACCGGCAGCAGGCGCGGGTCCTGGGTGGCGAGGAAGCACGGCAGGATCGCCAGTGAGCGTCCTTGCTGCGCGGCCACGAACTGCGCTATCACGCTGGTGCTGCGCAGATTGGCGCTGGCGCCGGGCAATACGTTGGCCAGGTACAACAGCTCCGAGCTGAAGGCCAGGTCGTCGACGTAACTGATAAATGAATGCTTGGCCAAATCGGCTGGTTTGCGGATCGGCGGGTGGTTGTCCAGATAATCCTGGGTCGCATACAGCTGCAATCGGTAGTCGCATAGTTTGCAGCAGACGTACGGGCCATGCTCCGGACGCTCCAGAGCGATGACAATGTCGGCTTCGCGCTTGGACAGGCTGATGAAGTGCGGCAGCGGCAGGATATCCACCGAAATGGCCGGATAGGTGTCGACGAAGTGGCTCAGCTGCGGCGTGATGAAAAAGCTGCCGAAGCCTTCGGTGCAGCCCATGCGCACGTGACCCGATAGTGCCACGCCAGACCCGGAAACCTGCTCGCACGCCATGTGCAGGGTACTTTCGATCGACTCGGCATACCCCATCAACCGCTGGCCTTCGGCGGTCAGGATAAAGCCGTTGGTCCGGGATTTTTCGAACAGCAATGTGCCCAACGCGGTTTCCAGGGAGCTGATGCGTCGCGACACCGTGGTGTAGTCCACCGCCAGGCGCTTGGCCGCGGTGCTGGCCTTGCGGGTGCGGGCGACTTCAAGGAAAAACTTGAGGTCATCCCAGTTCAATGAGCCGAGGGAGGTGATGTTTTTTTGCATGTTGGACCGGTTTTTATGTGCGTTCTTATTAGAAGTTTGCACATCTATACTCCAAAAACAGTCCGTTAACCAATTCGCGGCACACGCCTCATCTCAAGGCGACTTTCTCGCCTTGACTCCCAAGATAAAAACAAAGATCTGGAGACCCACATGAACGCATCGCTCACGCCCAACGAAACCACCGTGCAGAAGGTCAAGCTGTTGATCGACGGCGAGTGGGTCGAATCCAAGACCACCGAATGGCACGACATCATCAACCCGGCGACCCAGCAAGTGCTGGCCAAAGTGCCGTTTGCCACCGCCGAAGAAGTCGACGCGGCCATCAGCGCAGCCCATCGTGCCTTCCAGACCTGGAAACTGACCCCGATCGGCGCGCGGATGCGCATCATGCTCAAGCTCCAGGCACTGATTCGCGAACACTCCAAGCGCATCGCTGCGGTCCTGAGTGCCGAGCAGGGCAAGACCATTGCCGACGCCGAAGGCGACATTTTCCGTGGGCTGGAAGTGGTCGAGCACGCCTGCTCCATCGGCAGCCTGCAAATGGGCGAATTCGCTGAAAACGTCGCCGGTGGCGTCGATACCTACACCCTGCGCCAACCGATCGGCGTGTGCGCAGGCATTACTCCGTTCAACTTCCCGGCGATGATTCCGCTGTGGATGTTCCCGATGGCCATCGCCTGTGGCAACACCTTCGTGCTCAAGCCGTCCGAACAGGACCCGATGTCGACCATGCTGCTGGTGGAGCTGGCAATCGAGGCGGGCATTCCGGCCGGTGTGCTCAACGTCGTGCATGGCGGCAAGGACGTGGTGGACGGGCTCTGCACCCATAAGGACATCAAGGCAGTTTCCTTCGTCGGTTCAACCGCCGTCGGTACTCATGTCTATGACCTGGCCGGCAAACACGGCAAGCGCGTGCAATCGATGATGGGCGCCAAGAACCACGCCGTGGTACTGCCGGACGCCAATCGCGAACAAGCGCTGAATGCGCTGGTGGGTGCCGGCTTCGGTGCCGCCGGTCAACGCTGCATGGCCACCTCGGTGGTGGTGCTGGTGGGCGCGGCCAAGCAATGGTTGCCGGATCTGAAGGCGCTGGCGCAAAAGCTCAAGGTCAATGCCGGCAGCGAGCCGGGCACCGATGTCGGCCCGGTGATCTCGAAAAAGGCCAAGGCGCGGATTCTCGACCTGATCGAAAGCGGCATCAAGGAAGGCGCGAAACTGGAGCTGGACGGTCGCGAGATCTCGGTTCCCGGTTACGAGAAGGGCAACTTTGTCGGCCCGACCCTGTTCTCCGGCGTGACCACCGACATGCAGATCTACACCCAGGAAATCTTCGGCCCGGTGCTGGTGGTGTTGGAAGTCAATACGCTCGACGAGGCCATCGCCCTGGTCAACGCCAACCCGTTCGGCAACGGCACGGGCCTGTTCACCCAGAGTGGCGCGGCGGCACGAAAATTCCAGAACGAAATCGATGTTGGCCAGGTCGGTATCAACATCCCGATTCCGGTGCCGGTCCCATTCTTCAGCTTCACCGGTTCGCGCGGTTCCAAGCTCGGCGACCTCGGCCCGTACGGCAAGCAAGTGGTGCAGTTCTACACTCAGACCAAGACCGTCACCAGCCGCTGGTTCGATGACGACAGCGTCAACGACGGTGTGAACACCACCATCAACCTGCGTTAAGGAGCCGGACATGAAAATCGCTTTTATCGGTCTGGGCAACATGGGCGCGCCGATGGCGCGCAACCTGATCAAGGCCGGCCATGCTCTGCGCCTGGTGGACCTGAACAAAGCTGTGCTGGCGGAACTGGAACAGCTGGGCGGCAGTATCAGCGCATCGGCCCGTGAAGCGGCAGAGGGCGCCGAACTGGTGATCACCATGCTGCCTGCTGCGGTGCATGTGCGCAGCGTGTGGCTGGGCGAAGACGGCGTGCTCGCCGGTATCGGCAAAGGTGTGCCGGCCGTGGATTGCAGCACCATCGATCCACAGACCGCGCGGGACGTGGCCGTCGCGGCGGCCAAACAGGGCGTGGCCATGGCCGATGCGCCGGTCTCTGGCGGCACCGGTGGTGCAGCCGCCGGGACGCTGACCTTCATGGTCGGCGCCACTCCCGAACTGTTCTCCACCCTGCAACCGGTACTGGCGCAGATGGGCCGCAACATCGTCCATTGTGGTGAGGTCGGCACCGGGCAAATCGCTAAAATCTGCAACAACCTGCTGCTGGGGATTTCCATGGTCGGTGTCAGCGAAGCCATGGCGCTGGGTGATGCCCTGGGCATCGATACCAAGGTGTTGGCGGGCATCATCAACAGTTCCACCGGACGTTGCTGGAGTTCGGAGATGTACAACCCATGGCCAGGCATCGTTGAAACAGCGCCGGCGTCGCGCGGCTACACCGGCGGCTTTGGGGCCGAACTGATGCTCAAGGATCTGGGGCTGGCTACTGAAGCGGCACGTCAGGCGCACCAGCCGGTGGTACTCGGCGCGGTGGCGCAGCAGTTGTATCAGGCGATGAGTTTGCGTGGGGAGGGTGGTCAGGACTTCTCGGCGATCATCAATGGTTATCGCAAACCGTTGTAGGAGCGAGCTTGCTCGCGATGGTCGTTAACGATAATGCGGGGAGGCTGACACCCCGCGTTGTTCTCAGGTTTTTCGCGAGCAAGCTCGCTCCTACAAAAATTGCATGTACCCAAAGATATTTACCGGGAGATCACGTCGGGTGATCCCCCGGTTTTTTTGTATCAGGCAAACACGAAATATTTGCGCACGGTTTCCACCACTTCCCAGGTGCCTTTCATGCCTGGCTCGATGACGAAAATGTCACCGGCGCGCAGGTGGATCGGCGCCATGCCTTCCGGAGTGATGACGCAGTAGCCTTCCTGGAAATGGCAATACTCCCACTTCACATATTCCACGTACCACTTGCCCGGCGTGCAGATCCAGGTGCCCATGATCTTGCTGCCGTCTTCACTCGTGTAGGCGTTGAGGTTGACGGTGTGCGGGTCACCTTCGAGCTTTTCCCATTTGCAGGCGTCGAGCACGGGCAACGGGTGGGTGTCGCGAAGAACGGTAATCGGTGCGGTCATGATGACTCCGGGCAGTGGGCTCAAGAACTGAAGTCGCACCCTATAGCGCCTGCCCAACCATCAGTTGTCTGTGCTCGACACTGAGCTGTCCAGAAACGCACGACCCTCAAATACGGTTCAGTGGACAGTCGAGCCGGGATTGTTCGAGGCTGTTCTCGAACTCGACCAATTGCGAGTGCTGTTGCGACAGCGCCGCTATCCGTTCGCCGATTTCCTGTTTTTTGCTGGCGATGACCTGATGTGCCCGTTCCCATGGCAACTGTGGGCCCAGATGTCCGGCGAAGATTGACTGCAATTCCTTGAGTCTGAAACCCAGCTGCTGCGCACATTTGATGAAAATCAGCAGTTCGACGCTGTGCTGGTCATAGATGCGGTACTTGCCCTGGCGGCGAGCGGCAGGCAGCAGGCCAATCGACTCGTAGTGGCGGATGCCTTTGACAGTGGTTCCGGAACGTTGCGCGGCTTGGCCGATGTACATGGGAAGGTCCTTTTCTCCGAGGGTAAAGCTCGGTGCATTATCGACAGACTCACCCGCTGGCGATAGCTTCGGCTTGCCGTAACCAGGCCGCATGCCGGTCTGCGCTGGCGCCGAGAATTGGCCCGAAGGTGAGGGTTCGGGTTGGCTTGATGCCACAGAATTCCAGCGTGGTTTTGCGGACCTGATGCAAACCGGGCATGCGGTAGATCCATCGGTAGTACCAGGGCGGTGTGTCCATGGTCACCAGCAGGTGGGCGGTTCGGCCGCGCAGGAGTTTGTCGGGAAAGGCTTTGCCCTGGCGATACTTGAAAGCAAAACCCGGCAAGAACACCCGGTCGAAAAAGCCCTTGAGCAAGGCCGGAATTCCACCCCACCAGATCGGATAAACCAGCGTCAGTTGTTCGGCCCACAGGATGTCGGCCTGGGCGTTACGCAAGTCGGCCTCCAGCGGCTGGACCTGTTGATAGCCTTCACGCAGCACCGGGTCAAAATTCATTGTGCCGAGAAACAACTGACGCACCTCATGCCCGGCGCGCACTGCCGACTGCGTGTAACGTTCGGCGAGGGCGGCGCAGAAGCTGTTGCCGGACGGATGCCCGAGGATCACCAGTATTCGTTTGCCCATCATCGCTGTCCTTGAGGATCAAACCTCAAGGATAAAGTCTGTCCCTCAGGGGAGAGTCAAGGCGTGCAGCAGGGCCTTGGCATAGCCGGGTAATGCGGCGAAGTCCCGGGCACAGAGCAGCAGTTTGCGTTGGCCCCAGGGTTCTTGCAGGGCGAGGCTTTTGAGGGGCTGTCCGCCTGACCTGCGTTCGACCGCGGCCAGCGGTACGATTGCCAGCCCCGCCCCTCGGGCGACCATGCGCATCACGCCATCGAAGCCATCGGCGCGGATGCGAATCTGCATGCGCAGGCCGGCGTGAAGCGCCTGCTCTTCCAGGTACACGGCCAAGGCGCTGCTGGCATTCAGGCCGACGTAGTCGTGATGCAACGTGTCGGTGAAGCTCACTGAGGTCGCCAGTGCCAGGGGATGTTCCCGGGGCATGATCAACACCAGCGGATCATCGCGGAACGGTCGGGTTTGCAGGTCATCGGTGTCCACCGCGTCGGAAACGATGCCGAGGTCCGCCGCCCCCTGGCGCAAGGCGTGGGTGATGCGGGTGCTGGGCAGTTCCTGCAGGTCGATGTCGAGGTTGGGATGGCTACGCAGGAAATCCGCGAGCAACTCTGGCAGGTACTCGGTGATCGCCGTGGTGTTGCACAGCAGCCGCACCTGGCCTTTGACGCCCTGGGCGTATTCGGCCAGTTCCTGTTGCAGGCGTTCGGCCTGTTGCAGCAGGACCCGGGCGTGTTGCGCCAAGACTTTGCCTGCGGCTGTGGGCGTGACGCCCCGGCGACCCCGTTCGAGAAACCCGGTGCCCAACGACGACTCCATGGCACGGATGCGTGCACTGGCCGCTGCCAGGGACAAATGGCTGCGTGCGGCGCCGGCGGTGATGTTGCCGGTGTCGAGGATGTTCAGGTACAGGCGCAGGTCGGTCAGGTCGAAGTGCATTACAGCAACCTCTGGATGTGTGTTGTCTGGGAGGACGCCATCGCGAGCAGGCTCGCTCCCACAGGGGATCGTATTTCTTCTGCGAGAACTCGGTCCACTGTAGGAGCGGGCTTGCCCGCGAAGAGGCCAGTCGCTTCAGCGAAATACTCAGCCTCTGTCAAAGCAAGAGGCAACCTCAGTATATGGCAGATTTTCAATCAACCCGCGCGGGCTCACCATAGCCCCATGAATACACTCTCGGCGTTTTATCAGAATCTCGGGGTGGCCCTTTCGCTGTTCGTTATCGGCACATTTGTGCTGGCCGGCATGATCAAGGGCGTGATCGGCCTCGGCCTGCCGACCGTTGCCATGGGCCTGCTCGGCCTGGCTATGGCGCCGACGCAGGCTGCGGCGCTGCTGATCATTCCGGCGACCCTGACCAACGTCTGGCAACTGGCATTCGGCGGGCATCTGTCGGAGCTGGTCAAACGGTTGTGGCCGATGTTGCTGGCGATTTTCATTGGCACCGGGGCGGGCACGCTGTGGATCGGCATGAGCGGTGGTCACTGGGTGGTGCGAGGGTTGGGAGCGGCGTTGTTGCTGTATGCGCTGAGCGGATTGTGCCTGCCGAGCTTGCGCGTGAGGCCTCAAAGCGAACGCTGGCTCGGTCCATTGTGTGGTGTGCTGACCGGCGTCATCACTTCGGCCACCGGCGTGTTCGTGATTCCGGCGGTGCCTTATCTGCAAGCGCTGGGCTTGAGCAAGGACGAGCTGGTGCAGGCGCTGGGCCTGTCGTTCACCGTCTCGACCCTGGCCCTGGCCGGTGGCTTGTTATGGCGTGGCGCGCTCGGCGGGGGCGAGTTGAGCGCATCGTTGCTGGCGCTGATCCCGGCCATGCTCGGCATGTGGCTGGGGCAATCGCTGCGCCAGCGGATCAGCGTCCTGCTGTTCAAGCGTGTGTTCTTCATTGGCCTGGGTTTGCTCGGTGGCCATTTGCTGATCAGCGGCTAGCGGACGACGGGCTGATCATGTCGATGACGCGGATCTCGAAGTCCTGCTCCAGGTATTCATCGCGCTGCGCGAGGAACTGCTTCATGTGCGGCAGGTTCGAGTGCACGTCGAGGTGGGCCCGGGATTGCCAGATCTCGTAGAAGATGAACAGGGTCGGGTCCTGTTTGTCGCGCAACATGTGGTATTCGATGCAACCGGGTTCGGCTCGGCTCGCTTGCACGTAGCCGCTGAAAAACGCTTCGAAGGCATCGGATTTTTCCGGGCGGGTCTTGGCGTGCAGAATGAAGCCCTGGATTTCACTCATCTACATCTCTCATCAAGTCAGAATTGGCGTCAGTCTAAGGCAACAATCGCCTGTTGATTCGTGCCTGTAGGTCAAATGAGTTTTGCCAAATCGGCGCTTATTCCGCGCGAGGCTGATCGGTACTCTGCCGCCATCCGATTCCCGACTTTCCCGAGACCTCCCATGAAAAAAGTCCTGTTGCTCAATGGCGGCAAAAAATTTGCGCACTCCGACGGCCGCTACAACGCCACCCTGCATGAAGTCGCGTTGAGCGTGCTGGATCGCGGCGGCGTAGATGTCAAAACCACCTTCATCGACGAGGGCTACGACGTCGCCGAAGAAGTGGCCAAGTTCCTCTGGGCCGACGTGATCATCTACCAGATGCCCGGCTGGTGGATGGGCGCGCCGTGGACCGTGAAGAAGTACATCGACGAGGTCTTTACCGAAGGCCATGGCAGCCTCTATGCCAGCGACGGTCGCACTCGCTCCGACGCCTCGCAGAAATACGGCAGCGGCGGCCTGATTCACGGCAAGCAATACATGTTGTCGCTGACCTGGAACGCCCCGCAGCAAGCCTTCGACGATCCGACCGATTTCTTCGAGTCCAAAGGTGTGGACGCGGTGTACTTCCCGTTCCATAAAGCCAACGAGTTCCTTGGCATGACCGGTTTGCCGACGTTCCTGTGTGTGGACGTGATGAAGCGTCCAAACATCGAAGGTGACGTGGCGCGTTATGAGCAGCATTTGGTTGAGGTGTTTGGCCTGAAGGCTTAACGCTCGGCTACTATCGGTCGTACCGGCAAAAAGATCGCAGCCTTCGGCAGCTCCTACAGGTGTACGCAATACTTTGTAGGAGCTGCCGAAGGCTGCGATCTTTTCCCATGCCGATTAGCGAAGAGGACACACGTGAAAGCCAGATCCGATGAATTGCAGATTTTCGTCTGCGTGATTGAATGCGGGTCGATTTCTGCGGCGGCCGAGCAGGTCGGGCAAACGCCTTCGGCGGTCAGTCGCACGCTGTCGCGGCTGGAGGCCAAGCTCGACACCACGTTGATCAATCGCACCACGCGGCGCATGGACCTGACCGAAGAGGGCAAGTACTTCTTCGAGCACGCCAAGCGGATTCTCGATCAGATGGACGAGCTCGAAGAGCGCCTGTCCTCACGCCAGCAAACGCCGTCCGGGCGGCTGCGGATCAACGCGGCTTCGCCTTTCATGCTGCACGCCATCGTGCCCTACATCGATGAGTTCCGCAGGCTTTACCCGGACATCCAGCTCGAACTCAACAGCAACGATTTGATCATCGACCTGTTGGAGCAGAGCACCGACATCGCCATCCGTATCGGCACCCTGACCGACTCGACATTGCATGCCCGCTCCCTGGGCTGCAGCCCGCTGCACATCGTCGCCAGTCCGGCCTACCTGGAAAAGCACGGCACACCGCAAGCCGTGGCTGACCTGGCCCACCATACGCTGCTGGGGTTCACCCAGAACGAAGGACTCAACCAATGGCCGCTGCGTTACGTGCATGGCGATCGCTGGCCGATCCAGGCATCGATCAGCGCCTCCAGCGGCGAGACCATCCGCCATCTCGCACTGGACGGCCAGGGCATCGCCAGCCTGTCGCATTTCATGACCATCGAAGATATTCGTGCCGGACGCTTGAAAGTGTTGTTGGCCGAATTCAACAGCGGCTATCGCCAGCCGATCAACGCGGTGTACTACCGCAATTCGCAGCTGGCCCTGCGGATTCAATGCTTCCTGGACTTTATCCAGGGCAAGTTGGCGGATTATGCGAGCGCAGACTTCAAGGGCTGATTCGTGATTCCTGCGCAAAAGTGAATTGGGTCAGGTGGCATTTTTCGGCAGTGATCGCTCCTTGATACTCCTTGCATCACCAATCATCGCAGGGAGTTTCTCCATGAACGTATTCGTTACCGGTGCTGCCGGTTTTATCGGCGGCTCCATCGCCACGGGCCTGGTCCAGGCCGGCCACAACGTCACCGGTCTGGTACGCAGCGCCGAACAAGCCGATGAACTGCGTGCACTGGGCATTTCTCCGGTGGTGGGCAGTCTGGAAGACCATGCCCTGTTGGCCGATCAGGCGCTGGCTGCCGACGCGGTGATCAACGCGGCCAGCAGTGATCATCGTGGTGCGGTGGAAGCCCTGCTCGATGCCCTGCGCGGTGCTGGCAAAGTGTTCCTGCACACCAGCGGTTCGAGCATCGTCGGTGATGCTTCGGGCGGTAAGTCCAGTGATGTCATCTACTTCGAAGACAATCTGCCGGAGCCGACCGTCGACAAGGCTGCGCGCGTGGCCATCGATAATCTGATCCTGGCGGCGGCCATGGATGGGGTGAATTCGGCGGTGATCTGCAACACGCTGATCTACGGTCACAGCCTGGGCGTCCATCGCGACAGCGTGCAGTTGCCGCGCCTGCTCAAACAGGCGCGCAAAAGCGGCGTGGTACGCCATGTCGGCACGGGCCGGAACATCTGGTCCAATGTGCACATCGAAGACGTGGTTTCCCTGTACCTGCTGGCGCTGACTGAAAACGTACCCGGCACCTTCTACTTCGTTGAAAGCGGTGAAGCGTCGTTCATCGACATGACCACCGCGATGGCCCGGGCGCTGAACCTGGGCGAACCGCAGGACTGGCCGCTCAAGGACGCGGAAGCCGAGTGGGGCTATGAAATGGCCAACTATGGCCTTGGCTCCAACAGTCGGGTGCGCGGCAAGCAGGCTCGGGAATTGTTGGGCTGGGTGCCGAAGCGCACGTCGGTGGTTGAGTGGATTCGCGGCGAGATGGTTTGAGTTCGCATTAGACCGAGTTGCAGCTATCGCGAGCAAGCTCGCTCCCACATTTGATCTCCATAGGGCACGGATTTTGTGTTCGACGCAGATCCCTTGTGGGAGCGAGCTTGCTCGCGATGGCGTTTGCGGAGGCACAACAACTGGTCGGTCTGACTGCATTTCCGTAACATCCGCACACTCTTTTTCGTCTCTCCCTGTGTGCGGTTCCCCATGAAAGCAAAACGTCTACGCGCCGATGTCCTGGCCGGACTTACCACGTCCTTCGCCCTGTTGCCCGAATGCATCGCTTTCGCGCTGGTGGCGCATCTCAATCCGCTGATGGGGCTCTATGGCGCGTTCATCATCTGCACCCTGACCGCGCTGTTCGGCGGGCGACCCGGCATGGTGTCCGGCGCGGCCGGCTCGATGGCCGTGGTGATCGTTGCGCTGGTGGTGCAGCACGGCGTGCAGTACTTGCTGGCCACGGTGTTGCTGGGCGGGCTGATCATGATGGCGTTCGGGCTGCTCAAGCTCGGCAAGCTGGTGCGCATGGTGCCGCACCCGGTGATGCTCGGCTTCGTCAACGGCCTGGCGATCATCATTGCCTTGGCGCAACTGGAGCACTTCAAGAACGGTGAGGCCTGGTTGAGCGGTACGCCGCTGTACATGATGCTCGGGCTGGTCGCGGTGACCATGGCCGTTGTCTATGTGCTGCCGCGCCTGACCCGTACCGTGCCGCCGGCGCTGGTGGCGATTCTCGGTGTGGGCCTGGCGGTGTATCTGCTTGGCCTGCCGACCCGCACCCTGGGCGACATGGCGCACATTGCCGGTGGCTTGCCGACGCTGGCGCTGCCGGACATCGCGTGGAATCTGGACACCCTGCGGATCATCGCGCCCTATGCGATCCTGATGGCGCTGGTCGGGTTGCTGGAAACCCTGTTGACCCTGAACCTCACCGACGAAATCACCGAGAGCCGTGGTTACCCGGATCGCGAGTGCGTGGCGCTGGGGGCGGCGAATCTGGTGTCCGGTGCGTTCGGCGGCATGGGCGGGTGCGCGATGATCGGCCAGACCGTGATCAACCTCAGTTCTGGCGGGCGCGGGCGCTTGTCCGGGTTGGTGGCCGGGGTGTCGATCCTGCTGTTCATTCTGTTTCTCTCGCCGCTGATCGAGCGCATTCCATTGGCCGCGCTGGTCGGGGTGATGTTCGTGGTGTCGCAACAGACCTTCGCCTGGGCCTCGTTGCGGGTGCTGAACAAAGTGCCGCTGAATGACGTGCTGGTGATCATCGCGGTGACGGTGATTACCGTTCTCACCGATCTGGCCATTGCGGTGCTCTGCGGCATCATCATTGCGGCGCTGAACTTTGCCTGGCAGCAGGCCCGTCAGCTGTATGCCGACAGCCACCTGGAGAACGACGGCACTAAGCTGTACCGGGTGCATGGCACGCTGTTCTTCGCCTCGACCACACCGTTTCTCAATCAGTTCGATACGGCCAATGACCCGGTGCAAGTGACGCTGGATTGCCAGCATCTGAGTTTTGTCGACTACTCGGCCATCGCCGCGCTGGGCACCTTGCGCGAGCGCTACGCCAAGGCCGGCAAGCATCTGCGGGTGCTGCATTTGTCCGAGCGTTGCAAGAAATTGCTCAAGCGCGCCAGGATGCAACACGACTGAGCGTAATAAACTCGTCCTCGACGAATACCGCGGCGGCGACGATCAGTTACCGCTGGGAGACTGACATGCTGTACGACACGCTGATTCGCAACGCCCTGATCATCGATGGCAGCAACAGCCCCGGTTACCCCGCCGACGTGGCCATTCTCGACGGGCGCATCGAGCGTATTGGCGACTTGCGCGATGCCCACGCCAGCGAGGAAATCGACGCGCAGGGCCATGTGCTGGCGCCGGGTTTCATCGACGTGCACACCCATGACGACACCGTTGTGATTCGTCAGCCGCAGATGCTGCCCAAGCTCAGCCAGGGCGTGACCACGGTGATCGTCGGCAACTGCGGGATCAGTGCTTCGCCGGTGAGTTTGCGTGGCGATCCGCCGGACCCGATGAACCTGCTCGGTACGGCTGCGGCGTTCGTTTATCCGACCTTCCACGATTACCGCGCGGCGGTCGAAGCGGCGAACACCACGCTGAACGTTGCCGCGCTGGTCGGCCATACGGCGTTGCGCAGCAATCATCTGGACGACCTGTTCCGCACCGCCACGGCAGATGAAATCAGCGCGATGCGCGAGCAACTGCGCGAAAGCCTTGAGGCTGGCGCCTTGGGCCTGTCCACCGGCCTTGCCTATGCCAGCGCCTTCTCGGCGTCCACCGAGGAAGTGATGCAGCTGACTGAAGAGTTGACTGCGTTCGGGGCGGTCTACACCACCCATTTGCGCAGCGAGTTCGAACCGGTGCTGGAGGCCATGGACGAGGCGTTCCGGATCGGTCGTCATGCGCAAAGCCCGGTGATCATTTCCCACCTGAAATGTGCCGGCGCCGGTAACTGGGGGCGTAGTCCGCAGCTGCTGGCGTCCCTCGAACAGGCAGCGAAAACCCATCCGGTCGGTTGCGATTGCTATCCATATGCGGCGAGCTCATCGACCCTGGACCTCAAGCAAGTTACCGATGCCCACCGTATCACCATCACCTGGTCGACCCCGCACCCGGAAATGGGCGGCCGCGACCTGATGGACATCGCCGCCGAATGGAATGTGCCGTTGCTGGATGCCGCTCGCCAACTGCAACCGGCCGGTGCGGTGTACTACGGAATGGATGAGGCGGATGTGCGCAGAATCCTCGCGCATCCGCTGTCGATGGTCGGCTCCGACGGCTTGCCGGAAGACCCGTTTCCGCACCCACGCTTGTGGGGCGCATTCCCCCGGGTGCTCGGACATTTCAGCCGTGACGTCGGATTGTTCCCGTTGCACACCGCCGTGCACAAAATGACCGGGCTGTCGGCGGCTCGCTTCGGTTTGAAGGAACGCGGCGAAATCCGCGAAGGCCATTGGGCCGACCTGGTGTTGTTCGATCCGGCAACCATCCGCGATGTCGCCGATTTCAACGATCCGCAGCAGGCGGCACAAGGTATCGAGGGCGTATGGGTCAACGGTGTGTTGAGCTACCGCGATGGTCAGGCCAACGGGCGCAGGGAAGGGCGGTTCCTGGCACGGGAAGGGGATTTGCGTACGGGGTTTCAGTGAGTTTCGAGGACTGCGCCAGCACTCGCGCGCCCTCTAGAACTCGACGACATCCAGGTTCCACCAGCAATCATCATTAACAATTGTGTGGAGGCTCAAGGCTAGTCGAAGGGTCGCTGAAACTCATACAGTTATTCCCTTGAGGTTATATTCCGCAGGTGGCATATTTGTATGAAATGGGACGTTGAATACACGGATGAATTTGGCGATTGGTGGGGCAATCTGAATGAAAAGGAGCAGGCTTCAGTATCGGCGAGTGTCGACTTGCTGGAGCTCTTCGGACCGGGTCTCGGATTTCCCCACAGCAGCGACATCAAGGGTTCGCGACATGGCAATCTCCGAGAGCTGCGGATACGGCATGGTGGTCGCCCTTATCGCGTGTTGTATGCATTTGATCCGCGTCGATGTGCGTTATTGCTGATCGGTGGCGATAAGACCGGTCAGGATCGCTGGTATGAAGTTCATGTCCCCGTGGCCGAAAAGCTGTATGACGAACATTTGGAAACACTGGGTAAAGAGGGCCGCAACGATGGCTAAAAAATTCGCTGAGCTTCAAGCACGCATGTCGCCTGAGTCACGTGCCGATGCAGAGCAGTTGCTCCGACAACACTTGAAAGAAATGCCTCTGCATGAGCTTCGAAAAGCCCAGGAACTGAGCCAGGAAACATTGGCCAAGGCCCTGCACATCAACCAGGCGGCGATCTCGAAAATGGAACGGCGCACAGACATGTACATCAGCACCTTGCGCAACTACATCCGCGCGATGGGTGGCGAGTTGGAAATCATCGCCACCTTTCCTGAAGGCCAGGTAAAAATCGAAAACTTCGCCAAATAGGCAGCTCGACTGCCTGGAATGAGAGAAGCCCTTTATTCAAAGGGCTTCCTGGCAACGCGCTGACGTGTTCGGCCTAGACCCTGAAGTGACTCACCATCATCTGCAACTGATTCCCCAGCCGCGCCAGTTCAACACTCGACGCTGCCGTTTCATCACTCGCAGCAGCAGTCTGTTCGGACACGTCGCGCACGTTGATGATGCTGCGGCTGATCTCTTCGGCCACGGCGCTTTGCTGTTCGGCAGCGGCGGCGATCTGCTGGTTCATCGACTGGATGCTGGACACCGTGCGGGTGATGTTCTCCAGCGACTCGCCGGCCTTGCGGGTCAGGGCCACGCTGCTGTCGGTGAGGACGCGGCTGTTGTTCATCACCGCCGACACTTGTTGCGTGCCGTTCTGCAAGCCGGCCACCAGGCCTTCGATTTCCTCGGTGGATTTTTGCGTGCGCTGGGCCAGGCCGCGGACCTCGTCGGCCACCACGGCAAAACCACGACCGGCTTCACCGGCACGGGCCGCTTCGATGGCGGCGTTGAGCGCCAGCAGGTTGGTCTGTTCGGCCACGGCCTTGATCACGTCCATGACGCTGCCGATCTTGTCACTTTCCCGTTGCAGCACGCTCATGGCCTCGGTGGAACGCACCACTTCGCTGGCCAGACGCTCGATCTGGGCGATGGCTTCGTTGACCACTTTGTCACCTTCACGGGCTTCGCCATCCGCCGCCGCAGCGGCTTGCGAGGCTTCTTCGGCGTTGCGCGCGACTTCCTGCACCGTGGCGGTCATCTCGTGCATGGCGGTGGCCACCTGATCGGTCTCGACTTTCTGGCTGTTGACCCCGGCACTGGTCTGTTCGGTCACAGCCGACAGCTCTTCGGCGGCGCTGGCGATCTGGGTCACGCCGTCGCGGATGCCGCTGATCAAGTCGCGCAGGGTCACGCCCATGCGCGCAATGCCTTGCTGCAACACGCCGAGTTCATCGCGACGGCTGACCACCACGTTCTGGGACAGGTCACCGCTGGCGATGCGATCGACCACCGCCAGGGTTTCGCGCAGTGGACGGGTAATCTGGCGAGTGATGACCACGGCGGCAATGATGCCCACCAGCAACGCCAGTAATGTGCTGATCAGTTGCAGGGTGCGCGCCTGGGCGCTTTCGGCGTCACGGCGATCGAGCTGAGTCTGATACAGCTGATCGCTCTGGGCCACGATGGTGGCACCCTGGTCGGTCATTTCCTTGCGCGCTTGCACCGCGTCATTGCTGGCGGCCTTGTAGGCCTGCAAGGCACCGCTATAGTTGCCAAGCGCCGTTTCCAGCTGACGCAGGGCGTCTTGCTGCGAATCGGCGAAATGCGCATTCAGCGGTTTCAGGCTGGCAATGGCGGCGTCCAGTTGGCCGACGGCTTTTTGCTCTGTCTCGGCATCGGTACTGGCGGTGTAGCCACGCACTTCGTAACGGGCCAGCAGGAACGCTTCCTTGGCCGCAGTGATGGCCTGGAACTGTTCGAAGCGCTGGTCGCTCAATGGCATTTGCTGCACGCGGGTATTGATGTCATTGATCAGCGTGTTGGCGGTTTCGGCGTTGGCACTCATGGCGTCGCGGGCGCTGTTGCCGGCGCGATAGGCGTTGCGCATCTTGCCCAGGGACGTCTTGTAGGCATCGATGACGGCGCCTTGCTCTCGCAGCAGCTTGAGGTTTTCCGGGCTCTTGAACTTCGCCAGCAGGGCTTGCTGCTGGGCCGAGAAGGCGTCGAGGGTGGTCTGTACGCTCTGTGCGGCGGTTTCGTCGCCGTTGGTCAGCATGTATTGCAGGCGAACCACGCGCAGCTTGGTCAGGCCGGCGTTGAGCTGGGTGATGTCGCTCATCCAGTTACTGCGGTCGATCAACCCGCCCAGGCTGGTCCAGCCGGTCAGAGCGAGGATGCAGGTCAGTGCCAGGACCAGGCCAAATCCCAGGCCCAGTTTCAGGTTCACGCTGATGTTGCCGAACCAGCTATTCATCACATTCCTCCAGGAACTTAGTGCTTCTCAATCGTCGGTTGGCTGGAAGATTGTTTTTTTTGGGGGCCGCCAAGCTGTGTAAGCAGGATGTATCGGCAGCAATCCCGGGAGCTGAAAGGTTTTTGTGCGGCGGATTCTGTAACAAGGTTTTTGCAATGCTTTAAGCTTTTTTTCACATGTCTTTCACCCGCCGGCAACGCACGTTTCTTTAGCCTTTCGGGATCTAATGAGGTGTTGCGTGCCGGTGAGGCGGCTTGATGTGGAATTGAGACTGAGTCTTTTCGGGAAAAAACGCTCGATCGATCTGAACCGCTATGCTCGCTATCGCAATGCCGCCGTGGTGTTGGCCTCGGCGCTGCTGGTCATCCCGCTGACCGTATTTTTGTTACGTCCCGCCACCGCACCGGACCTGGCTCACGGCAATTTAGCCGGTGCACAGGCTTTGATGACGGGATGGGCCAAGGGCGACATGATCGTGCTGGTGCGTCACGTCGAGCGCTGCGATCACTCCTCGGCGCCTTGCCTGATCGGCAACGATGGCATTACCGAGCGCTCTCGCAGTGTTGCCGAGAGCCTCGGGGCACAGTTCAAGCACCTGGGCCTGGACAAGGCCGATATCTACAACAGCCCGATATTGCGTACAGCGCAGACCGCCAACTTCATGTTCAACAAGGTTGGCACGGGTGAAAACTGGCTGATCAGTTGCAAGGGCACCATGCTGCGCGACACGCTTGGGCATAAAGTGGCTGGGCGTAACCTGATTCTGGTGACCCACAGCGAGTGCATGGAGCAACTGGAAAAAGACCTCAAGTTACCGACTTCGACCCTGGGTTATGGCGCTTCACTGTTTATTTCCGCCGAAACCCCGCAGACTCCGCGCTTGCTTGGCTTCATCGACGCTTCCGACTGGAGCTCGGTGAGCACTCATTGAGTTTTTTCCTTCTCTTTTTTAATCAGGACTCACAATGCTGACCGCTTCTCGCTACCGCTTTTACTGGGTGAATTTCGGTATTCCGCTGGCCTGCGCGGTCGCGGTGTTTCTGATGTTCGACATGACCGGCATCGACATCGCCTTCAACAATTACTTTTTTGATCCGGTAACGCAGACGTACCCGTTGGACCATGTCCATCTGTTCGAAAAAATCACCCATAAATGGGCGCGGATCATTCCCAACTGGACCGGCGAAATTGCGATTATCGGTGCCTTGCTGTCGTTTCTCTGGCCGCGCCTGAAGGCTGAAAAGCACTCGAAAATCATCGCTTTCCTGGAGAAAATCAAAGTCGCACCGGTGCTGCGCTTTGCCACCCGGCACCGTCGCGATTTTCTCTACGTGGTGTTCGCGTTTTCCATCAGCACCGGGGTCATTCACTACCTCAAGGGCCACACCAGCGTGTATTGCCCGATCGAGACGACCCAGTACGGCGGCAAAAAGGAGCACGTTGAGTGGTATGAGAATTTCGACCTGCTGAAAGTCGCTGGTGACGGTCGTTGCTGGCCGGGCGGACACGCATCGGGCGGGTTCACCATGCTGGCGTTGTACTTCGTGGCTCGCCGTTATCGCTGGCGCTATTCCAAGGCAATCATGTACGGCTCGCTGACCCTCGGTTTCATCTACGGTACAACGCGGGTGCTGCAAGGCTGGCACTACATGTCCCACACCCTCTGGGCCGGGATCTTTGTGTGGCTGGCGTGTTTGCTGACGGCGCTGGCGTTTTACGGGCGAGCGAGGCTGGAACAGCCGGTGCTCTCCAAAGCGCAAAAACCGGTACCGGCGACTCAGACTGAACCAGTGAATTGAGTCCGCTTTGAACGGCGAAACCCGCAACCCGAAAGGGCGGCGGGTTTTTTCTTGCCCGAGGAAACCTCCAGTGAGCTCAGGGATTGTGTGCGACTGCGATCAACGATGGGACAGGGCGCGACATGACTTCTGGCTACCGGAAAAGGAAGGCCGAAAAAAACAGGCTGGAAAAAAGTAAACGGAACGATTTCTTAACAAATCGTGAACAACTGCTGTGATCTATTGAGGGTGAAGGTCGACCTTCATTTCGCCACCCTGTCTGGCTTTCCAAGCCCAGTGAGTTCCTGATTGAAACGCACAAATTCCACCTCGATTTCTGCAAAACGTTTGGTGCTCCGAAGGATCGCGCTTGGCTCTGGTATTGCCTTCGCTCTTCTACTGGCGGTCGGTGGTTACTGGCTGTTTACGCCGCCATCGCCGTACGTTCCGTTGAATGGTCTGGACCCTGCATCGGCGTCGATGATCGCGGTGGGCGATCAGGGTAGCGGTGACTTGCAACAGTGGCGGGTGGGGCAAGCCATGGAGCGGGTTGCGTCCAGGGAGGGGCGCCTGGACATGGTGGTTTTCCTCGGCGACAACTTCTACGGCAAGCCATTGACCAGCACCCACGATCTCCACTGGGAAACCCGATTCGAGCGTGTCTATTGGGGCCATTGGCTCAGCCATGTGCCGTTCTACGCGGTGCTGGGCAACCACGATTACCCGGTGTCGCAAAAATACGAGATCGAGTACGGCCAACAGCACAAGGGATCGGGCCGTTGGCAGATGCCGGCGAATTTCTACGTCAAGGATTTCGGTGACGTTGACGGGCGGCCATTGGTGCGGATGGTGTTCCTCGACACCTCGGCGCCACGTGAGAGTTTGCAGCAGCAAATCGACTTGATCGATCAGGCGTACCAGGCACCCGGACCGGCACCGGTATGGCGAATAGCCGCGTCCCATCACCCGGTGCGCAATCAAGGCAAGCATGACGAGGAGTCGAATCTGCTCACATGGCTCTTGCCAGTGTTGCAACGCAACCACGTCGATCTGCTTTTGTCGGGTCATGATCACAACCAGCAATTGCTGTTGCGTGCAGGCGAACCCGCTTGGGTGATTTCCGGGGCCGGTGGCAAGAGGCTGTCTGCCTTGCAAACGCCAACACCGGATAGCACCTTTACTGACTCGCGGGCTGGTTTTGCCAAACTCGATCTGAGCGCCACTCAACTCAGGCTGGGGTATTACAACGACCGCGGCGATCTGGAATCCGGCTTTCGCTGGGTCAGAGACTGCCAGTGGATGGCCAAAGGCTGTTTGCTACCCGAGCCATCGCAAGGGAGCGTCGCGCAGGTGGCACAGTGATGGGCGCAAACCCGCAGGCAAAAAAAAGCCCGCGGGAGAGCGGGCAAACCGTAGTTTCTTGAATGAGCGAGCGAAATGTACAGGCTGGCGCGGGGTGGTGGGGTGAAGAAAAATTCATCTCGCTCAAAGCCCCGTACCGGAGCTTGCGACACCGCTACGGCAAATGATCCGCGGCAAAGTCGGCTTCCGACCGGGCCCGCAAGCGGCCCTTGCGGCAGGCTTGCTGGAATCGCTCGAAATCACGCTCGTTGTGCTCGGTATAGCCCTGGGCATATTTATAGAGCGCGTCGGCCAGTGCGTCGCTCTTGCCGATGTAGCCGCTGATCACCGCCGCGTGCCCGGAAGACTTGGCATGGGCGCGAGCCAGGGCCCGGCCGCAGAGCCGACCATAGGCTGCGAATGCGTCGCCATCGAAGGTCTCGAGTTCGGCGGAGATTTTCATGTCGCGCAATTGCCGCACATAGAAATGCCGCCCGCTGGGGCCGGTGGTCCAGCCGAGGAACAGGTCGCTGGCCGATTGCATCAACCGCTGCCCGTCGACGACCCGCTGCCCTTCATGCCGCACCCGTGACTTGGCTTTCACGTAGCCGGCGAGCACCGAGCGTCGCGCCTCCTTGAATTGCAGGAACAGCGGGAACTCCTGATCGTCGGTCAGCAGCGCCACCAGGCAACGGGTGCCGACACTGCCCACGCCCACCACTTTGAATGCCATGTCCTGAACGTGAAAGCGCGACACCAGATCACGGCGGTCCGCTTGCAGGGTGCCGCGATAGTCGCGCATGAAGGTGTCGTAGAGCGGGCGCCAGTCCGAGAGACGCAACCAGTCATCATCGGCATCCAGCAGCGTGGTGTTTTTGTGCAGGTGGAAAATTTCCGGCAGGTCATCGCGAATGATCAGACGACCATGGGCGTCGCGCTCGCTGATTTTTGGCAGCAGTTCGGCATGGGTGCGACGCTCGGCTTTTTCGATGGCGCGTTGCACATGTTCCAGCGTGCTTTTGTTGGCCTGCGCGAGCAGGTCGTCATAGCTGATGGATTCGTACCAGGTTTCCAGCGAACTTTGTTCGGCGCATTCGAGCATGGTTTTCTGATAGGCGCCCACGACCTGATGGCAGACCATTTCTTCAACCGTTTCCCCATGACGCAGATCGCGAGCCGCCACCAGGAAACTCGCCACCAGGCGTTTCAAGTCCCACTCCCACGGCCCGGAGTGGGCCTCATCGAAGTCGTTGACGCTGAACAGCAGGTTGCGTTCAGGCGTTGCGAAACCGCCGAAATTCATCAGGTGGCTATCACCGCAAATCGGTGAAACCAGCCCCATGTTCGAGGTTCCCGCCAGGTCGTGGGCCTGCAGCAGCGCATTGCCGCGATAGAAGGTGAAAGGTGACACCAGCATGCGTCCGTAGCGCAACTCCACCAGCGATTTGATGCGTCCTTCACTCGACGCCTTGATCAGCGGTATGGGGTCGCGATCGACATTGCCCAAGGCTGCTTGCGAACTGCGGGAGCACTTCTTGCGCGCATCCTTGCCTTGCTTCAAACGGTCGGTGAGGGTGGTCATGGAAGCCTATTCGACAGGGGTTACAGGGCGATTGCGGATTGAGTGTAGAAGGGCTTTGCGGGTTCATCCGAAGTGTTTGCGCAGCGACTAATCTGTCTGTCAGGCATCGACTTGATGCCACCACCTGGAAACAGGGAGGCCCGTGTTTTCATTGCCGGTTTCACTGCTGCTGGCGTTCCTCATCGGCTGGGTCTCGCAGCGCATGGGCATGTGCCTGGTCAATGCCATCGGGCTGCTGCTCAAGCGGCGGCCGACCCTGTTCGTGTCGCTGGTCAGTTGTGGCTTGTTCGGTCTGTTGCTCGCACCGCTCTATGCCTTGTCTGGCGTCAGTCAGCCGCTGTTCATCCCTGAGGTCGGCTATCTGTCACTGGTCGGTGGCGGGTTGCTGTTCGGCCTCGCGTCGGTGCTCAACGACGGATGCAGTGTCGGCACCCTCACCAAGCTTGCCAGCGGCAATCTCAACAAGGTTTTCACCATCCTCGGCTGGGTGCTGGGCATCGTACTGTGGCATCACCTGAACATGCTGCCCGAACACCGGGCGCTGCAAATGCCGATGATCACCAGCCGTCATTACTGGCTGGTCATTGGCATCGTGCTGCTGATTTTGCTGTTCCTGATCCGGATTCACGGCGACAGACACCTGGTGCTGTCGAGCCTGCTCCTGGGGGCGTTGACCAGCGCCCTCTACACCTTTGAACCGCTGTGGACGCCTAGCGTGTTTTTCTACGATCTCTCGCAATTGTTCTGGGTCTCGGGTGACACATCATTGACCAGCCCGCGTGTGGCGGTGTTCGCCATGCTGATGCTGGGCATGCTCTGTTACACCTTGCATCGCCGCACCTTCAACTATCAGCGGTTTGCAGTGATGACAGCGGGCAGGCATTTGCTCGCGGGCGTGTTGATGGGGACCGGTGCATCGATGATGCTGGGCGGCAATGACTCGCAGATTTTGTTGGTGTTTCCGACGCTGACCTGGGCGGGAGCGGTGCCGTTGGTGTCGATTGTGTTGGGGATATTGGTGGGGGTTGGGGTGAGGCGGCTGCGTGCTTGAAGATCGCGGCTCTGGAGTTGGACGACCTCAATGAGACCGTCCATTTTTCAAGGATCAAACCTGCATCTGCAATCGCCGCCCAACCACATCCAGCAAATCGCAACCATCGCGCAGGGACGTGACCAGCACCCGCGCCAGTTCGCTGTAAACACCCTCGTCAGCCGCGAAGCTCTCCAGCAATTGCGTCGCGGTTCGAATGCGATAGGCGGCTGTTTCGTGCAGCACATCCAGCGGTGCCTCGGTGTCGATCAGCAGCGATGCGATGGTGCAGTCGATGCCGGTCATCGGCATGTATCGATCCATTTCAGGCCTCCACTTCGTCGAGAGGCGCGATGTTGTCCAGTGCCCGGTTCACCAGCAATTGCGCCAGCACGGCCAACTGCTGGATCGCCAGGGCGATGTTGCGACGCGAGCTTTCAAGTTCACAGGCAAGGTCGGTGCTCATGACGTTGAGCGAGGCCAGGGTTTCGCTGGCGTGGGTGAGCAGGGACGGTGTGTCGATGTCGGGGCGGATCGTGAAGACGTGGCTGATGGGGTCGAGGTGATTGGGGTTGCGGAGGCGGGCGCTGATGGCGGGTTCGGTGGTTTTGGAGAGGTTGGACAAGTCGATTGGATCTTCAGATGAATCGGCTGGTGATTCCGGGGGATTGGGGCTGTTCTTTTTCAAGATGGCATTCCTCACACTGTTTAGAGAAGCTGCCATCCCCTGCTGTCAAACAGGATTGGGTGGCAGCTATACGCGGGTTGACAGACCGGAAGTGTAAATCGGCATAGGGGACGGCCTTGCCGTTCCCCTGCCACACCACCCGGCATGCGGGTCCGCACCGGGCGGTTCGAGAGATTGAGGTCAGGAGAGACGCGGCAATCCCAGGCGATCAAACCAAGCCAGATTCAGCACCCGATTCAACCAA
>NZ_JBFTOU010000041.1:0-34024 GCF_056398125.1 Pseudomonas sp. 05L36 | reverse complement strand
CCGGTGTGGCTGATTCTGGCACCCCGTGACTACCTGTCGACCTTCCTGAAAATCGGCACCATCGTCGCCCTGGCCATCGGCATTCTGATCACCATGCCCGAGCTGAAAATGCCGGCCCTGACCCAGTTCATCGACGGCACCGGCCCGGTGTGGAAGGGCGGGCTGTTCCCGTTCCTGTTCATCACCATCGCCTGTGGCGCGGTGTCGGGTTTCCACGCGCTGATCGCTTCCGGGACCACGCCGAAGCTGCTCGCCAGTGAAGGTCATGCCCGCTACATCGGTTATGGCGGAATGCTGATGGAATCGTTCGTGGCCATCATGGCCATGGTCGCGGCTTCGGTGATCGATCCGGGCGTGTATTTCGCCATGAACAGCCCGGCCGCGGTGGTTGGCGCTGATGCAGTTGCCGTTGCGCAAACCGTCAGCAGCTGGGGTTTTGCCATTACTCCGGAAGCCCTGCAAGCCGTGGCCCATGACATCGGTGAAACCACCATCCTGGCCCGTGCCGGCGGTGCGCCGACCCTGGCGGTGGGGATCGCGCAGATCCTGCACCACGTGTTGCCGGGCGAGAACACCATGGCGTTCTGGTACCACTTCGCGATCCTGTTTGAAGCATTGTTCATCCTGACCGCAGTCGACGCCGGTACCCGTGCCGGGCGTTTCATGCTCCAGGACTTGCTCGGCTCCTTCGTGCCGGCCCTGCGCCGTACCGAGTCCTGGACTGCCAACCTGATCGCTACCGCCGGTTGCGTGGCCATGTGGGGTTATCTGCTGTATCAGGGTGTGATCGATCCATTGGGTGGCATCAACACCTTGTGGCCGCTGTTCGGCATCTCCAACCAGATGCTGGCCGGTATCGCGCTGATGCTCGGCACCGTGGTGCTGATCAAGATGAAGCGCCAGCGTTATGTCTGGGTCACCTTGCTGCCGGCGGTATGGTTGCTGATCTGCACCACGACAGCGGGCTTCATCAAGCTGTTCGATGCCAACCCGGCGATCGGCTTCCTCGCCCTGGCGAAGAAGTACAGCGATGCCCTGGCCAACGGTCAGGTGCTGGCCCCGGCCAAGAGTATCGACCAGATGCAGCACGTGATCTTCAACGCCTACACCAACGCAACGCTGACCGCGCTGTTCCTGTTCGTGGTGTTCAGCATCCTGTTCTTTGCGCTCAAGGTCGGTATTGCCGCCTGGGGCACCAAGGAGCGTACGGATAAGGAAGCACCATTCCACGCGCTGCCGGATGCCTGATCATGTTCAATGACCTGAGTCGCCTGGGTAAATACCTCGGTCAGGCCGCACGCCTGATGGTCGGCATGCCCGACTACGACAACTACGTCGAGCATATGCAGACCAAACACCCGGACAAACCGGTGATGGACTACGAAGCGTTCTTTCGCGAGCGCCAAGAGGCCCGTTACGGCAGTAAAGCCGGACCGAAGTGCTGTTGAGTGACATAAAAAAACCGGCTGAATAGCCGGTTTTTTATTGAGTGCAGGAACGCCCTGAATGGCTCAGGCCGCGTGGTAATCCGAATCGTCACTGCCACTTTTGTCCCGGGGCATGGAAGCATTGCCAGCATTTCGTTCATGAGGCTGATGATCCGGCCTGGCGATCTTGAGCGCCCGGTCGGCGACCTTGGCGTTATGCATCAGGCGACAGAACACGGCGGCGACGATGATCGACAGCAATGACCAGATGACAATGGCTTTGAGGAGCATGGCGAAACCTCTCGCGGCAAACAATTCTTACGATCGCCAGCGTCCATGCAGCAAAGGCTACCCATCCATTGTGGCAGGTGTACATGATCTTGCATTTGCTTGCTGATTTGAACTGTTTATCAGCTATCTCCCAAGATGAAGCGACAGTTTCCCGGACCGGTACTTTAATGGATGTTCTGGAGCGACTGATCACTGGGCTGTCATAGCCTTAAGGCTATGGATCCCATACCGAAAAGCTATTTCTTCAATCGGTGATCCGGATCCACGCTTAAGGATGATTAGCTGAAAACAAAATCAAGAGGAGATGCCATGTCAACTGAATCGAAATGCCCGTTTAATAACGCCGCTGGCGGTGGCACGACGAACCGCGACTGGTGGCCGAACCAACTGAACCTGAAGATCTTGAGTCAACACTCGCCCAAATCAGACCCGTTGGGGGGCGACTTCAACTACGCCGAAGCCTTCAAGAGCCTGGACTTCCAGGCGTTGAAAAAAGACCTGACTGCGCTGATGACCGATTCCCAGGACTGGTGGCCGGCGGACTTCGGTCACTATGGGCCTTTCTTTATCCGCATGTCCTGGCACGCCGCAGGCACCTATCGCACCGGTGACGGCCGGGGCGGCGCCGGCTCCGGCCAGCAACGCTTTGCACCGCTCAACAGCTGGCCGGACAACGTCAGCCTCGACAAGGCCCGTCGACTGCTCTGGCCGATCAAGCAAAAGTACGGCAACAAAATTTCCTGGGCCGACCTGATCGTCCTCACCGGCAACGTTGCACTGGAGTCCATGGGCTTCAAGACCTTTGGTTTTTCCGGTGGCCGCCCGGATGTCTGGGAACCGGACGAAGACGTCTACTGGGGCTCGGAAAGCAAGTGGCTGGGTGGCGACGTGCGATATGGCAAAGATGCCGGGCAAGCTCCCGCAGAGCGCAATCTGGAAAACCCACTCGCCGCCGTGCAGATGGGCCTGATCTACGTAAACCCCGAAGGCCCTGAAGGCAACTCCGATCCTGTCGCCGCCGGGAAGGACATCCGTGAAACCTTTGCGCGCATGGCCATGAACGACGAGGAAACCGTCGCGCTGATCGCGGGCGGTCACGCCTTCGGTAAAACCCACGGTGCCGGCCCTGTCGACCATGTCGGACCTGAGCCCGAAGCCGCTGGTCTCGAACTGCAGGGCCTGGGCTG
The DNA here is from genome assembly GCF_056398125.1 of Pseudomonas sp. 05L36. NCBI lineage: Bacteria > Pseudomonadati > Pseudomonadota > Gammaproteobacteria > Pseudomonadales > Pseudomonadaceae > Pseudomonas > Pseudomonas sp. 05L36. Next base: position 31,119 of record NZ_JBFTOU010000041.1, on the reverse strand, counting down.
GAAGAGCACGTTCGGTACCGGTAAAGGTGGCGACACTATCTCCAGCGGCCTGGAAGTGACCTGGACGACCACGCCAACCCGGTGGAGCAACAACTACCTGGAAAACCTGTTCGGTTACGAATGGGAACTGTCCAAGAGCCCGGCGGGGGCAAACCAGTGGAAGCCGAAAAACGGCGCTGGTGCCGGCACCATTCCAGATGCCCATGATCCGTCCAGACGGCGTGATCCGACGATGCTGACCACGGACCTGTCGCTACGCTTCGACCCGATCTATGAACCGATTTCCCGGCGCTTCCTGGCCAATCCAGACCAGTTGGCCGACGCCTTCGCCCGTGCCTGGTACAAGCTGATTCACCGTGACATGGGGCCGCTCTCACGCTACCTCGGCCCGGAAATGCCGAACGAAGAGCTGCTGTGGCAAGACCCGATCCCTGCCGTCGACCATCCACTGGTCAACGACAGTGATGTGGCCGCACTCAAGGGCAAAATTGCCGCCTCGGGGCTGTCAGTCTCGCAACTGGTATCGACGGCGTGGGCGGCGGCTTCCTCTTTCCGTGGCTCCGACAAACGCGGCGGCGCCAACGGCGGGCGTCTGCGCCTGGCACCGCAGAAGTCCTGGGAGTCCAACCAGCCAGAACAACTGGCCCGTGTGCTGGCAAAACTCGAAAGCATCCAGGGCGAGTTCAACAGTGGCGGCAAGAAAATCTCCCTGGCCGACCTGATCGTGCTCGCCGGTGGCGTGGGCGTGGAGCAGGCCGCGAAAAATGCCGGCCAAAGTGTGACGGTGCCTTTCACCCCAGGGCGCATGGACGCCAGCCAGGAACAGACCGACGTCGAATCCTTCGGATTCCTTGAACCGATTGCCGACGGCTTCCGTAATTACCTGAAGCAACAGTACCGTGTGCCGGCCGAAAAACTGCTGATCGACAAGGCGCAACTGCTGACGCTCAGTGCGCCGGAAATGACGGTATTGCTGGGTGGGCTGCGGGTGTTGAACACCAATGTCGGCCAGAGCAAACACGGTGTCCTCACCTCACGGCCGGAAGCCTTGACCAATGACTTCTTCACCAACCTGCTGGATATGGGCGTGGAGTGGAAGCCCGTGTCGGATGCCCGGCAAGAGTATGAAGGGCGCGATCGCAAGACCGGTGCAGTGAAGTGGACGGGGACGCGGGTTGACCTGGTCTTCGGTTCCAATGCGCAGTTGCGTGCCTTGGCCGAATTCTATGCCTGCGCCGATGCGCAGCAGCAGTTCGTCAAGGACTTCGTCGCTGCGTGGACCAAAGTGATGAACCTGGATCGATTCGATCTGGCGTAGTCAAAAAGCCTGAACTTGCCGCGACCTGTCTGGATCAGGTCGCGGCAAGCCCTTCTACTGTTTTTTCGTCGCTGACAGACCAGGCATCGATCACCGATTGCAGGAACTGCTCCGACAATCGAGGGTTGTCCAGGGCTCTGGCGATCAATATGGCCCCGGTAATCGATGACAGGATGCGCAAGGCTTCCTGGTGCTTTTCATCATCGGTTTCGCCGTCGACCAATGGCAGCAGCGTTTCGATCAGGGTCTGCACGCCTTGGGTGAACGAGTGGCTGACAGCACCGCCATTGCGCGCGACATCGGCCCCCAGGGCAGGGATCGGGCAGCCTTCGGTCCAGTTGCTCAGGTGACTCTGGGTCAGGTAACCCTTGAGCAGTTCGGGGATGGATTTCGCCGCTCGCCAGTCTTCGATGTTGGTTTCGAACGTGCGGCTGACCGCCTCTGACGCCAACTGCTCCTTGCCACCGGGGAACTGACCGTAAAAGCCGCCATGGGTCAGGCCCACCGAACGGGACAGCTCGCCGATACCGATGCCGTCGATGCCTCTTTCCCGGTACATCTTCGAGGCTGCGCCGAGGATCGCTTCCTTGTTGGCTGCTGCCTGGTCTTTCGTCACTTTCATGAGTGGGGTCCTGTCATCCGATGAGCGCCTTGGCAATTTTTTGCTGAGGGGCTGGTATTGATGATGATCATAATATAAATTCGCGGCAATGGTTTTGCAGGCCGACGAGCCCGTGGCTCAAGTCAGAACACCTCACAGGGTGCCGCCCCATGAAACGTCATGATCTGCGCAGTATCGACCTCAATCTGCTGGTGATTTTCGAGGCGCTCATTCAGGAGCGCAACGTCACACGGGCCGCAGAAAGACTTTCCCTGGGCCAGCCGGCGGTCAGCGGTGCATTGGGGCGTCTGCGCACACTGTTCAACGACCCTCTGTTTAAACGCATTGGCCACAAAATGGAACCGACCGCCCGGGCCTTGCAGGTAGCGCAAACCCTTGGGCCCGCATTGGACTGTATCTGCGCTGTCGTCAGTCTGACGGCTTCCAATAAAAACCCTGTTGATTCAGAGGCTTGATCTGAGCATTCATTTTTTTTGCCCTTAAACATGACGGTCATCATTAATGATGATAGCCAAGTTCACTCCGTTCAATTCGTCGCAGCCCCCTGCGCGGCCGAGAATTCTCCAACCCCTAACCCGTCAGGCGGACACCCCCCATGGAACAGTCACTCAAACCTTTGCGTTACCCCCTTGCTGCATTGGCGTTGGCGACCCTCACTGCTTGCGGCCACGCCCCCGATGCCGCCCAGGCTCCGGGTGCGCCGCCTGTCACGGTCGCGAAAGTGCTCGAGCAACCTATCACTGAATGGGATGAAGTCACCGCCCGTCTGGAAGCGCCGGAAACCGTCGTGGTTCGACCGCGGGTGTCGGGGCAGATCGATCGTGTTGCCTTCACCGATGGCGAGTCGGTGAAGAAAGGGGATTTGCTGTTCCAGATCGATCCACGGCCGTTCGAACACGAAGTACACCGCCTCGAAGCGCAATTGCAACAAGCTCGCGCCACGCTGGTTCGAGCTGGCAATGAAGCGCAACGCGGCCAGCGCCTGTTGAGCAGCAATGCGATCTCCGCTGAACTGGCCGACACGCGCACCACCACCGCCCAGGAAGCCCGCGCCGCCGTCGATGCCGTGCAGGCGCAACTCGATCTGGCACGCCTGAACCTGAGCTTCACCCGTGTCACCGCGCCGATCAGCGGCCGGGTCAGTCGTGCCGAAATCACCGCCGGCAACATCGTCACCGCCGACACATCGGCCCTGACCAGCGTGGTCTCCACCGACAAGGTCTACGCCTATTTCGATGCCGACGAGCGTCTGTTCCTCAAGTACGGCCAGCTCTCCCGTCAAGGCCGGCGCAGTCAATCCACGCCGGTGTACATGGGTTTGTCGAACGAGGAGGGCAATAGCCACCTGGGGCAGATGAACTTCGTCGACAACCAGGTCAATCCCAAGACCGGCACCATCCGTGGCCGTGCGGTGTTCGACAACGCCGACGGCCAATACACCCCGGGGCTGTACGCCCGATTGAAACTGGTGGGCAGCGCGGCCTATGCCGGCCTGCTGATCAAGGACGAGGCAGTGGGCACTGACCTGGGCAAGAAGTTCGTGCTGGTGATCGACCAGGACAACAAGGCCGTGTACCGCAGCGTCGACCTTGGGCCGAAGCTCGAAGGCTTGCGCATCGTGCGCAGCGGTTTGCAGAAGGAAGACCGCATCGTCATCAACGGTCTGCAGCGGGTTCGTCCCGGCGCGGTGGTCGCGCCTCAGGACGCACCGATGGCCGATGCGCAAACCGTCGCCACCCTGGCCCGCCAGCGGCAGGCCATCGAGGCGGGTAATCAGCCCGTCGCTCCGTCTCCGGCGCTGGTGAAAACCGACGCTGGCGTATCGCCCCGCGGATAAAGGAACACCGTCATGAAGTTCTCCCAGTTCTTTATCACGCGGCCGATCTTCGCCGCAGTGCTGTCGTTGCTGATCCTGATTGCCGGCGGCATTTCGCTGTTCCGGTTGCCGATCGGCGAATACCCGGAAGTGGTGCCACCCACTGTGGTGGTCCATGCCAACTACCCGGGCGCCAACCCCAAGGTCATCGGCGAAACCGTGGCTGCCCCCCTCGAACAAGCCATCACCGGCGTCGAGAATATGTTGTACATGTCTTCGCAGTCCACGGCGGATGGCCGGCTCACGCTCACCGTGACTTTCGCCCTGGGCACCGACCTGGACAACGCTCAGGTGCAGGTGCAGAACCGCGTGACCCGTACCGAACCCAAGCTGCCGGAGGAGGTGACGCGCATCGGCATTACCGTCGACAAGGCGTCGCCCGAGCTGACGCTGCTGGTGCACCTGGTGTCGCCGGACAAGCGCTACGACATGCTCTACCTGTCCAACTACGCGATCCTCAACGTCAAGGACGAGCTGTCGCGGCTGGACGGCATCGGTGACGTGAAGATGTTCGGCATCGGTGATTATTCACTGCGCATCTGGCTCGACCCGAACAAGACCGCGTCACGCAACCTGACCGCCACCGATGTGGTCAATGCGGTGCGTGAACAGAACCGTCAGGTCGCGGCCGGCCAATTGGGCTCGCCGCCTGCACCCAACGCCACCAGCTTCCAGATGTCGATCAACTCCCAGGGACGCCTGGTCACCGAAGAAGAATTCGAGAACGTGATCGTACGCAGTGGTGCGGATGGCGAGATCACCCGCCTCAAGGACATTGCCCGGATTGAACTCGGCTCCAACCAATACGCACTGCGCGCTCTGCTCAATAACCAGGAAGCGGTGGCGATGCCGATCTTCCAGCGCCCGGGTTCGAACGCGATCGACGTGTCCGACCAGGTGCGGGCGAAGATGGCCGAGCTGAAGAAGAGTTTCCCGGAGGGCATGGACTACGAGATCGTCTATGACCCGACCATCTTCGTGCGCAGCTCGATTGAAGCGGTGGTTCACACGCTGTTCGAAGCGCTGATCCTCGTGGTGCTGGTGGTGATCCTGTTCCTGCAAACCTGGCGCGCCTCAATCATTCCGCTGGTCGCCGTGCCGGTATCGCTGATCGGGACCTTCGCCGTGATGCATTTGCTCGGGTTCTCGCTCAATGCGCTGTCGCTGTTCGGTCTGGTGCTGGCCATCGGCATCGTGGTCGATGACGCTATCGTGGTGGTGGAGAACGTCGAGCGAAACATCGAGTCGGGACTTGAACCGGCCGAGGCTACCCAAAAGGCCATGGGCGAGGTGACCGGGCCGATCATCGCCACGGCTTTGGTGCTGTGTGCGGTCTTCGTGCCGGCCGCTTTCATTTCCGGCTTGACCGGGCAGTTCTACAAGCAGTTCGCCCTGACCATCGCCATCTCCACGGTGATCTCGGCGTTCAACTCGCTGACTTTGTCGCCGGCATTGGCGGCGGTGTTGCTCAAGGCCCACGGTGCGCCGAAAGACCGTTTCTCCAAAGTGCTGGATCGGCTGTTCGCAGGCTGGTTGTTCAAGCCCTTCAACCGGCTGTTCGAAATGGCCGGCAATGGTTACGTGGTGGCGGTGGCCAGGGTCATTCGCGGCAGCAGCGTGGCCCTGCTGGTTTACGCTGGCCTGATCGCCATGACGTACATGGGTTTCAGCACCACACCGACCGGCTTTGTGCCGACCCAGGACAAGAAGTACCTGGTGACCTTTGCGCAATTGCCCGATGCGGCCAGCCTTGACCGCACTGAGTCGGTGATCCGGCGCATGAGCACCATCGCCATGAACGAACCGGGCTTCGACAGCGCCGTGGCGTTTCCCGGCCTGTCGATCAACGGTTTCACCAACAGCCCGAATGCCGGCATCGCGTTCATCGGCTTGCGTCCTTTCGATGAGCGCAAAGACCCAAGCCTGTCCGCCGGGGCGATTTCCGCTTCGCTGAATGCCAAGTTCGGCGGCATTCAGGATGCCTACATCGCGGTGTTCCCGCCGCCACCTGTGCAAGGCCTGGGCACCATCGGCGGGTTCCGCCTGCAGATCGAAGACCGGGGCAACCTGGGCTACGAAGAGCTGTACAAGGAAACCATGAACATCATCGGCAAGGGGCGCAGTGTCCCGGAGCTGGCCAACCTGTTCACCAGCTACACGGTCAACGTGCCGCAAGTCGAAGCCGCCATCGACCGCGAAAAAGCCAAGACCCATGGCGTGGCAATCAACGACATCTTCGACACCTTGCAGGTGTACCTCGGATCGCTGTACGCCAACGACTTCAACCGTTTTGGCCGTACCTATCAGGTCAACGTCCAGGCTGAGCAGCAGTTCCGTCAGGAACCGGAGCAGATCGGCCAGTTGAAGGTACGCAACGACCGTGGAGAAATGATTCCACTGGCCACGTTCGTCAAGGTCAGCCCGACGTCGGGGCCCGACCGGGTCTCGCACTACAACGGGTTCGTCACCGCGGAAATCAACGGCAGTGCAGCCCCCGGCTACAGCTCCGGCCAGGCGCAAAAAGCGATCGAGAAACTGCTCAAGGAAGAACTGCCCAACGGCATGACCTACGAGTGGACTGACCTGACCTACCAACAGATCCTGTCCGGCAACACCGCGCTGTTGGTGTTCCCGCTCTGCGTCCTGCTGGCGTTCCTGGTACTGGCTGCGCTGTATGAAAGCTGGAGCCTGCCGCTGGCGGTGATCCTGATCGTACCGATGACCCTGCTGTCGGCGATTGCCGGGGTGATCATCTCCAGGGGCGACAACAACATCTTCACCCAGATCGGCTTGATCGTGCTGGTGGGCCTGGCCTGCAAGAACGCGATCCTGATCGTCGAGTTCGCCAAGGACAAACAGGACCAGGGCCTGTCGCCGCTGGACGCTGTACTGGAGGCTTGCCGCATGCGTCTGCGGCCGATCCTGATGACCTCGTTCGCGTTCATCATGGGGGTCATCCCGCTGGTGACTTCCACCGGGGCCGGTTCGGAAATGCGCCGGGCCATGGGGGTTGCCGTGTTCTCCGGGATGCTCGGGGTGACCTTCTTCGGGTTGCTGCTGACGCCGGTGTTCTTCGTCCTGATTCGTCGCTACATCGAACGTAAAACCGCGCGCAAGGCGGCCCGGGTTCACGCGCTCAACGTTATTGATTCGGAGGCACACTGATGAATGCTTTCAAGCTCTTCCTTCCCAGCCTTCTCGTCACGGCATTGGCCGCCTGCACCGTGGGGCCGGATTACAAGACCCCCGACACGGCGCCTGCCCATGTCGTCTCGGCACAAGGAGCCAACTACGATCAAACGCGATTCGAAACGGTGTGGTGGCAGCAATTCGACGACCCCACGCTGAATCAGCTGGTCGGCAAAGCGCTCAACGGCAACCGCGATCTGCGCGTGGCCTTCGCCCGCTGGAAAGCCGCCCGGGCCATCCGCGATGACGTCAGCAACGACAATCTGCCGGTGGTCACCAGCCGGATCAGCAGCCAGCAGGGCAAGTCGCAGGTGCCGGGGCTGACCGAGAGCCGGGTCAATACCGAGCGCTACGACCTGGGCCTGGACATGGCCTGGGAGATCGACCTGTTCGGACGCATCCAGCGTGAACTGGAATCCAGCGACGCCCGGGAAGACGCCACGGCGGCGGACCTGTACCAACTGCGGGTGACCATGATCGCCGAGCTGGTGGATGCCTATGGTCAACTGCGCGGTGCGCAACTGCGGGAAAAGATCGCCTTGGCCAACCTGAAGAACCAAAGCGAATCGCGCGCCGTGACGGTGAGCCTGCGTGATGCTGGCGTGGGTAACGAGCTCGACGTTGTGCGTGCCGACGCCCGGTTGGCGGCTGTCGAGGCGAGCGTGCCGCAGTTGCAGGCGGAGCAGGTGCACCACAAGAACCGCATCGCCACGCTGCTGGGCGAACGCCCGGACACCCTGAGCATCGACCTGAGTCCAAAGAACCTGCCGGCCATCGCCAAGGCATTGCCGATTGGCGATCCTGGCGAGCTGTTGCATCGGCGCCCGGATGTGCTCGCGGCAGAGCGCCGGTTGGCGGCGTCAACGGCGGATGTCGGCGTGGCCACCGCCGACCTGTTTCCACGGGTGAGCTTGAGTGGGTTCCTCGGCTTCACGGCGGGGCGTGGTTCGCAAATCGGTTCCAGTGCCGCCCGTGCCTGGAGCCTGGGGCCGAGTATCACCTGGGCCGCGTTTGACCTGGGCAGTGTGCGGGCGCGCATTCGTGGCGCAAACGCCGACGCCGAGGGAGCATTGGCGACCTATGAACAACAGGTGCTGCTCGCGCTGGAAGAGTCGGAAAACGCGTTCAGCGACTATGGCAAACGCCAGCAACGCTTGCTGTCGCTGATCAAGCAAAGCGAGTCGAGTCGCGCCGCGGCCGATCTGGCGGCGACGCAATACAAGGAAGGGGTGGTGGACTACCTGGTGTTGCTGGACGCACAACGCGAGCGGTTGAATGCCGAGGATGCCCAGGCACTGGGTGAAACCGATCAGTACCGCGCCATTGTGGCGATCTACAAATCCCTGGGCGGCGGTTGGGACAGCGGTGAAACCCGGCTCGCGAAAAACAACTGACTAACCCGTTGTTGTAGGAGCGAGCTTGCTCGCGATGGTCGTTAACGAAAACACGTGCTTGCTGGTTAAGCGCGGCGCTCTTGAGTCCATCGCGAGCAAGCTCGCTCCTACAGGTTACGCAATGGTTTTACACATACCATCCACAAGACGCGGCAACCCCAACGGATTGCCCTCGCGCAGCGGCTCCGGCAGTAGGGCATCAGGAAAACCCTGATAAGCCACCGGGCGCAGGAAACGCTCGATGGCGGTCATGCCCACCGAGGTAAAACGACTGTCCGAGGTGGCCGGGAACGTCCCGCCATGCACGGTGGCAAAACACACTCGTGCGGATGGGCGAAGGCGTTGACCAACGACGTGCCCGCAGTTGCGGGTTTGTATCCGCAGGTATCGGCAACGCCCGCCGTTACCCGGGCATACAAAACCGGCGTTTCCCGACACCTGGGCGATACACGGAGGCCTCCAAATGGAATCACCGGCAGCGTCACTTTCGGCGCGGCCTGGCGTGGTTCAACTGGAGGAAGGACAATGTTGCGTACCCACACCCGTCACACCCTCGGCAGGCTTGGCCTCATCCTGGCCGCCGCAGGGCTCGCTACTGTAGCGAGCCTTGCTCAAGCCCAGGAAACACAACCGGCCCCGGCGATGAAAAGCTGGCAGCAGGGCCTGCACCGCACCGACCTGGTACGCGAAGACCTGGGCACCGCCGATCGCGAAGTCCTCCAGGTGCTCGTGGACTTCGATCCGGGCGTGACATCGCCCAAACATGCTCACCCCGGTGTCGAGGTGGCGCACGTGATCAGCGGCACCTTTGAATATCAACTGGAAGGGCGGGCACCGGTGACGCTCAAGGCCGGTGACTCGTTGTACATCCCTGAAGGCGTTGCGCATGTGGCGAAGAACGTGGGCCAGGACAAGGCCTCGGAACTGGCGACCTACATCGTGAAGAAAGGCGAAGCGTTGCTGATCCTGAAGGAGTAGGCGAGGGCCACCGGGTCATTGCCGGCTGCAAACCTCCCACACACAACCGCGCAACCAGCGATGCGCCGGGTCGGCGTCCATGCGCGGGTGCCACAGCATTGAAACCGTGATGGGGGGCGTGGGGAAGGGCAAGGCAAAGCAGTGCATCCCCTGGCACAGGTTGCCGACGTGCCGCTCCGGTACGCTGGCCACCAGTTCTGAAGCCCGCGCCAATGCAATCGCAGAGGAGAAACCGGCGACGATGGTGATGATGTCCCGCTTCAGTCCCAGCTCATTCAAGGCGTCATCCATGACGCCTTTTTCGTGGCCCCGGCGCGAGACCAGAATGTGCCGGGCGCTTGCATAACGAACAGGTGTCATCTCACCTTGAGCCAGTGGATGACCCTCGCGCACGACGCCAATGAACCGATCGCGAAACAGCATCCGGGTCCGCACTTCCGGGCTGGTCGATTCGCCGATCACACCGGTTTCCAGATCCACCGAACCTTCGCGCAGCAGGGTGCTGTCCTTGTTCAGCTTCTGCACGAAACTCAAGCGGACTCCGGGCGCTTCTTCGTTGATGCGGGCGATCAGTTGCGGTCCGAAATTTTCCACGAAGCCGTCGCTGGTGCGCAGGGCGAAGGTACGGGTCAGTTGATTCAGGTCGAGTGCCTCGGCAGGGCGCAGGACGGCTTCGGCGTCCTGCACGAGCACGCCGACGCGTTCACGCAACTCCAGCGCCCGAGGCGTGGGAACCAGTCCGCGCCCGGCCCGCACCAGCAGCGGATCGCCCGTGGTTTCGCGCAATCGCGCCAGCGCCCGGCTCATGGCTGACGGGCTCAGGTGCAAACGCTGCGCGGCGCGGGCCACGCTGCCTTCCTCCAGCAACACGTTCAGGGTGATCAACAGATTCAGGTCGGGCATCGAATCAATTCCTGTAGGAGCGAGCTTGCTCGCGAAGGTGGCACATTAAAAATGATGTTGTCTGACACACCCTCTTCGCGAGCAGGCTCGCTCCTACAGGTTTTTTAACATGTGGCGTCTTGTGCACGTATATAGTGCAAATACTGCGTCTTCCGCCATGTTATGGCCGGGCTTAGGCTCTGGACAACCTATTTGCGGAGTCGCGAGAAAATGAAGTCCATATCGATTCGGGGAGCCTTGGCCAGCCTGTCGTTATCCATGCTGCTGTCGTCCCTGGGCACCAGCATTGCCATCGTTGGATTGCCGACCCTGGCCGAGGCGTTCTCAGCCTCCTTTCAGCAAGTGCAATGGGTGGTGCTCGCTTACCTGCTGGCGATCACGGCGCTGATCGTCAGTGTCGGAAGACTTGGCGACATCATTGGCCGCCGACGTTTGTTGTTGATCGGGATTTGCGTGTTTACCGTCGCTTCGATCCTGTGCGCGCTGGCCCCTCATCTCTGGTTATTGATTGCCGCTCGGGCGCTGCAGGGCGTCGGTGCGGCCATCATGATGGCGCTGACCATGGCGCTAGTGGGCGGGGCCGTTCCCAAGGAAAAAATGGGCAGTGCGATGGGCGTGCTCGGCACGATGTCAGCGATTGGCACCTCACTCGGCCCGACCCTTGGAGGTTTTTTGATTGCCAATCCGGGGTGGCAGGCAATTTTTCTGATCAATGTGCCGTTGGGTGTTTTGGCGATTGGGCTCGCGCTCTACTTTTTGCCCAACGATCGCAGTGAGAAGAGGGCGGATCGAGCGGGCTTCGATGTGCTCGGCACGCTGGTGCTGGTTCTGACACTGCTGGCTTATGCACTGGCGATGACCATTGGGCGTGGCACCCTGGGGCCGCTGAACATGACGCTGTTGCTGGTGACAGTTCTTGGGCTGTGCGTGTTTGTATTCGTCGAGCACACAGCCGAGTCGCCTCTGGTTCGATTGGCGATGTTCCGTAACTGGCAGATGAGCGCAGGATTCGTCATGAGCATGCTGGTGACCACCGTGGTCATGGCGACCATGGTGGTAGGGCCGTTTTACCTCACTGGCGCACTGACGTTGAATGCAGCGAGCGTTGGGTTGGCAATGTCGACGGGGCCGCTGGTGGTCGCACTGGCAGGCGTACCGGCGGGCCGATGGGTCGATCGTCTGGGCACGTATCGAGCCAGCACGATTGGATTGATCGCCATGTTGACCGGCGCTTGCATCCTGCCGGCCTTGCCGATGGCGTTCGGTGTGCCCGGCTACATCGTGCCGCTGGCTGTCATTACCGCCGGTTATGCGCTGTTCCAGGCGGCCAACAATACCGCCGTCATGCTGGAAATTGAGGCGCAGCAGCGTGGTGTGGTTTCCGGTTTGCTCGGGTTGTCGCGCAATCTCGGGTTGATCACGGGCGCCTCGGTCATGGGGGCAGTGTTCGCCTTCGGCTCGGCCAGCCACGATATTTTGCAGGCGCAACCTGAGGCCATCGCACAGGGGATGCGGCTGACGTTCGCCGTCGCCGCCGGATTGATCGTCATTGCGCTGGTGATTGGCGCGGTCAGCAAAATCGCTTCACGTCGCTTGATTGCGCAGTGCTGAAAAACGGCGCGGCTGTCGTGAAAACGACCTGTTTGCGCTGAACGCGAAGCCTTGCGAGTTTTCTGTTGAACGAGTGTTCAGTCTCGACTATGTTGGGGGCCACCTTCCCCCGGCTGGTTGCGGGCTTGCGTTTCTTCAATTCGAACGAGGCACTGGCATGCGGTTTTCACCCTTTGTAGAGCGGATCAGTGGCCAAGGCGTTGCCGCCTGGGATATTCACTACGCGGCCAGCGCAGCACAGCGCAAAGGCGAGGACGTGATCATCCTCAGCGTCGGCGACCCGGATTTCCCCACCCCTGATTTCATCACCGACGCTGCCATCCACGCCTTGCGTGAAGGGGATACCCACTACACCGAAATCGCCGGTCGCCAGGCCTTGCGCGAGGCCATCGCCGGCCGCTACAGCCAACTGATCGACCGCGAACTGCTGGCGTCGAACATCATTCTCACGGCAGGTGCGCAGAACGCCTTGTTCGCCACCTCGATGTGCCTGCTCGGTGCCGGCGACGAAGTGATTGCCTTCGATCCGATGTACGTCACCTACGAAGCCACGCTCAAGGCGTCCGGCGCCACGCTGGTGCGGGTACCCTGTGCCGCGGACTCGGGTTTCCGCCTCGATGCCGCCGTCTTGGCCAAGGCCATTACCCCGCGCACCCGGGCGATTTTCTTCTCCAACCCGAACAACCCCACCGGCGTGGTGCTGGGCCGCGAAGAGCTGCAAGCCATCGCCGACCTCGCCATCGCCCATGACCTGTGGGTGGTGGTGGACGAGGTCTACGAGAGCCTCGCCTACGAGCGTGAACACCTGAGCCTGGCGGCGTTGCCGGGCATGGCCGAGCGCTGCGTGGTGATCGGCAGCCTGTCCAAATCCCATGCCATGACCGGTTGGCGCATTGGATGGGTAGTGGCCCATGAAGCCCTGGTCAATCATGTCGAAACCCTGGTGCTGAGCATGCTGTACGGCTTGCCCGGGTTTGTCATGGAAGCGGCGCTCAAGGCCGTGCAGTCCTTTGATGAAGTCACCCACGGCATGCGCGAGATCTATCGCCGGCGCCGCGATCTGGTGGTGTCCGGCCTGGCCGATTGCCCGGGCATCAGCGTGCTCAACCCCGACGCCGGCATGTTCGTGCTGGTGGACGTGCGAGGCACCGGCCTGACCTCGCTGGAATTCGCCTGGCGCCTGCTGCGCGAAGCCGGTGTCTCGGTGCTTGATGCGGCGGCATTCGGTGAGCCGGCCCAGGGTTTTGTGCGGCTTTCGTTCACCCTGAGTGACGAGCGCCTGGCCCAGGCTTGTCAGCGTATTCGCGATTTTGTCGGAGTGCTCATGGGCGAAGCGCCGAGGCCGGTGATCGGCACGGTGACCAGTACCGCAGCCGCCGAACCGGTCGCTGCCAGGACCATGATCGAGGTCGATGGCCTGCACAAACGCTTCGGCAATATCGAAGTGCTCAAGGGCGTTTCCCTGACCGCCCGCGAGGGCGACGTGATTTCTCTGATCGGTGCCAGCGGCTCGGGAAAAAGCACCTTGCTGCGCTGCATCAACATGCTCGAAGTGCCGGACCAGGGACGCATCCTGGTCGATGGCGAAAGCATTCACCTTAACCAGAATCGCCCCGGCGCACCGCTGGTGTCGGACGCCAAACAGCTTGTGCGCATAAGGTCGAGCCTGGGCATGGTGTTCCAGAACTTCAACCTCTGGCCCCATCGCACGGTGCTGGAAAACCTCATCGAAGCGCCGACCCAGGTCCTGCGTGAAAGCCGTGCGGAGGCGACCGAGCGCGCCGAAGCCCTGCTCGAACGCGTCGGCCTTGCGGCCAAGCGCAACGAGTACCCGGCGTTTCTCTCCGGGGGGCAGCAACAACGGGTGGCCATCGCCCGGGCCCTGGCCATGCGGCCCAAGGTCATGCTGTTCGATGAACCCACCTCGGCACTCGACCCGGAACTGGTCGGGGAAGTGCTGCGGGTGATCCGCTCCCTCGCCGAAGAAGGCCGGACCATGATCCTGGTGACCCATGAAATGGCCTTCGCACGCGATGTCTCTTCCAAAGTCGCTTTTTTGCATCAAGGGCTGATCGAGGAAACCGGTTCGCCGGACGAAGTGTTCGTACACCCACGCAGCGAGCGTTGCCGACAATTCGTCAATGCTCATCAGACTCGCTAACTCATCATAAAAAGACGGGAAAACAACATGGGAAATCGACGTTTTGCAAACTGGTTGACCGGTGCGGCCTGCGTATTGCTGGCCGGCATGAGTGCCGCCCAAGCGCAACCGATCAGGTTCGCGGTGGCAGCCGAACCCTATCCGCCGTACACCGAAAAGCAGGCCAATGGTGAGTGGAAGGGCTTCGAAGTCGACCTGATCCACAAGCTGTGCAGCGAAATGAAAGCCGATTGCGAGATCAAGGAAGTCGCGTGGGACGGCATCATTCCGTCGCTGCTGGCGAAGAAGATCGACGTGATCTTTTCCTCGATGTCGGTGACCGAAGAACGCGAAAAACAGATCGCCTTCAGCAAGGCCTACTACGATTCGGCGATTGCCGTCGTCGGCCCGAAAGAGGCGTCGGTCAAGAAGTACCCGGATGACCTCAAGGGCAAGATCATCGGCGTGCAGAACTCCACCGTGAGCGCCAGTTACCTGAAGACCTACTACGAAAAAATTGCCGATGTTAAGTACTACGACACTCAGGACTCGGCCAACGCCGACCTGATTGCCGGGCGCATCGACCTGATGATGGCCGACGGCACCGCCATGGCCGCGTTCATCAAGACCCCGGACGCCAAGGACCTGGCCTACCTCGGCACCGTGCCTTACGACCCGATCTTCGGCAAAGGCGTGGGAGCCGGCCTGCGCAAGGACGACGCCGAACTCAAGGCCCGGCTCGACAAGGCCATCCAGGAATTGCTGGCGAGCAAGGACTATGACGATCTGTCCCAGAGCTACTTCGGCACCAGCGTGAAGCCGGCGTTCTGATCCCAGGCATACAAGCAAAAACCTGTAGGAGCGAGCTTGCTCGCGATGGACGCAAGAGCGCTGCGGTTCTTCTGAGTGACTGCGTCATCGTTAACGTTTTTCGCGAGCAAGCTCGCTCCTACAGGGGACCGTGTCCTCCAACTGGAGAGTGATATGCCGGCAATGTTCGATCTGATCAATTTCACCGAGCAGGGATGGGGCAGTGCGCTGTTGAAGGGGCTATGGATGACCCTGCAGATTTCCGCCGGGGCCTTTGTGCTCGGGCTGGCCATCGGGCTGGTGGTGGCGTGCCTCAAGCTCGGCGCGCCAAAACCGATTGCAGCGCTGATGCGCGGCTACACCACGTTGTTCCGCGCGGTTCCGGAATTACTGCTGATTCTGTTGCTGTACTACGTTGGCTCCATGCTCCTCAATTCGCTGATGACCCGGCTCGGCTACGGCGTGGTCGATGTCAGTGGTCCGCTGGCGGCCATCGTGGTGCTGGGGCTGGTGCAGGGTGCCTACGCCTCGGAGATTTTTCGCGCGGCGATCCAGGCGATTCCCTTCGGCCAGATCGAAGCGGCCAAGGCGTTCGGCCTGAACGGTTTCGGTCTGTTCCGCCGGGTCACGCTGCCAATCATGGCGCCTTACGCCATGGCCGGGATGGCCAACCTGTGGATCAACCTGATCAAGGACAGTGCGCTGATCAGCGTGGTTGGCACCAACGAGCTGCTGTACACCGCCAAGCAAGGCGCGGGATCGACGCGCCACTATCTGTTGTTCTACCTCACGGCTGCCGCGTTGTATTACGCGGTGACGTTGGCGTCGAACTATGTGTCGGGTCGGCTTGAGCGACGTATTCGTCGCTGGATGCCTCTTGTTGACTGAACCGGCTGAGTGAATGAAATGATTCCAGCGTGGATAGTTGAATACGCGGCACTGTTGGGCCGGGGGCTGCAAACCACTCTCGCGATTCTGTTGATCGCCAGTGTGTTCGGATTTGTCCTGGCGGTGTTGGTGGCGCTGGCGCGGATTTCGAAAAACAAGGTGATCGCCAAGGTCAGCCTGTTCTACACCAGCGTGACCCGCGGTACGCCGTTGCTGATCCAGATCTACATTTTCTACTACGGCCTGGGCAGCCTGTTTGCCCAGTTCCCGCTGATTCGCGGCAGTTTCCTCTGGCCCTACCTGCGCGACGGTTACTGGTACATCGTGTTCGCCCTGGTGGTGTCGGTCGGCGCTTATGTCGGTGAAGTGATCCGCGGTGGCCTGCTGGCGGTGCCCAAGGGTGAAATGGAAGCGGCCTCGGCCTTCGGCATGACCGCGCGCCAGTCCTTGCTGCGGGTACGCTTGCCCCGGGCCATGCGCCTGTTGCTGCCGACCCTGGCCGGGGAAACCGTGATGCTGCTCAAGTCCACGGCGCTGGCGTCGACCATCGCCGTGATCGATCTGCTCGGCGCCGCCAACGTGGTCCGCGCGCAAACCCTGCAGGTGTACGAACCCTTGTTGCTGGTGGCCGGGGTGTATGTCTGCCTGACGTTCCTGATCGAAGCGCTGTTTGCCTTTGCCGAGCGGCGCGGGACGCCGGTACGCAGGTCGGCCTGATGAGTTCGACAAGGGTAGACCGCCGTCAGCGGCACCCTGGCGATGATCTTCGGCCGGCATCCGTCACAGGGCGTCGTCGGTGCTGAATGCCCCGTGACGCAGCCCTTTTATCCAGCAGCGGCAGATATGCAGTCCGTTGGCGGCGCTGAAGGTCTCGGGGTTCAGGCACCACTCGAGCCAGAGACCGTCGAGCATCGCCGATAGGCCGATGGCGGCCAGGCGGGTGTCGTGAATCACGAAGCCTTCGCTGGCGGCCAGCCCGTCGAGCAACTGGCGGATCAGATCGAGGTAGGCGCGGTAGCTTTTTTCGTGGGACTGGCTGACGTGTTCGGAGTGACGGATCAGGCTCCAGAACACCACCCACACACCGAGCAGTTTCGGGTCCATGACCCTGGGCGAGAATGAGCCTTCCAGGAAGGCATCGACCTTTTGCGCGGGTGTCTGGGCCTGTTCGATTTCCTGGAGCAGGGCGGTGGTCAGTTCGCTCGCGAGCCGCTGGTAGGTGTCGGCGATCAGTGCCTCGATGCTGCCGAAGTGGTGGTTGAGCAACCCCACGGACACCCCGGCTTCGGTGGCAATGCGTCGCACGGAAATCCCGGCGTGACCGTCGCGGCCCAGGCAGCGCAGGGTGGCGGCCACCAGCATTTCGCGACGGTCATCGGGTTCGGCGCGACGGGTTTTCGGGGCATCGGTTGTCACAAGGCTGTCCTTGGGTGAGGTTCCACGCTGTCGAGCTTAGTTGAACGTCTGTTCAATCACCAGCCTCGACAGCAGCGATACAGCGTTTTTCAACGGTCATGACAGGAGGGAAAGCCAATGCCGCAGGATATTTCGTTCAGTGTCAGCAACAACAACGGCGATGCCGTGCGGGTCGGTGCCTGGCGCTATGCCGGCGACGGCAGCGGGCCAAACGTGCACCTGCAAGCCGGCGTACATGCCGATGAAATCGCCGGGATGCTGGTCCTGCACCTGCTGATGCAACGACTGCAAACCGCCGAAACCCAGGGCCGGCTCAAAGGCAACATCACCGTGGTGCCGCAGGCCAATCCGCTGGGCATCGGGCAGTTTCGCCAGGGACGGATCCTCGGTCGATACCATGACGCCACCGGGCATAACTTCAATCGTTCGTTCGACCAGTCGGCGGCCATGGAACGACCTTCGACCTGCGTTCAGCAATGGCAAAAGAAACTGGTGCAACTGGCCGCCCCAGCCGATGTGATGCTCGACCTGCACACCGATGACGAGGCGCTACCGTACCTGTACGTGCACCGCAGTTTCTGGCCCCGTGGCCGCGAACTGGCGGCGGCGATGAAGATGGACGTGGCGATCATCTGGGATGACGGCGACGATGGCTCCTTCGAGGAAACCATCATTGCCCCGTGGCTGCGCGAAGGCGTCACCGAGCACCGCATGGCTGCGACCCTGGAGCTGCGTGGGCAGGGCGATGTCAGCGACCGTTTCGCCGAGTCGGATGCCGAAGGGCTGTACAACTGGCTGTGCGGTTGCGGTGTCATTGACGAGCAAGTTTCACCGGCTGACTGGCCCGTCGAAGCCATGGAAATGGGCCACATGGAAACCATCATCGCCCCGCAACCCGGCGTGTTGATCTTCGAAAAAGAGCTGGGGGATTTCGTCGAGGAAGGCCAGCGCTTTGCACGGATTCTCGGGCGGCCGGGCGATCCAGCCTCCGAAGTGGTGCTGCATGCCGAGCAAGCGGGGCGCCTGGTGACGCGCTATCGCGATCGCCTGATACCCCAGGGTATGGGGGTGGCGAAATTCACCGGCAGCCGGGTGTCGCGTAACTGGAGTGGCGGGTTGCTGGACCCCAATTGATACGAAGGTGATTCAGCGCAGCGGCCGAAACGCCGTGCGCAGCTCCTCGACAAACAGCTCCGGCTGTTCCCACGCGGCGAAATGGCCGCCCTTGGCAGCCTGATGGAAGTAGATCAGGTTGCGATAGGCGCGTCGGGCCCAGCTCTCCGGCGGGAAATAGACATCATCAGGGAATACCGTGACGGCCACCGGCAGTGTGATGTCGCCGGTCTTCTGTGCCGCAGAAAAAAGCGGGCTGCGCCCTTTGTTTTCCCAATACAGCCGACTTGCCGAGGCGCCGCTGTTGGTCAACCAGTACAACGTGATGTCGTCCAGTACTTCATCCTTGCCTGGCGATTGCTGTGGGTCGGCGCCATACGACCACTTGGAAAATCCCGGGTGACCGAGCATGAACGCTGCGAGGAACGCCGGAGAATCCGTTACGCCGTAACCAATCAGCTGCGGCCGCGCGGCCATCATCGCGCTGTAGGCCAGGTTTCCCTGTTTAATCGATGTGGCCAGCGCGTCGTAGGTCGCACGCTCCTGCTCGGAATACCCCACAGGCGCGGGACCGCCGGCAGCAAGTGCTGCGGTCGCTTCCGGCGGGATCGTCGCCGGCAGGTTGAGGTGAATGCCCAGTAACCCGGGCACGGACTGGCGCGCCATGGCGCTCGTGATGGGGCCACCCCAGTCGCCACCCTGGGCAACGTAGCGGGAGTACCCCAAACGCTGCATCAATTGCCCCCAGATCCGGGCCACATGGTCCGGGTCCCATCCGGGCTCAGTCGGTTTGCCGGAGAAGCCGTAGCCGGGGATCGACGGAATCACCACGTCGAATGCATCCGCGCTATTGCCCCCGTGAGCGGCCGGATCGGTGAGCGGGCCGACCACCTTGATGAACTCCAGTACCGAGCCTGGCCAACCGTGGGTCAGGATCATCGGTAACGCATTCGGCCGGGGCGAGCGCACCCAGATGAAATGGATAGCGACCCCATCGAGGGTGGTCGTGTACTGGGGCAAGGCATTGAGCTGCGCCTGGGCCTTGTGCCAGTCATAGTTCGTGCCCCAGTAACGAACCAGCTCCTGCAGTTTCGCCAGCTGTGCACCTTGCGATCGATCGCCCACCGTCTCCTTGTCCGGCCAGCGCGTTGCCGCGATGCGGTTACGCAGATCAGTGAGTTGTTGATCCTGGATATCGACGTGGAAGGGCAGAATGGCGTCGGCGGCGGGAGCGGCGCTCACCAGGGGCGAGTTGCACAGTGCGAGGGCCATTAGCAGGATGACGAAAGCAGATTTCATCTTCATTTCCTCGCTGGGAGGTATGCCTTCGCCCGTGTTCAACGCACATGGGCGAAGGTCGATGCAGCCCTTGAGACTGATCTCGTTCAACAGGACGCGCAAGCAGGTTTTATCAAACACACAAAACCTGTGGCGAGGGGGCAGCGTTAGCCACCGATTCAGTGATTACTCAGGCGGATCAATCTGATCCAGCACCCGGTTCGCCGTGATCTCCGCCAACATCACGCTGTTGGAAATCCCCAGAAGGGCATTGCGCGAGCCGCCGTCCAGATGATCCACCAACTGGTGCACCATCACATCGACCGAGGCCAGGGTCTCGACCAGATACACCATCAGGGTTTCGGTATCGACCTTGGGGTCTACGATAAACAGCGAGCCTGGCGTGCGCGGTGTGGCTTTGATGTCTGCGGTAGATGGGAAGTGGAATGCGAGGGCACGTTCGGCGGCCTCGTTGAGCTTGTTTGAATCGGGTTCGTACGGGGATGTCGGATCGGTGTCCGGCGGGTTGGGGGTGACTTTGAACATATGCTTGCTTCTCTGATTGGGTGCCAACCCTCTTGCTGCTAAACGAGAAGGAGGCAGCTGTGCGCAGGTTAGCAGACCGGGGAAGCTAGCAAAGCCGGCGCGCCCGAAGGCGCCCTGCGCACAGCCACCATCAAATGCAGGCATGGGAATACCTGACTGACAGGAGCTTGTGCACCTTGCTTACAACCCCGGGCTGCTAAACCCGACCACTGATGGGCAGTGGCGCGGAAACGATAGAGACCAGAGGCAAGGCGCACAAGCCGGCGGATTCTGGCGTAACCGTAGGCAACGACGCAAGGTCTTGTAGCCCTCAGGAAATAACCTACAACCTTTTTAAACAAGCGCTCTTGCGGACATGAGCAACTGACTACCGGCTTTCGTGTATCGCTGTGTATCAGGGCACGACATCCGCATACAGCTATACAAAACCCTCTCTTTACGGATACAGCCCGGATACACCACTGGGGCCAAATAGACCTGCCAAAGCGAGATGCACAACGCACCTCGCAACCAGGTTTATCAACCCTTGTGGTACGACCAATAGTGGTCCAGCCACGCCATTGATCCGGAGTATCAACATGTCTCGTATCCAGTTCCCGAACAAAACCCGTATTGGCCTGATCGCTGTTGCACTGGTCGGCGGTATCAACTTCGCGTCCTCCGCGTTTTCCGCTGAAGCCTTGCCTCAAGGCTATCAACTGGCTTCCGCAGAAAAGACCAGCGAAGGCAAGTGTGGTGAAGGCAAGTGCGGTGCCGAAGCCAGCGCGCAAAAGACCCAGGCCGAGGGCAAGTGCGGTGAAGGCAAATGCGGTGATGCCTCGTTCGCCAGGACCGACGCCGATCATGACGGTCGCGTTTCGCTCAAGGAACTGCTGGCCGTGGCGCCCAAGGGCGCCGAGGAGTTCAAGGCGATAGACGCTAACGGTGACGGTTTCCTGTCCGAGGGTGAGGTGTACAAGTTCCGCACCAACCAGTTCACCTCCAACGGCAAGAAAGTACCGACCGAGCTGTTCACCAAGTTGAGCCAGGCTAAAGACTGATCGGCTGCTACGAAAAAACCCTTCCTGCGTTGACGCGCAGGAAGGGTTTTTGGCGTGGGCAGTACTGGTTTGGTCGTCAGGCGCGAAATTGCACTGACTTGACCACCGGTTGCATCGGATTTAACCAGCAGGCTTTGTAACCATGACCGGCAAAGAACAGCCATAAGCAGCCAGTCGGAAATGTCCACAAAACCATGTGCGATTCACTCTGGGGCACACAGGCATTCAGCTACCCTCCGCCCTCGGTTCCCGACTGGGAGCGCGGCGCCTGCAAAGTTGCCATTATCATTTGTCGTCCATCTTTGTTGACGATTGTGGCCGGCGCTCAGTGCTCTCTTCGGCGTTGGGCGCTTCTGGAAAACTCCCTGGCGTGAACACATGGGTCTGCAAGTCGCTGGCATCGACTTCGGCGACACCATGAACCGAACGGGCCAGACCAATGGCCTGCTCACACTGTCTATGAGTGTTGACGCGGCCGCTTAACCCCACTATGCCCGCATGGGTTTTGACATTGATATGCAGGCTAAGGGTCGGATCGGAAAATGCCAGGGCCGACTTCACCTTGGCGGTAATCCATGCATCGTGAACGGCCATCTCCAGACCATGAGAGTAATGCTGGAAGGAGTGAATTTTCATGGCTGAACCCTCTCTCGCGTAATCAGACGTACTGTCCATCCCATTTGCTGTGCAGCCCTCTGCCTGTCAGGTGAAAGCTATGGATACCTGAGTCGTTTTGGAGCGCTCGCCACGCAAACATTGACAGAAATTAATTATAGTACGGCCGTTGCCTGCGGTCAGAGCGCTGTCCCCGTGAACGTCCGCCTTGGTCGCTCTGTGCCAGGCGCAACACCTACAGAGCACTCAACAGTCCTTATTGCGATCAGCCCTGATCAACCCATAGCTGCCGATCTCGACCGACAGAATCGGCCAGGAACGGACGTTTATAGATAGGAGCACTTAACCCAGTGCCAGCTGAGATGCTTGTTCGCAACCAGGCTGGGTTCGCCGATGGGTTACGCTGCCGTTGGTCGGCGCCTTGCGCAGCAGTGCGATAGAAAACTATAGGAATAAACTCTCGTGCCGATATCAGTGAGGCAGGGCCTGCACGCGCCTGACCTTGAACCTGAGCGATCGAGCACATTGATGAGTGACAAATCTTTGGAAGAAAAAGCGGCAGTGATGGTCGACCCACATGAAACGATGGCCAGTATCGGACAGATCACTGCCGGGCGCGATGCCCTGCAACAGCGCCTGGACAAGGCTGATCGCGCGGTTCAGGAGCTTCAGGAGCAACTGGACTTGGCAAAGATGCTGATGACCCGTCTGCTGGCGGCGAGTTTTGCGTCGACCGGCAAACCTTCCGCGCCCCTGACAAACTGGGGGCTAAATGAGATCGACGTTGTCGAACGGGAGATGGCCTGCTATTTGAATCCTGCTAATGAGGCGAGTGCCGCTTGACAGGTCGCCTCCGGCAGTTGCGGGTGCGAGCCACATTTGAGTCGACCTCTCATCGTCCGCATTGGGTTGAATCCACAGCCGAAAGCGGACGTTCCCAGGCACCTGCGAAGTTATGGCGATTTAGTCTTGGTCCGTGGGAAATCAGTGCTCGCCATTAATCTTTCGTGAACATACGCCTCAAATTGTTCGGCTGGCAGTGGCGGGGAAAACAGGAAGCCCTGGTAGGTCTGGCAGCCATGCTTGACCAGAAAGGTGCGCTGAGCTTCTGTCTCCACACCTTCTGCAATCACCGAAAGCCCCAATATCTGGCTCAGGC
This sequence comes from Pseudomonas sp. 05L36, assembly GCF_056398125.1. Lineage (NCBI taxonomy): Bacteria > Pseudomonadati > Pseudomonadota > Gammaproteobacteria > Pseudomonadales > Pseudomonadaceae > Pseudomonas > Pseudomonas sp. 05L36. The sequence continues at coordinate 8,223 of NZ_JBFTOU010000041.1, read as the reverse complement.
TCACAATCGCGCAGGCGATGGCGGCGTCGTTGGGATCAACCAGCACATCTCTGATGAAGGACTGGTCGATCTTGAGTTGATCCAGCGGAAGGCTCTTCAGGTATGACAGTGACGAGTAGCCGGTTCCGAAATCATCCAGCGAAAGGCCTATGCCGATCTCTTTCAACTCGATCATTTTGGCGACAGTACCTTCCATATCCTCTATCAGCAGGCCTTCGGTCAGTTCCAGTTTCAATTTCTTCGGATCGGCCCCCGTGTATCTCAGTACTTGCAGTACCTCCTCGACGAAGTCCGGATGGTGAAACTGGCGGGCGCTGACATTCACAGCCATACCCAGTCGGGCGGTTTCCGAATGCTTTGCCCAGGCAACCAGCTGAGTGCAGGCTGCCTGCAGCGCCCAACGGCCTAACGGCAGAATCAACCCCGTTTCCTCTGCCAATGGAATGAACTCGCCTGGAAACACGACTCCGCGCTCAGGATTCTGCCATCTCATCAGTGCCTCTGCGCCAATGATACGGCCCTCACTATTCACCTGCGGCTGGTAATGAAGAAGGAATTCGTTGTCCTGCAAGCCTTGGCGCAACTCTACTTCCAGTCGGGCGCGTGCCGTGGCAACCGCCTGCATTTCCGGATCGAAGAAGCGCATGGTATTGCGGCCCGCCGCCTTGGCGCGATACATCGCCAGGTCAGCGCGCTTCATAATATCGTCCACTGTGCTCAGCTGCCCCTGGAACAGCGCAATGCCGAGGCTGGGGGTGCTGTGGTGCTCATATCCATCCAACTGGTAGGAAATGTTCAGAGAGTTGAGAATCTTTTCGCCAATAGCCTTGGCCTGGATAGCTGCTTCTGGAGGATTCTCATTAAGGCCATCCAGCAGGACGACGAATTCGTCTCCGCCCAGGCGAGCCACGGTGTCGCTCTCGCGTATGCAGCCGCAAAGGCGCAGAGCAACTTGCTGCAGCAACATGTCGCCTCTGTCATGCCCCAGCGTGTCGTTCAGTGCCTTGAAGTTATCCAGGTCAATGAGAATTATCGCGTTCGTATGCAGGCTACGGGAGCTGCCCGCCAGCAGATGCTGTAACCGGTCCAACATGAGCCGCCTGTTGGGCAGCCCGGTCAACTGATCGTAGAAGGCCAAACGCTGGACCTCTTGCTCAGCGGTCTTACGGTGGGTGATGTCAGTATTGATCGACAGAACGGATTGCGGCTGGCCATCATCGTCTCGCACCAGGGTTCGATGACTTTCGAGCGTGATGGTGCAGCCATCCCGGCGTCGAAGTGTAACTTCGTCCGCCCGGTCACCCGTTTCTATCAGGCTGTTAGTGGCCGCATTGAAAGCGGCGCTACCCTGGTAGATCAACTCCTGTGCCGATTTGCCGAGTGCCTCTTCCTTTGACAGACCGTAGAGACGCTCGGCACTTTTGTTCCAGTACAGGATGCGGTTATCCATCCCGTGAACGACAATGGCGTCCTGGGCCTTGTCCAGCAGCGATGCTTGCTGGCGGGCCTGCTTCTCGCTTTCGCGCAGCACTGCCAGATAACCTTCCCGTTCGGCTGCTTGCGACTCCATTTCGCGCCTGATCTTGCCCCCGTAGATAACGGCCGCACTGACCATCAGTAGCACGAACACCATGATCGCGTATTCGACCCGGCGCAGTTCTTCGACCGACTCAAGCTCCTCCTCCAGGAGCTTGCTTTGAATCAGGCCAACGCGATCCCGCACGGTACTGAGTGAGGCGAGCAACAGGGCAAACTTCCTGTCCATCGTTGCCATGCGTTTGCCGGCATTATCCGACTGCCCCTCCCTGAAGTAGGAAAAGATCAGCAAGGCCTCGTTCACCATTTCGACCATCGCGGCATCAATTGCACCCACCTCATCCTTCAATGCAAGGGTAAAGGCTTGTATATCTGCATTGTGTTCAGCCTCATTGGCGATCCGTACTTCCAACTGTTTTTTGGCCATTGCCAAATGCTCGTTGAAGGCGCGCAAGGCTTCATTCATGTTCCGCGATTCGGCTTCAACATCATGTGTATCGAACACATTATTGCCCGGCGCATTGACTTTGGAAGCCAGGCTGCCCAGCGTTGAATAGCTCGACAGCTGTTGGACCCACGACTGGTTTGCCGTGATGGAGCGGTGATAGGTATCGACGATCAGGTGATTCAATAGCACGCTCAGCACAACAACCAGCACGTCGAATCCCGCAAGAAAAAAGTACATGCGGTGCCATTTGGTCGAGCGCGGCTTATTTGAACGGGTGGGTATGGCTTGCTTTGCGGTGCTTTTATTCCTGAAAAAATCCATTTCACAATCTCCAAACATAATCCTTCTAAATTGACCAATAGAAGCGGTATTCGGAAACCAATCAACCTTTTGTGCCGACACCTGAACCTGAGAACACACCGCACGTAGCATTAGCCAAATTTTTTCTCTGCTCTGGATTCACGCTGGTTTTCGTGAGCGAAGCTCCCGAAACAAGCAATAGCTACCGAAGCTATACGTCTTAAGTGTCACGCCAACCAACTATTCGACACTAAGCAATGCATTTGGCGATGCTAATTTCATGGTGAAATTTTTTACTCTCGCAAGCGGTCTCTTAACATTTCGGCGATAAAACGAAATCATTTTCATTTGTTGTGTTTGACATCGTCGTTTCAGGTAACGATTCTCCTCGCTCTCCATTGTAGAACTGAACGTCGGCAATCACTTTTGCCAGATGTTCTGTTCCTTTCAATTTCCTCAGCCTCGTTCTGAGCCTCTGGCGAGTATGCAGACCAAGGCCTGCATGTCTGGGGTGAGCATATCCCCGTTTTCGCAGTGCCCAGCCGCACCGTAGCCAAAGTCGATTCGATCCTGAGTGATCCCGACAGATCCAGTCCAGACCCTGCGCCTGCAGGTGCAGGGTTTGCTCCATGTCTTCCCGAGTGTCGTTGCGGATTTGCGCCCCTGAACTGGATGCTTCACGCAGAATAGTCGGGTGACATAGGGCACGTTGCGGGTCATTTCCGCGCAGCCTGCCGGACTGCCTGATCAGTTTCGACAGCAGACCAAGCATAGCCACAAATTTGCCATTATTCTGTTCGCCGACTGCTCCAGGTCGGTAGCAGCCCTTGATGGTCGGCAGCTTTCGGCCGATTCTGTTGAAAAAGTCGGTTCGTCCAAACAGCCGGCACATTGACTGGTTAAAACGCTTTTTTGCACACTGCTACGTGAAATCCGAGTCCGGAAGCCTCTGCCGAAAGTAAAGATTTCAATCTCGGACGCATACTTTTCCGATGCGCAAACCATGGCCGACTTTTTCAATAGAATCGGCCCGGAACGGACGTTTATAGATACGAGCACTTAACCCAGTGCCAGCTGAGATGCTTGTTCGCAACCAGGCTGGGTTCGCTGATGGGTTACGCTGCCGTTGGTCGGCGCCTTGCGCAGCAGTGCGATAGAAAACTATAGGAATAAACTTTCGTGCCGATATCAGTGAGGCAAGGCCCGCGGGCGCCTGACCTTGAACCTGAGCGATCGAGCACATTGATGAGTGACAAATCTTTGGAAGAAAAAGCGGCAGTGATGGTTGACCCACATGAAACGATGGCCAGTATCGGACAGATCACTGCCGGTCGCGATGCCCTGCAACAGCGCCTGGACAAGGCTGATCGCGCGGTTCAGGAGCTTCAGGAGCAACTGGACTTGGCAAAGACGCTGATGACCCGTCTGCTGGCGGCGAGTTTTGCGTCGACCGGCAAACCTTCCGCGCCCCTGACAAACTGGGGGCTAAATGAGATCGACGTTGTCGAACGGGAGATGGCCTGCTATTTGAATCCTGCCAATGAGGCGAGTGCCGCTTGACAGATCGCGCACTGAATGCCTACAGGCCGCGTAGATACTGGCTCCAAGCAGAATGCCGCTGTCGGGTTACCACAGCGGTTACCCATCGCGGTGTACCCAAGCTGACTGGGCCTGCATGATCGCAGGCCCTTGGCGTTTCGGGTTGGGGTTACTCATGGGTTATCCCCTCACCAGTGACCGCCGCACCTGGCACTTTTTTGAGTTTGGCTGGCTCTAAATTCTGCGTTCGTCGATACACGCGCCTTGAAGATGACATTTTTATTACAATTTAATGACATGCCTTCCGGGTCAAAAGATGAAAGTCAGAGCTACAGTCATATGCGAGAGAGATAGGCATATCTTGCTCGTTCGCAAACCGAAGTCAAAATGGGCTTTGCCTGGTGGCAAAGTAGAAACTGGCGAAGCTATCGCTGGAGCTGCTGCTCGAGAACTCCAAGAAGAAACCGGGCTAAATGTTGATCAGCTCCTGTACATTTTTGAGTTCGATGCAGGCAACACACGCCATCATGTTTTTGAAGCCTCTGTCCCGGATGCCGAAAACGCTACGCCTCAAAACGAGATCATCGAGTGCATTTGGCATTCTCTGAACACGTTTCATGACTCAGACACAAGCGATACTACGAAATCGATTGTCAGATCATTTCTACGTCGCCTTTAACTCCCCCCTGGATCGTTCTGGTTCGCACAACGGTTAATCGTCTCTTTGCATCATTCTGAGTGCCCGCAATGGGGCGTTTTCTGCCGGTCATAGCCATAAAACGCGGCAGTCAACTCCATACAAATGGTTGCTCAGCTCCAATGCAATCAGGTGTGCAAAACCATGCAATTCCCCATCAAGCCTTGACCCAGCGCTGGCGACTCCAGCTGCTCAGCCCGTCGACGGCAAACACCAGCAGCAACATCGCCAGGATCACCGTACTGGCCTGGGCCTCCTGGAACAGGCTGAGGCTGACATAGAGCATCTGCCCCAAACCGCCGGCACCGACAAAACCGAGCACGCTGGCCATACGGATGTTGTTTTCCCAGCGGTACAGGATGTACGCCAGCAGTTGTGGAAACAGGTTGGGCAGGGTGCCGTAACAGAAGGCCCAGACGACGTTGCCGCCTTGCAAGCGGATGGCTTCGGCCGGTTGCGGCGGGGTGTTTTCCAGTGCTTCGGCGAACAATCGACCCAGCACCCCGGTGGTGTGCATGGCCAGTGCCAGGGTGCCGGCGTTCGGCCCGAGGCCGGCGGCCAGCACCATCAACGCGGCCCACACCAGTTCGGGAATCGCGCGCAGGGCGTTAAGCACAAGGCGCGACGCACTCTGCAACGGCCAACCGAAACGCCCGGCCGCAGGCAGTGCCAGCACCAGGCCGAATACCGCCGCGAGCAGGGTGCCAAGGGCAGACATCGCCATGGTTTCCACGGCGCCACGGCCGATGGCATGCAGATGACCGGCGCTCAGGTCCGGGCTGAGAAAACGCAGCACGTAGGCGCCCATCTGCGCAAGGTTAGCGCTGCCCGTCAGTTCGCCGAGATCGATCCCCAGATAGCTGAACGAAGCGACGACCGCTGCGCCAATGCACAGGATCAGCAGCAGGTTGATCAGGCGATTCATGCGAACCTCCAGCGCAACAGGCGGCTGATCTGGTCGGCGAACAGCACCAGGACGAAAAAGGTCAGCAACATGCTCGCCACTTCACCGCCGGCGAACATGCGCAACGACAAATCGATCTGCTGGCCCAGCCCGCCGGCACCGACGAAGCCCATCACCACCGACGCGCGGATCGCGCATTCCCAGCGATACACCGTGTACGACAGCAACTCCGCCGCGACATTGGGCAGAATGCCGTAGCAGAACGCTGCCAACCGGCCACTGCCGGCTTGCAGCAGTGAGTGGGCGGGACGCTGGTCGACCGACTCGAAAATTTCCGCGTAGACCTTGCCCAGCATGCCGCTGTAGGTGATGGCAATCGCCAGCACCCCGGCGGTCGGGCCAAGGCCGACGGCGCGCACGAACAGCAAGGCCCAGACGATTTCCGGCACGCTGCGCAGGAAGATCAGCAATCCGCGCACCGGCCAGCGCAGCAGCCGGCCCAAGGCGCTCGGGCGACCGCTGCGAGAGGCGGCGGACAACGACAGCGCTCGACTGGCCAACAAGCTGGCAGGCACGGCCAACAGCAAAGCCAAAGCCATGCCGGCGGTGGCGATGGCCAGGGTTTGCAACGTGGCTTGCCACAGCAACTGGAGGAACTCTTCGTCATGGGCCGGTGGCCAGAAGGCAGAGACAAACCGGCCCATCTCACTCTGGCTGTCGGCCTTGAGCAGTACACCCAGGTCCAATTCGCTGAAATGAATGCCGGGCCATAGCAGAGCAAGTGCCAACAGACTGAGCAGCAGGCGGGGCAGGGTGGCCGGGTCTCGTGTATCGCGCGTCAGCATCGGGGAATCTGCAGGCTCAAGGGCGCCACCGGAACGGGCGGCGATAGCAGTTGTTCGTTGGCGTAGAGCTTGTCGAGCAAATCGTGGTCGACGTCGCTGGCGGGAAGATCGAACAGGACCTGGCCGTCGCGCAAACCGATGATGCGTGAAAAGTGCGTCAGGGCCAGTTCCACCGCATGCAGGCTGGCGACCAGCGTCACGTTGTGCTCCCGGGCGTGGCGACAGAGGATCGACAGGGTGTGCCCGGCCAGTACCGGGTCCATCGCCGACACCGGCTCATCGGCCAGCAGCACTTCGGGCGCCTGGTACAGCACCCGGGCAATGCCCACGCGCTGCAACTGGCCTCCGGACAATTGCTGGCACTGGGCGAACAGCTTGTCACCCAGGTCCAGCTTGACCAGTGCCGCCCGCGCGCCCGGAACATCCACCGGATGCAGCAGGCTCAACAAGCTTTTGGCAAAACCCCATTGCCCCAGCTTTCCGGCCAGCACCGCCGTGACCACTCGCTGCCGCGGTGGCAGCGGTGGCGCCTGGTGAACCAGGCCGATGCGCGCCCGCAGCTGCTGACGTCGATGCGCGCCAAGCTGCCAGGCGTGCTCGCCGAGTACCTCGACCGCGCCGTTGTCCGGGCGCAGGGCGGTAGCCAGCACGTTGAGCAGGCTCGACTTGCCGGCACCGGACGGGCCGATGATTGCGACTTGCTCACCGGCACTGATCTGCAGGTCGACCTCATGCAGCGCACGCACGCCATTGCCGTGGGTGAGGCTGACCCGGTTCAGATGCAAGGTCATTTCAGCAGGTCGGCAGCGCGCGCGGCTTCCTCGATGCCCTTGTAGTTCTCAGGCTTGGTCTCGATGAAGCGGCTGGCGGCTTGCAGATCCAGAATCGCTTTTTGCTCCGGGTTGGCCGGGTCGAGCGCGAGGAAGGCCACCTTGATTTTGTTGGCGAGGGCCGGGTCGAGGGTGCCGCGCACGGTCCAGTTGTAGTCGAAGTAGGCCGGTGTGGTGGCGAAGACCTTGACCTTATCGGTATCGACCTTGCCGGCCGCGACCAGTTTTGCCCAGACGCTGGCGTTGAGCACGCCGGCGTCCACTTTGCCCGCCTGGACCCAGGCGACGGTGGCGTCGTGGGCGCCGGAGTAGCCGACACGGCTGAAATAGGTTTCCGGCTTGATGCCGTCCTGCAGCATGAAATAGCGCGGCATCAAACTGCCTGACGTCGACGAGACCGAGCCGAAGGCAAAGGATTTGCCCTTGAGGTCGGCCAGCGACTTGACGGCCGGGTCGGCGCTGATGAATTTGCTGGTGAACTGCGCATCCTGCTCACGCTGTACCAGTGGAATGGCATTGCCGGTTTTCAGTCGCGCCTGCACGAAGGTGAAGCCGCCCAGCCAGGCCATGTCGATACGGTCTGTGGCCAGCGCCTCGACCACCGCCGGGTAGTCGGACACCGGTACGAACTCGACCTTCATGCCCAGTTGCTTCTCCAGATACTCGCCCAGGGGCTTGAACTTGCGCAGCAGTTCGGTGGGTGCTTCATCAGGAATGGCGCTGACCTTGAGGGTCTCGGCAGCCTGTGCCAGCAGGGTGGAAAGGGACAAGGTCAGGCCAACGGCCATTGCCAGGGTACGTTTGAGCATGGAAGTTCTCCGGTTCTATAGCGGAAAAATGTCGATGCGCCCCGCACAAGCTGATTGCTGCACGACGCTTCGTGAGGGTAGACGAAAACGGCGCGATTATAGGGGCTCCTGTTTGCTTGACCAGCCTTGCAACAAGACTTAGGGCCAAAAAGACCTGTGGGAAATACCTGTGGGAGATTCTATGGTTGAGGGGAACCCCTCAACCTGCTTTCGGTTGGTATTCGCCTTGCCCTTTCAGCAGTGCAAATACGATCCGGGCAAGTTTGCGGGCCAAGATCACCAGTGCCTGCGTGGTGCTGAACCCTTTGGCTCTTT
>NZ_JBFTOU010000040.1:0-35251 GCF_056398125.1 Pseudomonas sp. 05L36 | reverse complement strand
TCCACCCGCCCCCTCGGAAGGCTGAGCGGAGGTGTTCATCCGGGGATGGGCGCGCAGCGCCGTTCGACGCAGTCGAACTCATTGCATGTAGGTCGAAGCGAAGCCGACCGGAGGGCAATGCCCCCGGATGAATACCGGAGCGAAGGAACCCCGAGCCTTAGCGAGGGGCCGTACGTAAGGGGCGAGACCTTTGGTTCCTTTGGGGCGTTTGCCAAAGGGACTCGCCGTAAGGGCGAAACCATAAGCCGCCGTTACCGCAGCAATGGATATGTACACAACCCAAACCACCAGCCTGGTCGGCCCAGAGGCCGCCAAGGCCTAGTCCCCTCGGACGATGTGACAACTGGACGTCAGAGCAAGAATCCATCGCACTCCCCAACCAACAAAAAGGCCCAGTGCGATGAACGACGTCAATCTCAAAGCCGACATGCTCCAGGCCATGCGCCGCCTGGCCAAGTCAGTCACCATTATCAGCACCAGCAACGGCTCCGAACGCTTCGCCATGGCCGCCACCGCAGTCGACTCGCTGAGCACCGAACCACCATCGCTGCTGATCTGCGTCAACAAGACCGCCTCGCCCCACGCTGCACTGGCGACCGGCGCCGACTTCTGCGTCAACATCCTCGGCGTTGAACAACAGGACCTGGCCAACCTGTGCAGTGGTGCAATCAAGGGCGAAGCGCGCTTCGACCGTGGCAATTGGCTGACCAGCCCCGGCGGCATTCCGTACTTGGGTGACGCGCAGTCGGCGCTTCTCTGCCGTCAGGACGGCCACTTCAGCTACGGCACCCACACGGTGTTCATCGGGCGCATTCTGCAGATCCACACTACCGACGAAATCACGCCGCTGGTCTACCTCGACGGCAGCTACACCACCACCGCCAAACCGACACCTTCTTTCGCTGTTGCTGGCTGAGGCCCGGACATGGACGGCGTGAACGGGTTGACGGCGCTGCGAGTGAACAGCGCCGACCAGTTGCCATGGGATGACCGCTGCGATTTACTGGTGGTGGGTTTTGGCGGTGCCGGCGCCTGTGCTGCCATCGAGGCCGCCAGCCGCGGACTCGCAGTGTTGGCGCTGGATCGCTTCGAAGGCGGCGGCGCCACGGCGCTGAGCGGTGGCGTGGTCTATGCCGGCGGCGGTACGCCGTATCAGCATCAGGCTGGCTATGAAGACACCAGCGAAGCCATGTTCAATTACCTGCGTCAAGAAGTCGGCGAGGCCGTCAGCCACGAGACATTGCGGGCGTTCTGTGAAGGCAGCCGCGAGCAACTGGCCTGGCTGGAGCGTCAAGGCGCGGCGTTCGAGGCAAGCGTCCCGCCGCACAAAACCTCGTACCCGAGTGACCAGTACTACCTCTATTACTCCGGCAACGAAGCCGTGCCGGCCTATGCCGCCAGCGCCAAGCCGACGCCCCGTGGCCACCGCACCAAAGGCCCGGGCATGTCCGGCGCCAGCCTGTTCGCCCCGCTCAAGGCCAGCGCCTTGCGTCACGGCGCGCGCCTGCGCAGCCAGTGCGAAGTGCGGCGACTGGTGCTCGACCTCGACGACAAGGTCCTCGGTGTCGAAGCCTGGCAATTGCCGTCGGGTAGCCGCGCCGCCGAACAACATGCGCGTCTGTCACGCTGGGCCGCCGCCATTCATATGTACGCTCCGGCGTTGGCCGACCGCTTGCGCGCCCGTCAGCGTCGCATCGAACAGACCAGCGCCATTCGGCAATTGATTCGCGCCGAACAGGCGGTGTTGCTGAGCAGCGGCGGTTTTATCTTCAATCGCGATCTGGTGCGCCAACACGCGCCGCAGTACCTGGCCGGTCTGCCGCTGGGCGCCACCGGTTGCAACGGCAGCGGCATCGCCCTTGGCCAAAGTGCTGGCGGCAGCGTGGCGCGGATGGACAAGGTCAGCGCCTGGCGTTTCATCAACCCGCCACTGGCCTGGGCTCGCGGGCTGATCGTCAATGCTCGCGGACAGCGTTATGCCAACGAAGAAATCTACGGCGCGACCCTCGGCCACGCCATGGTCGAAGAACAGGATGGCCGCGCCATTCTGATTCTCAATCGGGCGCTGGTTCGAGAAGCACTCAGCCAGGTCGGCCCCGGCAAAGTCTGGAATTTCCAGCGTCTGCCGGTGCTACTCAATCTGCTGTTCAACGCCAAGCGCAGCAACAGCCTCGCCGGCCTGGCCAAACGCTGCAACCTGCCGCCCGAACTGCTGCGCCAAAGTGTCGAACGCTATTCCCGCGCAGCACGCGGTGAGGTCGCCGACGAGTTCGGCAAATCCGCCGCCATGCTCACCGACCTCGACCAAGGCCCGTGGTACGCCCTCGACTTGTCTTTCGACAGCAAACTCTTCCCCTGCCCGGTCATCACCCTGGGCGGGCTGAAGGTCTGCGAGGACAGCGGTCGGGTGCTGGACCACGCCGGCCAGCCAATAAACGGTCTCTACAGCGCCGGCCGCAATGCGGTCGGGGTCGCCTCCAACCTGTATGTCTCCGGCCTGTCCCTGGCCGACTGCATTTATTCCGGTCGCCGGGCAGCCGCCCACGTGGCCGACCAATTCGCACTTCAAACCGCACGATCAGGAGAACAACAATGCAACGTGTAGAAGGCAAAGTCTGCATCATCACCGGCGCCGCCAGCGGCATCGGTCGCGAAGACGCCCTGCTGCTGGCCCGCGAAGGCGCCAAAGTGGTACTGACCGACCTCAATGAAGAGGCCGGTCGCCAGGTGGCTGCGGAAATCGGCGCCAACGCGCTGTTCATCCGCCACGACATCGCCAGCGAAAGCGATTGGCAACAGGTGGTCAAGACCACCGTCGAACACTTCGGCCGTCTCGATGTACTGGTCAACAACGCCGCGATCCTCGCGCTGGGCAGCATCGAAGACACCACGCTGGAGCTGTGGCAGAAGGTGCAGAAAATCAACGGCGAAGGCTACTTCCTTGGCTGCAAGTACGCGATCCAGGCCATGAAGGAAACCGGCGGCGGCTCGATCATCAACATGTCGTCGGTGGCAGCATTGGGCGCGATGCCGATGTTCTGCGCCTACTCGGCGTCCAAAGGCGCGGTGGCGGCGATGACCCGTTCCATTGCCTTGCACTGCAAGCAGCAGGGCTACCGCATCCGCTGCAACAGCGTGCACCCGGATGGCGTGAACACGCCGATGACCCAGGCCCTCGCCGGTGGTCAGCCGATCCCGCAGGAAGCGCTGGACCAGGACCCGATGAACCGCATGGCCGCGCCACGGGACATTGCCAACGTGGTGCTGTTCCTTGCCGCCGACGAGTCGCGGTTCGTCAACGGTGCCGAGATCCGCGTCGACAACGCCCAACTGATCAGCGGGCTCTGAGGCCGAGGTGAACATGGGCACGCAACAACAGAACCTGACCCCGGCCGAACACACGACGGCAAGCGTCTCATTGCAAGTGTGCGCGGTGATCGACGAGACCGCTGACGCGCGCTCGCTGGTGCTGGACATACCGCCAACCCTGCGTGAGCGCTTTCGCTACAAACCGGGCCAGTTCCTGAGTTTTCGTGTGCCCTTCGCCGGCAAACTGTTGACCCGCTGCTACTCCATGGCCAGTTCGCCCCTCGCGGACGCACTGCCCAAGGTCACGGTGAAACGGGTCGACGGCGGCCGGGTGTCGAACTGGATGAACCAAGTGCAGGTCGGCGACTGGCTGGAAGTGCTGCCACCGGCCGGGCATTTCTGCCTGGACCCGCAGGCGGACACCGAAAAGCCCCTGGTCCTGTTCGGGGGCGGTTCGGGCATCACCCCGGTGTTTTCCATTCTCAAATCAGTGCTGCACAGCAGTCGGCGGCCGATCAAATTGATCTATGCCAACCGCGATGAAGTGTCGGTGATATTCAAGGACGAGCTGTGCCGGTTGATCAAGGCGCATCCTGATCAACTGCACGTGGTGCACGTCCTCGATTCGGTGCAGGGCTTCCTGACGGACCATCAGGTCCGTCATCTGCTGCGCGGATCGGCCGGTGGCGACTACTTCATCTGCGGGCCGGGACCGTTCATGGACACCGTGGAGCGCACGCTGCTGGCACTGGGCGAAGCGGCTGAGCGGATCCATGTCGAACGTTTCGTCTCGCCGCCGGACCCCGACGAACTGTTGGCCGAAGAAGCCCTCGCCCGCGAGGCAGCCATGGGGTCGCAGTGCGAAGCGCTGATCGTCGAACTCGATGGCCAGCAACACGAAATTGCCTGTCGTCCCGGCGACAGCCTGCTGCAAAGTTGCAAAGCGGCCGGCCTGGACGTGCCATCGTCCTGTGAAGAAGGTTTTTGCGGGGCCTGCATGTGCGTGGTCAAGGAAGGCGAGGTTCAGTTGGCGCGCAACGATGTGCTGACGCCCAAGGAACTGGCCGACGGCTGGACCCTGGCCTGCCAGAGCCGACCAACCGGCGCCAAGGTACACCTGAAATTCCCCGATTGAAGATACGCATATCCCTGTAGGAGCGAGCTTGCTCGCGAAGAACGTTAACGCTGACGCGGGTAGCCTGGATGAACGCGGTGTACTTGCATTCTTCGCGAGCAAGCTCGCTCCTACAGTGAACAGCATTCCCCGACTGAGGCGCGCCGTCGCCTTAGTCTCATTGGACGATCACCCAGGCCCGGTCTGCGGTTAGACTCGGCCACAGCATTAGCCCACAACAATAAAAGAGGTGCAGTTATGGCTCGTTTGCAGAATAAGGTTGCGGTGGTCACCGGCGGTGCTTCGGGGATCGGTCTGGCCTGCGTGCGCCGTTTCGCCGCCGAAGGCGCGCAAGTGGTCGGGCTGGACATCGGTAGCGCACCGGCAGACTTTCCCGGCCTGTTCATGACCCTGGACGTGCGCGACGAAGCGCAAGTGCAGCAGGTCATGCAAGAAGTCATCAGCCGCTTCGGGCGCATCGACGTACTGGTCAACGCCGCCGGCGTCGCCGACCAGGGCAGCGTGACCCAGACCACCACCGCTGCCTGGCAACGGGTGATGGACATCAACCTGACCGGCAGCATGCTCACCAGCAAATACGCGCTGGAATCGATGGTTGAGCAGCGCGGTGGTTCGATCATCAACGTCGGTTCGATCTTCGGCCTGCAAGGCTGCGATGGCAACGTGGCCTATAACGTATCCAAGGGCGGCATCAACCAGCTGACCCGCTCGATGGCCATCGACTACGGCTACGCCAACATTCGCGTCAACGGTCTGTGCCCGGGCCTGATCGAAACGCCGATGACCAGCATGGTCCGTGACAATGACGCGTTCCACGCCTTCTTCGCCTCGCAGCACATGCTCAGCCGCTCCGGGCAGCCGGAAGAAGTGGCTAACGTCGCGCTGTTCCTGGCCTCGGACGAAGCATCCTTTGTCAGCGGCCAGATGATCGCCGTGGACGGTGGTTTTTCCGCCGGTCGCCGTTTCGCCCCACCCGCCCAGTAATTCGCAATCCGGCCGGGCGCCCTGCCCGGCCTACTCCCTTTTTCGTACTTGTCTTCTAACCGGGGAGGCCCCATGCCGCCTGTCGCCACCGCACTGACCATCGCTCAACTGTTCGCCAACGCTGCCCAGGCCTACGGCGACCGCCCGGCCATCGAGGACGCGGGCCACGTCATCAGCTACCGACAACTGGACCAACTGCGCCGCCAGGCTGCCCGCGCACTGCTGGCCCTCGACGTACAGGTCGGGGACCGCGTGGCGATCTGGGCGCCCAACGTGTGGGAGTGGATCGTCGCCGCCGGCGCCCTGCAGAGTGTCGGCGCCGCCCTGGTGCCGCTCAATACCCGGATGAAGGGCAGCGAGGCCGGCTACATCCTGCGCGAAAGCGGCACCTGCGTGCTGTTTGCCATCGGTGAATTCCTCGGCGCGGACTACCCCGGCATGCTGGCGTCGGAAGACCTGCCTGAGCTGCGTCACATCGTCAGTCTGCGCGGCGCCAATTCGGGCACCCTGGCTTGGGAGCGGTTTATGGATCTGGCGGCCGACGTGCCGCAACTGGCCTTGCGCAGCCGCGAGCAAAGCGTCGGCCCGCAAGCCTTGTCCGATGTGCTGTTCACTTCGGGTACCACCGGCAAGCCCAAAGGCGTGATGACCAGCCACGGCCAGAACCTGCGAATCGTGCGCGACTGGAGCGATATCGTCGGCTTGCGCGAGAGCGATCGCTACCTGATCGTCAATCCGTTCTTCCATTCCTTCGGCTACAAGGCCGGTTGGCTGGCCGCATTGATGCGTGGCTGCACCCTCCTGCCGCAGCAAGTGTTCGACGTGCAGGCCGTGCTCGAATGCGTGCAGCGCGAACGCATCAGCGTGTTGCCCGGGCCGCCGACGTTGTATCAGTCGTTGCTGGCCCATCCGCAACGCAGTGAATTCGACCTGAGCTCCTTGCGCGTGGCGGTGACCGGGGCGGCGGCAATCCCCGTGGAGATGATCCACCGCATGCGCGACGAACTCGGATTCGCCACCATCGTCACCGCGTATGGCCTGACGGAGGTCTGCGGTTTCGCCACGATCTGCCGCGCCGGCGACTCTGCGGAACTGGTCGCCAACACCAGCGGCCGGGCGATGCCGGGGGTAGAAGTACGCTGTGTCGGCAACAACGGTCGCAGCCAGCCGGCGAACATTCCCGGTGAAGTGCAGATTCGCGGCTACAACCTGATGCAGGGCTATCTCAACAATCCTGAAGCCAGCCAGGAAATACTCGATGCCGACGGCTGGCTGCACACCGGCGACATCGGCATGCTCGACGAACAGGGTTACCTGCGCATCACCGACCGCCTCAAGGACATGTTCATCACCGGCGGCTTCAATGTGTACCCGGCAGAGATCGAACAGTGTCTGCTGACCTATCCGGGCGTGGCCCAGGCAGCGGTGATCGGGATTCCCGATGAGCGCATGGGTGAGGTGGCGATGGCGTTCCTGCTGCCTGCGCCCGGGATGGAAATCGAGCAGGCCCGGTTCCTTGCCTGGTGCCGTGAGCAGATGGCCAACTACAAGGTTCCGCGCCGGGTGCAGGTATTGCAGAGCATGCCGATCAATGCGGCGGGCAAAGTGACGAAGAATGTGTTGCGCGAGTGGGCACTGCAGCCAACCGACTAAACGCAAACCCTGTAGGAGCGAGCCTGCTCGCGATGGTGTGTCAGTCGACATCAATGCTGGCTGTACCGGCCTCATCGCGAGCAGGCTCGCTCCCACAGTGTTCGAGGGTGTACACAGACTTCGCGTCCGACACAGATCAACTGTGGGAGCGAGCTTGCTCGCGATAGCGTCAGGTCAGTCGACATAGATGTTGAATGTTCTGCCGTCATCGCGAGCAAGCTCGCTCCCACAGGGTTTTATGTTTTACCTGCTACCGAGTCAGACCACCCGCGCCGGATGCTGCTGGCGCGGGTCGCCGAGCATGGCACGATAGGACGGTGGCTGGCGGCCTTCGGCTTCGCTGATGCCATAACCCGGCGCGACTTCGGCGGTGATCAGGGTCTGCCCGGTCAACGCCATCAACTGCGGGTCATTGAGCAAGGCATGAATCACCCGCCCGTTGAATTGCGGGGTTTCGGCGTGGGCCAGAAACGCCTGGTACTGCTCGCCATGCTGCTCGCCGGCAATCCTGGTGCGTTCGGTCAGTTGCGGGCCGAGCCACAGCGACAACGCCGCCACGCCCTGCCCTTCGAAATCGATCGCCATGTCGGCCGCCAGCTTGTCGACGCCGGCCTTTTGCGCGCCGTACGCCGGGCCATGCATGTAGCACCCGGCGCCGAATGACGACGTGAAGCAAATCAGGCCTTGAGTACTTTTCAGCAACAGCGGTGCCGCGTAGTAGCTGGCGATGTAGGCCGAGCGCAGGCCGACGTCGAGAATGCGCACCAGGTCCAGCGGCTTCACCCAGAACGGTCCCGGTTCGATCAACTGGTCATGGATGAACGCTGCGTTATTCACCAGCAAATCCAGATGCCCGCATTCCTTTTCGACCTGCGCAAACAACGCCTCGACTTGCGCATCATCGGCGTGATCACAGACCACCGCGATACCGCGTCCGCCGGCGGCAGTAATCGCAGCGGCGGTGTCCTCCAGCGAACCGCGCATGGCATGCCCGTACAAGTACGACCCGCCCTGCTCAGGTGCACGGCCGGTGACATACACCGTCATGCCCGCCGCCCCGAGGGCCAGGGCAATGCCCTGCCCCACTCCGCGACTGGCGCCAGTAACGACAGCGATCTGTTGACGTGGGTGATTCATTCGACACTCCCGAACAAGGTCTTGGCCGCAGCGGTTTCGCTCTGGCGCTTGATGTGATTGGCCGCCAGGTAACCGAAGGTCATGGCCGGGCCGATGGTCGAACCGGCGCCCGGATAGGTGCGGCCCATCATCGAGGCGGCGCTGTTGCCGATGGCGTACAGGCCGTTGATCGGTTCGCCGTCTTCATGCAACACGCGGGCGTGCACGTCGGTCAGCAGGCCACCCTTGGTGCCGATGTCGCCGGCGTCGATGCGCACGGCGTAGAACGGCCCTTTGAGCAACGGCGCCAGGCACGGATTGGGTTGCACGTTGGGGTCGCCGTAGTAGCGATCGAACAGCGATTCGCCCTTGTGGAAATCCTCGTCGACACCCTGCACGGCCATGCCGTTGAAACGCTGCATGGTGCGCACCAACCCGCCCGCGTCGACGCCGATTTTCGTCGCCAATTCTTCCAGGCTCGACGCCTTGTGGAAGTAGTCGCGCAGGTGCTCGGGCAACTGCCAATCGCGCTGGGCATAGCCCGGCAGCAAGGCGCCGCACGGATATTTGCGGCGGAACTCGGCGTCGAACACCATCCAGCACGGCACGCTCGCAGCACCTTCGCGGTTATTGGCGTACATCGCATAAACGATATCGGTGTAGGGTGCAGCTTCGTTTACGAAACGCTCCCCCGCCGCATTGACCATCACGCACCCCGGCAAGGTGCGCTCGACAAACAACGCACGCTGCTTTTCTTCGCCTTTGACGTAAGTGGTCGGCGCCCACCAGCTGTGTTCCATCAACGCGGTCCGCGCGCCGATGGCCTGGCCGGCGCGAATGCCGTCGCCGGTATTGTTCGGCGGCGTGGCACTCCAGTTCGCCTGGGACGGCTGCGGCAGGTACTGCTCACGCATCGCCTGATTACGCTCGAAACCACCGGCAGCGATGATCACCCCGTAGCGCGCCTTGACGTTGAGCAACTGACCGTTGCGATTGACCCGCGCCCCGCCGACCCGGTCGCCGACCAGCAGCAGTTCTTCCAGCGCACAGTCGAGCCACAGCGACTTGCCGCGATCCTGCAACGAACAGCGCAAGGCACCGATTAAGGCATTGCCCAGGGTCAGGAAACGATCGCGACGGGACAAGCGCCGCCCCTCGCGATCACGCCAGTAGCGCCACATCACCCGCAGGGTCAGGCGTAACCAGCCGGGGCCGCGGCACAGCAACACTTGCGCCTCTTTCATGGTCATAGCCATGCGCCCCATCATCAGGGTGCCGGGGGACGGAGCGCGCATGCGCAAAAATTCTTCGCCGAGTTCAGCGGCATCGAACGGTTGCGGATCCATCGAACGATAGCCCGGTTTGCCGCCCTCGACTTCCGGGTAGTAATCGGCGTAGCGCGGTTGCGCCTCGAAGCGCACGCGGGTGTGTTGTTCCAGGTACTCGACCATCTCCCGGCCGTGCTCGACATAGGCTTCAATGCGCCCGTCGTCGATCTCGCCGTGGGTCACGGCGCGGATGTAGGCAATCGCTTCGGCCGCCGAATCACTGCCGCCGATGGCGTTGATCCTGTGGTTGTCGGGGATCCAGATGCCGCCACCGGACACCGCCGAGGTGCCGCCGTACTCGCCGCTCTTTTCGATCAGCAACGCATTCAACCCCAGGTCATGAGCGCGCAGCGCAGCGGTCATGCCCCCGGCTCCCGAGCCAATCACCAACACATCACAGCACTCGTCCCATTTGATCCCGGCAGCGTTCATGCGATCACCCTTGTTCAGCGCCCGTCAGGCAGAAACCGCCACCGCCGGATCTTCGCCCGGTGCAGTCGGTCTCGGGATTGTTCGCCGCGCGCGCCGGGCGTTCATCGTCCGATGGGACTAAGCCACAGACCGGAGCGCACCTGATCCCCTGTAGGAGCTGTGTAGGAGCTGTCGAGTGCAACGAGGCTGCGATCTTTTGATTTTTCAAAGCAAGGTCAAAAGATCGCAGCCTCGTTGCACTCGTCAGCTCCTACGGCAATCCGTTGTTCCCGTACAAATCGCTTAGTCCGCTTGGACGATGTTGCGCGCAAGTCGCGACTCCATAGTCGCCCACAGCACCAATCATCCCCCCTGAAATGCAGGTCGGGCAGGTCTGACCTGGGCCATGAGGACGACATGATAAAAACAATAATCGCCCCACCAACACAGCACCCTCGCACACAGCTTGTTCTATTGATGCTGGCTGGCGGATTGAGCGCTCACGTTAACGCCATGAGCTTTCAGCCAAGCGAAGACTTGAGCATCGACTGGGACACCACTCTGACGTACAGCCTCGCCTGGCGGACCGAGGCTCGCGATCACAAACTGACCGCGAACGCTAACGGCAACGACGGCGACAACGCGTTCGACAAAGGCAGCCTGATCAACAACCGCAGCGGCTTTCTCACCGAAGCCAACATCAAGTGGCAGGACGACTACGGCGTGTTCGTCCGGGCGACGGGCTTCTATGACAACGTCTACGATCAGGACAACGACAACACCACCGGTACCTCGAACTGCTTCGCCGGCGGCCATTGCAGCCAGCCCGACCGTTTCTCCCAGGACACCATCGACCAGCATCGCAATGAATTGCGCATGCTCGATTACTACGCCTATGGCACCTGGGACGTGAGCGGCCACGCCCTCAACGCGCGCCTGGGTAACCAGGTGGTGAGCTGGGGTGAAAGCCTGTTCTACCCGGGTATTTCCGCGGCCCAGAGCCCGGTGGACGCGACCAAGGCGACCACTCCGGGCGTCGAGGTCAAGGAAATCCTGCTGCCGGTCGGCCAACTGTTCACCCAGTTCGCCCTGACCGAAAGCCTGGGTATCCAGGCCTACTACCAATACAAATGGGAGAAAACCGAGTTGTTCGGCGTGGGTAGCTACTTCTCCACCACCGACTTCATCGATGAGGGTGGTTTCAACGACGCCTCCGGTTTCGTCACCCGCCTCAAGGACGACAAACCGAGCGACAGCGGCCAGTACGGTCTGGCCTTCACCTACGCCGCCGAGTCGCTGAACAACACCGAGTTCGGCATCTACTACGCGCGTTATCACGACAAGACCCCGTCGCTGGACTTCGCATCGACCCTGGGCCGCTATCAGGTGCGCTACTTCGACAACATCGACCTGTTCGGCGCGAGTTTCGCCACGGTGCTGGGCGACGTCAGCTGGGCCGGTGAAGTCAGCTACCGCGACGGTACGCCGGTAATGGTCGACAACGGTTTCTCCAGCCCCGTGCGCGGCAAGACCGTGCAAGCGCAAACGTCGATGATCTACGTGCTCGGCCCGACCTTCTTCGCCGACAACACCAGCCTGACCGGCGAAGTGGTCTACAACACCGTGGTCAGCAACGACAAGTCGCAGCCAGTGACCCTGGCCCCTGGCTTCGCGCTGCCGGGAACCGACAGCCTGGTCTATGACCGCGATGCCTGGGGCTACACGGTGCAGGCGAACTTTGACTACAACAACGTGTTCAGCGGATGGGACATGTCGGTGCCTGTCACCTTCAGCGCCGCCGCCCACGGCGACAGCTCGATGGTCGGCTCGATCAACGCCGGCCAGAACGATAACCGCGCCAGCATCGGCAGTTCGTGGCGCTACCTCGGCAACTTCACCGTCGAGGCCCGCTACAACGCCTACCTCGGCAACGCCAACAACAGCCCGTTGGCCGACCGCGACAACGTCGCGCTCAACTTCAAGTACCGGTTCTGATTCCCCTGTCGGAGGAGCACAGCATGTCCAGATTCACCCAAACATTATTGAGCACCGCGCTGACCGTCGGCCTGCTCGGCAGTGGCCTGGCGTACGCCAAGGTCAGTCCCGAAGAAGCCGCACGCCTGGGCCAGGACCTGACCCCGATGGGCGCCGAAAAAGCCGGCAACGCCGACGGCAGCATCCCGGCCTGGTCCGGCAAATGGCGCGGTCTGCCACCGGGTCTCAAGTACGCCGGCCCCGGCACCCCGTATCCGGACCCGTACGCCGCGGAAAAACCACTGTTCGTGATCGATTCGAAGAACATGGACAAGTACGCAGGCAACCTGACCGATGGCCAGAAAGCGTTGCTCAAACGTTACCCTGATACCTTCAAGATCCCGGTGTACCCGAGCCACCGCGACTTCCGCCTCGATCAGCGCATGGAAGACCTGATCAAGAAAAACGCCGTCACTGCCGAACTCGACAATGACAACAACGACACGAAAAACGCCTGGGGTGCCTCGCCGTTCCCGATCCCGAAGAACGGCAGCGAGTTGATGTTCAACCATACCTTGCAGTCGCGCGCCAACACTGAAGAGGCCAACTACAGCCAGGCGGTGGTGTACGCCAACAAGGAAAAGGTGCTCGAAGAGGTCAACTACAAGATCTTCTCGATCTGGTCCAGTCCGGACAAATCCCTGGAGACGGCCAACGGTGTGCTCACCAACTTCCTGATCACCACCCTGGAACCGGTGCGCAAGAAAGGCGAGATCGTGGTCGGTCACGAATTCATCAACCCGACCTCCTCCCCCCGCCAGGCCTGGCAGTACAGCCCGGGTCAACGCCGGGTACGTCGCGCGCCGACCGTGGGCTACGACTCGCCGACAGGTGCGGGAGGTTTTCGCGTGTACGACGAAGACCGTTTGTTCAACGGTGCACCGGACCGCTACAACTGGACCATCGTCGGTAAGAAAGAGATCTACATTCCGTACCACAACTACAAGATCGACGATCCAAGCGTAACGGCCGACCAGATCCTGGCCACCACCGGTCACATCGATCCGCAGTACATGCGCTACGAGAAGCACCGCGTCTGGGTGTTGCAGGCCGACCTCAAGGAAGGTGCCCGCCACGTGTACGCCAAGCGCGTGCTGTACCTGGACGAGGACAGCTGGTCCGCGACCCTGGCCGACAACTACGACAGCCGTGGCCAGTTGTGGCGCACCAACATGCAGACTTCGATCTACGCCTACGAGATGCAGCGCTACCACGCTCGCCTCGGCATCTACCACGACCTGATCGCCGGGTCCTACCTGGTTGACCGCATGCTGGTCGATCAGAAACCGGCCAAGCTCAATGCCACCGCCTTCACCGAAGACGAATTCACCCCTGGCAATCTGCGCCAACTCGGCACCCGCTAAACCCCTGACGCTCCGACCGATTCATTTGGTCGGGGCGTCATGCTCTGTCAAATCCGCTCCTCCCACGGAAGACTCCCCCATGAACAAACTCCTTGCCGGCATCATCGCCATGGCCAGCGTTGGCTTGTCGATGCAAGCCAACGCCCTGAACATTTTGCTGACCAACGACGATGGCTGCCGCGCACCCGGCATCGATGCGATGTACCGCGCCCTGACTGTCGCCGGGCACAAGGTCACGCTGGTCGGGCCGTTGAACGACAGCAGTGGCATCAGCGCGGCCAGCGTGGTCGTGCCTGGCCAGGCCCTGGCGGTGACCGAACTGGCGCCGGGCAAGTTTTGCGTCGGGCCACCGGAGGGCTACACGGCACCTGCCGGCAAAACCTCCGCCATCGGCACGCCGGTGGATGCAGTCAACGTCGGCCTGGACGTGATCCTCAAGGATTCGCCGCCAGACCTGGTGGTGTCGGGCAGCAACTTCGGCGAAAACGTCGGCCCGCTGACGCAGATGTCCGGCACCCTGAACGCGGCCGTGCGCGCGATGTTCAAGGGGATTCCGGCGGTGGCGGTGTCCACGGGCATCGACATGGACCTGATCATCCGCGACCAGCAAGCCGGCTACCGCAAGACCCTCGGCGCCATGGACGACACGGCGCGCTTTGCCGTGAAGGTCATCGAACAGGCGAGCCTGGCCGGTACAGAAGCCAGACAGGCCTGCGCCAGGAACAAACATCAGTGTGATTTGAACGTACTCGGCCTGCCGGGTGTCAGCGGCCTGAACCTCAACTACCCGGCCCTGAAACCCGATGAAGTCAAAGGCGTGAGCTTTGCGCCGATCGGCAACTGGGATCGCGTGAACTTCACCTCGCAGCGAGGCGCCGACGGCGTAGTCCACGTCAACCTGGCCCCGCCGTCGACACCGACCGAAGTCCAGCAAAAGGCCGATGCCTATCAACTATGGCAAGGCCACGCGGTGATCACCGTGATCGACGGCAACATGACAGCGCCGGAGGCGGTGCAGGACCAGGCGAAGAAGATGTTGCGCGGGATCAAGCCTTAATCCAGCGCGGAACGGTGTTAATCACAAAACCATTGTGGGAGCGAGCTTGCTCGCGATGAGGCCGGCACATTCAACATGGATGTCGCCAGACATTCCGCCATCGCGAGCAAGCTCGCTCCCACAGGGTTATCAAGTGTTCGCAATATCTGCGGGTATCCAAAAATCATTGTGGGAGCCAGCCTGCTCGCGATGAGGCCGGCATATTCAACATTGATGTCGCCTGACAGCCCCCCATCGCGAGCAAGCTCGCTCCCACAGGGTTAGCGGGTGTACGCAACATCTACGGGTATCCAAAAATCATTGTGGGAGCGAGCTTGCTCCGGGCGGCGTTCCGACGATGGTGGCAACGCGGTTACGGATCAAACCCATATCGCGTCCCACAGCGGATAATCGCCCAGCTTCTCCACCAACCCCGCGCGTAACGGGTTGGCGACAACATATCGAGCAAGCTTCACCAGATCCTCATCCCGCCTCAACGCCCGATCGTGATAGCCCTGCTGCCAAAGGCTGCCTTTACGTCCGATGGACATGTTCACGGCCCGCGTACTCAATGATTTGGTTTTTTGCATCAGCTGAATGAGTGAGCACTGCTGCAGCTCGATCAACCAATGAAAATGATCGGGCATGACAACCCAGGCTAAAGAGTTCGCCCAGTATTGTTCCTGTGCATATTGAAATTGCTTGACGACCAGCCTGCCCAAACCGAAATCCTTGAAAACCGGTTGTCGGTCCAGCGTGTTGCTCGTCAGCAGGTAAATTCTGTTGGGTTCGGGATAGCGGCCTGTGCGCAGGCGATGTGAGGCGGGTAATTCAGGCATTCCATTGCCCTCTCCGTGGTGAATTCAGAAGGAAGGCTAGACCGGTGGATGCTTGAGCGTTGGGTCAACTTTTGACTGGATGTGACCAATCGATAGCTATCGCGAGCAAGCTCGCTCCCACAATGATTTCGGCTGCTCGCAGATATTGCATACACCCATTAACCCTGTGGGAGCGAGCTTGCTCGCGATGAGGCCGGCACATTCAAAATAGATGTCGACCGACAATCCGCTATCGCGAGCAAGCTCGCTCCCACAGGGTTTTGTGTTGGCTTCAGACTGCTGGCTGGAACGGCACAAACTCCGTCACTTCCAGATCGAATCCGGACACGGCCTTGTACGGCACTGGCGAACTCATCAGGCGCAATTTGCGTACGTTCTGGTCGCGCAGGATCTGCGCGCCGATGCCCAGGGTCCGTTGCGGAAAATGTGACGCCAGGTGCTTGCCTGCGTTGCGCTGACGCAGTTGTTCGAGCACGCCCTCGGCGGTTTCCTTTTGTGCCAGCAACACCAGTACGCCGTTACCGGCGGCTGCGATACTGGCCAGCGAACGTTCGAGGGTCCACTGTTGCGCCCCGCCCTCGTTTTCACACCCCAGCGCATCGCGCAACGTCTCGATGCTTTGCACCCGCACCAGCACCGGTTGCGTGCTGTCGATCCGGCCCTTGACCAGCGCCAGGTGCAACGCGCCCTGGTAGGTGTCCTGATAGGTGGTCACCTGGAACTCGCCGTGACGGGTATGCAGCGGGTATTCGCCGCCGCGCTCGATCGTGCCTTCATGCAGGATGCGGTAGTGAATCAGGTCGGCAATGGTGCCGATCCGCAGGCCATGCCGTTGGGCGAATTCATGCAACTCGGCACCACGGGCCAGTTCGCCGTCCTCGTTGAGAATGCCCACCAGCGTTGCCGCCGGTTGCAGGCCCGCCAGACGTGTCAGGTCGCAGGCGGCCTCGACATGTCCGGCCCGCTGCATCACGCCACCGGGCAAGGCTTGCACCGGGAAGATATGCCCCGGTTGTACCAGGTCTGCCGGAACGCTGGCCGGGTCGACCGCCACCTGGATCGAGCGCGCCCGATCCGCCGCCGAGATGCCGGTGGACACCCCGGTGGCGGCTTCGATCGAGCGGGTAAAACCCACGCCATGTTGCGCCCGCGAGTTGGGCACCATCAGGTCCAGGCCCAGGGCGCGGCAGCGCTGCTCGGTCAGGGCCAGGCAAATCAGCCCGCGCGCCTGCACCGCCATGAACGTGACGGCCTCGGCCCCGGCCTGTTCGGCGGCCATCAGCAAAGAGCCTTCGCCGTTGTGTTCGTCGTCGGTGATCACCACCATCTGCCCGGCGCCGATGGCTTCGATCAGTTGCGGTACCGTGTTGAAAGCCAGGCCGTTCACTGGAGTGCCCCGCGCAGGTCGGCCGCCGCATCGGACAAGGCATGTGCCGCCCCTTCGACAAAGGGCGCCATGCTGACAAAGCCGTGGATCATGCCGTCACAACGCTGGACGCGCACAGGCAAACCGGCCTCGCGCAGGCACTCGGCCATTGCCTCGCCTTCATCACGCAACGGGTCGAATTCGGCGGTAATCAGGGTCGTTGGCGGCAATCCCGCCAGGCTCTCGGCGCGCAGCGGCGAGGCCAATGGATCATCCGCCTGCCCGACGTCTTGCAGATATTGCTGCCAGAACCAGCGCATCATCCCGGCGGAAAGCAGATAGCTCTCGGCGAAGTCTTCGAAGGACTGACTGTTGCAACCTGCATCGGTGACCGGGTAAAACAGGCACTGATAACTGACCTTCGGCCCCTGGCATCGTGCCGCCAACTGACTGACCGCCAGCGCCAGATTGCCCCCGGCACTGTCCCCGGCCACGGCCAGCCGGCTACCATCGACGCGCAGTTCAGCCGCGTGCTCGACCAACCAGCAGGTGGCCGCATAACAATCGAGCGGTGCCGCCGGGAACGGGTGTTCCGGGGCCAGTCGGTAGGCGACCGACACCACCACCGCTTCGGTCTGGCGGGCCAGCGAGCGGCAGAGATTGTCGTGGGTATCGAGATTGCCCATGACAAATCCGCCGCCATGGAAAAACACCAGTAACGGCAGGTTGGGTTCTTCCGATGGCCGGTACAGCCGTGCGTCCAGATCACCGTCCGCACCGGCCACCCGCAGCTCGCGCACCTCGCTCATCGGTTCGCCGGGGATGGCCGGCAGCAGGTTGTCGGAGAATTGCCGGTACTGTGCGGCATCGACCTGACTGAAATCGGGTTCCGGGATGTCGCGAAACTGCTGGAGTACTCCAGCGATCTGCTTATCGAGCGGCATGGGCATCGTCCTCTACGTCAGTCATTTGAAACTGCGGATTGGTCTCGCCCAGGATGCTTTGTACTCGACGCTCAAGGGCCGGTTTGAAACTCTTGTGGGGCAGAATCCAGAAGCGTTTTTGCGCCACGGCGGCGAACACTTGCGCGGCCAGTTCCGCCGGGCTCATGCCCTGGCGAACGGTGCTGTCGAGCAGTTGACTGAAGTCGGATCCGGCAGTGTCCACCACCTGGTTCGAGGCCATGATTTCGCTGGCGACCGGCCCCGGGCACAGCACCGAAACCGACACCGGCGCACCGATCATCGCGAGTTCGTAATGCAGGGTTTCCGAGAGCGCAACCACAGCCTGCTTGGTCACGTTGTACGGTGCCATCAACGGACTGCTGACCAGCCCGGCAAGGGACGCCGTGTTGATCACGTGTGCTGGCCGGCCCTGACTGAGCAACAGCGGCACAAAGCTGCGAATGCCGTTGATCACACCGTTAAGGTTGACGTTCAACAGGCGCTGCCATTGAGCCTCGGTGATTTCCCAGCTGAAACCGGTTTGCATCACGCCGGCGTTGTTAAACAGCAGGTCGACCCCGCCAAAGTGCTCGACAACCCGGTCACGCAAGCGCTCGACCTGCGTTACATCACCGACATCGGTAACGCAGGCAATCGCTTGCACACCGCGGGCCTGCAACTCCTCGCACAGGGCTTGCAGTCCCGCTGCATCCCGATCCGCCAGCACCAGGCGCATGCCCAGCGTCGCCGCGTGTTCGGCCAGGCCACGGCCAATACCACTGGCGGCCCCGGTAATCACCGCTACCGGCCCTTGTTCATTACTCATCGCCTACTCCTGCCATGGGTCCAATGGCGCCAGTAGAGCGGGCCTGCTTGAAGCAGCCATCGTCCATTCAGACGATGCCTGCTTTTACAGGGGCGGCAGAATCCGTTACATGCGCCAAACCCGTGATCCCTTGGGAGAATAATAAGATGAGTACCCTGCACCGCATCGAAGCCAAACTGCTGGAAGACCGTTACGCCCGCGGCTGGCATTGCCTGGGCCTGGCCGCGCAATACCGCGACGGCAAGGCCCATCGCCTGGAGGTGTTCGGCACCCGTCTGGTGGCGTTCCAGGGTGAAGACGGCGAACTGCATATCCTCGATGGCTACTGCCCGCACATGGGTGCCGACCTGAGCACCGGTTGCGTTGAAGGCAACTCGATCCGCTGCCCGTTCCACGCCTGGCGCTGGGGCGCCGATGGCGTGTGCGATGACATCCCTTATGCCAAGCGCATTCCGCCGCGGGCCAGGATAAAGAGCTGGCCGATCATGGAAGAGAACCAGCTGCTGTTCGTCTGGAATGACCCCGAAGGCAATCCGCCGCTGCCGGAACAACGCATTCCGCGCATCGACGCCTGCTACAGCGACGAATGGGCGGCGTGGGAAGTCGCCGAATTGCAGATTGGCACCAACTGCCGCGAACTGATCGACAACATCGCCGACATGGCGCACTTCGGCACTGTGCACGGTGCGCCGGTCGAAGAGTTCATCAATATTTTCCAGGGCCACCTGGCCACCCAGATCATGCGCGCCCGCAGTGAGCGCCTGTCCGGCGACAGCGTGTTGACCACCGAAGCCACCTATTTCGGCCCGGCCTATCAGATCACCGAAATGAACGGCGCCATGAACGGCCAGCCGATCCATTCGATCCTGCTCAACTGCCACGTGCCGATCGACCTCGACAGCTTCACCCTGCGCTACGGCGTGCTGGTGAAGAAGATCCCGGGGCTCAGCGAAGAACAGAACCAGGCGATGGCCAAGGCCTACGTGGCGCAGGCGCAGGCAGCCTTCTACGAAGACGTGGCCATCTGGCACAGCAAGACCCGCGTCGACAACCCGCTGCTGTGTGACGGCGACGGTCCGGTCTATCAGTTGCGCCGTTGGTACGAGCAGTTCTACACCGACGTCGAGGCGCTGTCGGCCGACGTTGCCGAACACAAAAAGTTTGTCGTGCGGGCCGGCGAACGGGTCTGACATCAGCGGCTTTTCGCCCGCCCCGGGCCTGACCGGCAGCCGCCGGTCAGGCCCTGAGCCCGAGCGTTGCAAGGAGCCGATACCGGCGCTTATTCTCGGCCACCGCCAACGCTAATAATAAAAACGGTTTTTCCCCATGCAGCAGAGTCTCAGCCTCGATACGTTCAGTGATTTGCTCGGCAACCTCTATCAGGGGCCGTTGGAAACCATTCCCTGGGCGACTTTTCTCAATCAGCTCAATGTGCATCTGAACAGCAAGTACGTGACCTTCATCCTGCGTCCGCCCAGCGCTCACGTGGACGGCTTGATGGTCAACACCACCGGCACCTCGACCGAGGCGACCGCGTCGTACAACAAACACTTTTTCAGCCTCGATCCATTTGTCGACCTGCCCAACCGCCAGGTCGTGACCCTCGCCGAGTTCGTCTCCAACGACGACTGGCAGAATTCCGAGTTCTACAAGAACTTCCTTGAACCGGTGGACGTGTTCCACATCCTCGGTGCCGACATCAACACCGTCGACGGCGCCCAGTGCCGCATTCGCATCAGCCGCGGGCGTGACGACAAGCCTTTCGGCAATGAAGAAAAGGCCATGCTCACGCATTTCATTGCGCACCTGGAACGTTCGATCAAGATCCACATGCAGCTCAACCGCATCGAAGCCGAGCGCAACCTGTACGCCGGCGCGGTGAACCAGATGGCGGTCGGCACGATCATCCTCGACGAATCAGGTAAGGTGCTGCAGACCAACCAGGTCGCCGACCGGCTGATCCAGGAAAAGGACGGCATCAAACTGGTCAACGATGGCCTGCAGGTCGGTACGGCCCGGGACACCCAGGAGTTCCGCCGACTGGTCAAACAGTCGCTGCTGTCGCAAAAGAGCAGCAATCCGTCGGTGGTCGAAGCCCTGCGCGTGCAGCGGCCGTCCGGCAAAGCGGACCTGGGGATCATCGTACGCTCGGTGCCATTGACCGACTGGAGCGAAGGCAAACAGTGCCCGACCGTGGTGATTTTCATCAGCGACCCGGAGCAACAGTCCACCGCCCCGCAGGAAATCGTTCGCGCGCTGTTCGACTTCACCCCGGCGGAAACCCAGCTGGCGATGCTGCTGGCCAACGGTTTGACCCTCGACGAAGCGTCGGAAGAGCTGGGCATCAGCCGCAACACTTCGCGGGCCCACCTGCGCTCGACCTTTTCCAAGACCGGCGTGACCCGCCAGACCATGCTGGTGCGCCTGATCCTGCGCAGCGTGGCGACCCTTGGCTAGCCGTCATTGCCGCCCTCGTCCGCTCGGACGATGGCGGCCCCCGATGTACAGCGCACAGTGTCTTTATCCCAAACAGGGGACTGCCCCATGCGCAACTGCCCAACTATCCTCAAGACTGAACTGCTGGCGCAAAGCGGCCACTTTCAGATCGAAGCCCTGCACCTGCAATTCAGCAACGGCCAGCAGCGGGTCTACGAACGCCTGCGCGGCACCGGTTATCGCTCGGTGATGCTGGTGGCGATGCCCGATCCGCAGCATGTGTTGCTGGTGCGCGAATACGCGGTCGGTGTGGAAAAAACCATTCTCGGCCTGCCCAAGGGCGGCGCCGAGCCCGATGAAGACTATTTGCAGGCGGCGCAGCGCGAGCTGAGCGAAGAAGTCGGCATGCGTGCCGAACGCCTCACCGAACTGGGCGAACTGACACTGGCCCCAGGGCACTTGTGCCATCACTACCGGGTGGTACTGGCCGAACAACTGAGCCCTTGCCAACTGCAAGGCGACGAGCCCGAACCCCTGGAATGCCTGCGCGTACCCCTGGCGCAGATCCCCGAACTGGTGGCCCGCGGCGAACTCCACGAAGCCCGGGCGATTGCCGCACTGTTCATGGCCATGGGCGCCCTCGCCCGACGCACCTGACACCCATCAGTATCTGTGGGAGCGAGCTTGCTCGCGATGAGGCCGGCACAGCCAACACCCATGTCGCCTGACACACCGCCATCGCGAGCAAGCTCGCTCCCACAGTGATTTGGGTAGTTCGCAGATTTTGCATCCAGCCACTGAACCTGTGGGAGCGAGCTTGCTCGCGATGAGGCCGGCACAGCCAACATCCCTGTCGCCTGACACTCCGCCATCGCGAGCAAGCTCGCTCCCACAGGGACCTCACTGTTTCGACTTTACTGGCTAGTCCATTCGGACGAAGCCACTCGCGAGCTAGCGCCATAACCTGTCTCTACAACAATAAAACCGTGTCGAGACCCATCATGCGCAAAACTACTTGTGCTCTGTTCATCATCCTCTGTGCGGGTACTTCCACCAGCCTGTGCCAACTGTTCAAGAATGAAGCCTACCGACCGACCACGGCCTACTTCAGCTGTTCGAGCGCGGCCATCAACTGTTATCCGCCCGTGGTGCGCAATCTGCTGCCTTGAGCACGGTTTCCACCGGCCATAAAAAAACCACCGAATCATCGGTGGTTTTTTCGTTGCCGGAAAAATCAGGTCGGCAGTACACACCTGGCCCGCGACAGAGTCAACGCCAGGTCTTCAATCATGTCTTCCTGACCACCCACGGTTCCGCGCCGCCCCAACTCCACCAACAGCTCACGAGCAGCAATCCCGTACTTCTGCTCAGCCCGCTTGGCGAACAGCAGGAACGAACTGTAAACCCCGGCATAACCCAACGTCAGCGCATCGCGGTCGAGGCGGATCGGCTGATCCATCATCGGCACCACCAGGTCTTCGGCCACGTCCATGATCTTGTACAGGTCGACGCCGCTGTTGACACCCATGCGTTCCAGCACCGCGACGAACACTTCCAGCGGCGTATTGCCCGCCCCCGCGCCAAGGCCCGCCACCGAGCCATCGATGCGTGCAGCACCGGCCTCGATGGCGGCCAGGGAGTTGGCGATGGCCATGCCCATGTTGTGGTGGCCGTGGAATCCGACTTCGGTCCCGGCATTCAGCCCGGTACGCAGGGTCCCGATCTTTTGCGTCACTTCATCGGGCAGCATGTAGCCGGCCGAGTCGGTGCAGTAGATGCAGTTGGCGCCGTAGCTCTCCATCAGGCGCGCCTGCTCCAGCAGTTTCTCCGGGCTGACCATGTGCGCCATCATCAGGAAGCCAACGGTGTCCAGGCCCATCTTCGCCGACATGCCGATGTGCTGGCCGG
Organism: Pseudomonas sp. 05L36; assembly: GCF_056398125.1. Lineage (NCBI taxonomy): Bacteria > Pseudomonadati > Pseudomonadota > Gammaproteobacteria > Pseudomonadales > Pseudomonadaceae > Pseudomonas > Pseudomonas sp. 05L36. The sequence goes on along the minus strand of NZ_JBFTOU010000040.1, from coordinate 12,562 downwards.
ACACGTCCGCTTCGGTGCAGTGGGTCGCCACGCGAATGGTCGACACGCCATGTTCGTGTGCCATCTTCAGATGGTCGAGAGTACCGATCCCCGGCAACAACAGGGCCGAGACCTTGGCCTGTTTCATTTGCGGGATCACCGCGGCGAAATACTCCTCGTCGCTGTGGGCCGGGAAACCGTAGTTCAGCGACGCACCGCCCAGGCCATCGCCGTGGGTGATTTCGATCAGCGGCACACCGGCCGCATCAAGGCCGGTGGCTACCGAGACCATTTGTTCGATGCTGATCTGGTGCTGTTTGGCGTGCATGCCGTCGCGCAGGCTCATGTCGTGCAGACGGACGCTCTTACCTTGCAAATTCATGGCGTTTCTCCACTCAACGGACAGGCAGTTGCAGGGTGCCCTTGTGGGCTTCTTCGGCGAACATCTCGGCCGTGCGCAATCCGGCGGCGGTCATGATGTCGAGGTTGCCGGCGGACTTGGGCAGGAAATCGCCGAGGCCTTCGACCTCGATGAAAATCGACACCTTGCGCCCGTCAAACACCGGCCCGTTGATCAGCTTGTAACCGGGCACATAGCGCTGCACTTCGCGGACCATCTCCAGCACCGAGGTGCGGATCGCGTCCTGGTTCGGCTCGTCATCGGTCAGGCAGTGGATGGTGTCGCGCATCATCAACGGCGGCTCGGCCGGGTTGATCACGATGATCGCCTTGCCGCGTCGGGCGCCGCCGATCTTCTCCACCGCACCGGCGGTGGTGCGGGTGAACTCGTCGATGTTCTGCCGCGTACCCGGGCCGACCGAACCGGAGGACACCGTCGCGACGATTTCGCCGTAGCTCACCGGTTGCACCCGCGACACCGCCGCCACCATGGGGATGGTCGCCTGGCCACCGCAGGTGACCATGTTGACGTTCATCGCCAGGCTCGACGCGTGCTCCTTGAGGTTGACCGGCGGCACGCAGAACGGGCCGATGGCCGCTGGCGTGAGGTCGATCATGATCACCCCCAGCTCGTTGAGCTTGCGGCTGTTTTCCGCGTGCACATAGGCCGAGGTGGCATCGAAGGCGATGCGAATGTCATCGTCGAGCACGTGGGGTAGCAAACCATCGACACCACCGGCGGTGGTTTTGATGCCCATTTCCCGAGCACGTTTCAGGCCCTCGGATTCTGGGTCGACGCCGACCATCCACACCGGCTCGATCCATTCCGATCGGCACATTTTCATCAGCAGATCGGTGCCGATGTTGCCCGGGCCGATAATGGCCGCTCTGAGTTTTTTGCTCATTGGGTCAAACTCCAAAAGTCAGGCGCAGAAAGACACCCGGGCACTGCCCAGGCCATCAATGGTCAGTTCAAAACGGTCGCCGGCACGGGCCGGTTCCAGCGGCACCAGCGAGCCGGACAGGATGATTTCCCCGGCCTTGAAGGGAATGCCGAAAGCGCCCAGGGTGTTGGCCAGCCAGGCCACGGCGGTCAGCGGGTTGCCCTGCACCGCCGAACCCAGGCCTTCGCTCAGGGGTAAACCATTCTTGAACACACGCATGCGCAAGTTGGGCAGGTCCAGTTCACGGGGATCGATCTGGCTGTCACCCAACACGAACACGCCGCAAGAGGCGTTGTCAGCGACGGTGTCCTGGATGCGGATGCGCCAGTCGTGAATCCGCGAGTCAACGATCTCGAAGCACGGCATCACGTATTCGGTGGCGGCCAGCACGTCGGCTTCGGTGATTCCGGGGCCGACCAGGTCATGTTTGAGCTTGAAGGCGATTTCGCCCTCGGCACGTGGCTGGATCAGTTTGTTGGCGGACAGGGAAATCCGGGCATCGTCATCGAACGACATCTGCCGCGTGATGAAGCCGAAATCCGGCTGATGCACGTTGAGCATCTGCTGGACCGCCGCCGAGGTCACGCCGATTTTCTTGCCGACAATCTGGTCACCGGCCGCCACCCGACGCTCAATGGCGTACAGGGAAATGTGATAGGCGTCTTCGATGTTGATCGACGGCCAACGCTCGGTCAGCGGCGCCAGGGTGGAGCCGCTGAGCAGCGCCTGATAAAGCTCTTCGCCGAACTCACGACGCAATTGCACGCTCATCCGCGGGCCTCCTGAAGAAACGCCAGGCACTGGCGGTTGAAAAAGTCACGGTGCTCGACCTGGACCCAATGCCCGCACTCGCTGAGCATCACGAAGCGGATTTTGCTGCAGTGCTCAAGCATGGTCTGGGCACCGGAGGACGGGCAGAACTTGTCGTTCATGCCCCAGAAACCGAGGATCGGGCACTGCAGTTCGCCCAGGCGCGACGTCATGTTCGGCACCTGCATGGTCGACAGCACGCACACCGGTTGCTGTTGCACCACGGCCACCCGCTCGTTGACCGTTTCGTCGCTGATCAGGTTTTCATCGAACAGTTGCAGGGCCAACAGGCGACGCATGCCCGCCGCGTCATTCAGCTCACCCTTGGCGAAAGCCGCACCCATTTTCTGGATGCCTTCCATCTGCAGGTAATACTGTTCCTTTTCCATCAGGCCACCGGGGGCCATCAGTGCCAGACGGCTGACACGCTGCGGTTGGTCGAGGGCCAGTTTGATCGCGATCGCGCCGCCCAGGGAGTTGCCGACCAGCACGCAGCGCTGGATGTCGAGGGCGTCGAGCAGACCGCTCAGCGCTGCGACAAAGAAGTCCAGGGTGTAGAGAGTGTCGGGTTTGTCCGAAGCGCCGTAGCCCGGAAGATCCGGGACGATCACCCGGTAACCGGCCTCGGCGAACACCGGGTAGTTCTGCTTGAAGTTGCTGTGACCGCTGGCACCCGGCCCGCTGCCATGGATGAAAATCACCGGCTCGCCATTGCCGACGTCACGATAGTGCAGCTGCAAACCATCCGGCAGCGTAACGAAGTGCCCTTGCGCTGAAGCGCCCATAAGGTGTCCTCCCGGCCTGTTGTTGTAGCCGGATTATTCCGACGGACCGGGTGATCAACATCGTCCGACAAGACTACGCCCCCCACCTGTAGGAGCGAGCTCGCTCGCGAAGGAGGCCAGGACAGCGCGGGGCATCAGGTTTTACGCGTTATCGTTGACGTCCATCGCGAGCAAGCTCGCTCCTACACCGTTCCTAGTCTCATCGGACGTTGGATTACAGGGACCACAGACCTAGCATCGACGGCATTCCCGAGCGACAAAAAGAGAATTCCCATGCTTGATCCAATGGACTTTCACGGCAAAGTGGTACTGGTCACCGGCGGTGGCAAAGGTGTGGGGCGCGGCATCAGCCAGTGCTTCCTCGACTGCGGCGCCGAGGTGGTGATCTGCGGTCGCGAAGCCCCGCCAACCCTGCCGGCCAGCACCGGGCGCGAGGCGCTGTTCCTGTCCTGCGACCTGCGCGATGTCGAGCAATCCGGGCGCTTGATCGCACAAATCGTCGAGCGCTTCGGGCGCCTCGATGTGCTGGTCAACAACGCCGGAGGGTCACCGAATGCCGACGCCGCGACAGCCTCGCCGCGTTTCAGCGAGGCTATCATCCGATTGAACCTGATTGCACCGCTGAACCTGTGCCAGCAGGCCAACCAGGTGATGCAGGCCCAGACCGACGGCGGTGCGATCATCAACATCTGCAGTGTCAGCGCCACCCGCCCTTCCCCCGGCACCGCCGCTTATGGCGCGGCCAAGGCCGGTCTGCTGAACCTGACCACTTCGCTGGCGGTGGAATGGGCGCCGAAGGTGCGGGTCAACGCCGTGACCGCCGGGCTGATTCTCACCGAGCAGTCGGCCATGCATTATGGTGACGACGCGGGCATTGCCCGGGTGGCGGCGACCATTCCGTTGCAACGCCTGGCAACTCCGGAAGACATTGGCGACACCTGTCTGTACCTGGCCTCGAAGCTGGCCCGTTATGTCAGCGGCGCGGACATCGCGGTGCATGGCGCAGGTGAACGCCCGGCGTTTCTCGACGCGGCCCAATCCCATTCATAAGAGGAGCTCCGACATGCCCGCGATTGCCAGTCACAGTGTACGGCTTGACCTGTCCCCACAAGCGGCATGGACCAAACTGCGCGACCTGAGCCTCGCCCCGCACTATGTGCCGGGCCTGACCGGTTGCCAGTTTCATCCAGGCGCAACGGAAGGCCTCGGCGCCAGTCGCCGGGTGTTGCGCAAGGGCGGTCAGTATCTGGATGAAAGCGTGGTGCAGTGGCAGGAAGGCAAGGGGTTCGTGTTGCGGCTGCACAAGGGCGGCAATGACTCGCCCTTTCCGTTTCGCCAGGCGAGCTTCAGTTATGCCTTGCAAGCCGAAGGCGACGCGACCCGCATCACCCTGCAAATGAGATACAGCCTGCGCGGTGGCAGGCTGATGGAATTATTTTTGGGAAAAGCCTTCAACAAAGTTGTGCGGCAGATTGCCGAGAACCTCAAGGCCTACTACGAAACCGGCCGGACGCAGAATCCGGATATGGCTGTAAGCATATCCAATATCAATGTTGCCTGACACGCCGCCTTCGCGAGCAAGCCCGCTCCCACAGGGGATTGGGGATACTCGCAATGCCGGCGTCACCACAAAAAACTGTGGGAGCGAGCTTGCTCGCGAAGGGGACGGCACATTCAACATTGATGTTGCCTGACATGCCGTCATCGCGAGCAGGCTCGCTCCCACAGGGGCCAGCTCTTGAGTGAGCCGTCTTCAGGAACGCGCCACTTCCGAGTGAGCGGTAAAACGGGTGGCGACGATCTTCCATTGGCCGGCAATACGCTGGTAACGGTCCTGATAGAACCCACCCAACTGCCGCGTCGCCCCGCTCTCGCCATCCAGGTTGAAATACCACAGGGCCCAACGGCCCTGGGCCTGATCCTCGCTCAGCACCTCGATTTCCGGGTTGGCGCCATGATGCAGGTCGATCACCCGCTCATGGCAAGCCAGTTCGCGGTACAGCGCGACAAAACTGTCGCGCTCACGGAAGATCCCCAACAGACCGTAATCGATCAGCACTTCACCTTCGGCAAAGCAGTCGGCAATCACCTCGACCTGCTTGAGGTCGCAGGCGTTGAGGTAGCGATGCTTGAGCTGGCGGATATCCTCCAGCGCTTCCAGACGGGCGATCCGCTGCTCCAGGTTCATGCTGCACCTCGCGCGGTCACGTTAACCTCACTCCAGAAGGCTTTCATCGAGCGGACCTTGCCGTCGGCATCGAACTCCATCACGTCGATCACATGCAGCGAGCACGATTGCCCGCCCCACTCCATGTCGACCCGGAACGGCATCGCGCCGCAACCGTTGAGTGTCGCGCGCACCGGGCCGGTCTGGGTTGCGGAGACTTTCATCGCCCCCAGTCCTTCACGGTAAAAGCGCGCGATGGCGTCGATGCCCTGCAACGGCGCGTGACCGACCGGGTCTTCAACGGTGGCGTCCTTGGCGTAGAGCGCGAGGATGCCGTCGATGTCGCCGGCATCCACCAGCTCCACGTAGCGGGCCATGGTCGCCTGAATCTGTTGTGCGCTGATCATTCAGACCACCTCGAACAGAGCAGCAGCGCCCATGCCGCCACCGATGCACATGCTCACCACCACGTAACGCAAACCGCGACGCTGGCCTTCGACCAACGCGTGGCCGACCATCCGCGCACCGGACATGCCGAACGGATGGCCGATGGAGATCGCCCCGCCGTTGACGTTCAACCGTTCAGCCGGAATGCCCAGGGTGTCGCGGCAGTACAGCACCTGACAGGCGAACGCTTCGTTCAACTCCCACAGGCCGATGTGGTCCATGCTCAGGCCGTGGCGCTTGAGCAGCTTGGGAATGGCGTAAATCGGGCCGATGCCCATCTCGTCGGAATTGCAGCCGGCGACGGCCATGCCGCGATAGATCCCCAGCGGTTCCAGGCCACGTTTCTCGGCCATTTTCGCGCTCATCAACACCGAAGCCGACGCGCCGTCGGACAACTGCGAGGCATTGCCGGCGGTGATGAAACGACCCTTTTCGCTCCACTGACCGCCCGGCCACACCGGCTCCAGCGCATTCAAGCTCTGGAGAGTGGTGTCGACGCGGTTGCACTCATCGCGCAGCAAAGTGACGGATTCATAGCGGGTTTCGCCCGTGGCTTTGTCGACGATCATCTGGCGGCTGGCCAGCGGCGCGAGCTCGCGGTCGAAGCGCCCGGCGCTCTGGGCCTGTGCGGTACGCAGCTGGCTCTGGTAGCTGTATTCGTCCTGCTCGTCGCGGGAGATGCCATAGCGCGCGGAGACGATCTCGGCGGTTTCGATCATCGGGATATAGGCGTGCGGGTCCAGCTCGATCACCGAAGCCGACTGGTTGCGAAAGAGGTTCTTGTGCTTGTTCTGCACCAGGGAAATCGACTCCAGGCCACCGGCCACGGCGATGTCGATTTCGTCGCACATGATGCCTTTGGCGGCCATGGCGATACTCATCAGGCCCGACGAGCACTGGCGCTCGACGGCCATCCCGGCAACCGATGCCGGCAAGCCACCGGCAATTGCGCACAGGCGCCCAAGGTTATAGGACTGCGTACCCTGCTGCGCGGCGGCGCCGATGATCACGTCGTCCACTTCACCCGGCTCGATGCCGGCACGGCGCACGGCTTCGCGCACCACATGGCCGCCCAGTTGCGGCGCTTCGGTGTCATTGAACGCACCGCGAAAGGCTTTGCCGATCGGAGTACGGGCGGTCGATACGATGACGGCTTCTTTCATGCTGGATTCCTCGAAAATGCTGTTGAAGGTCAGGCCGGGTAATAGCGGCTGATGGTGTCGACCACGACGCCTGGACGTTCCTCGCCGTCGATCTCGACGCTGACGCGGACGGTCGCCTGCACACCGCCCTTCACTTCCTCGACCGCGATCAGTTGTGCACTGCCGCGCACCCGCGAGCCGACGCGCACCGCCGAGGGGAAGCGCACCCGCTCGCAGCCATAGTTGACGCCCATGGCCAGGCCACGGACTTCGACGATCTGCGGCAAGAACAGATTGACCAGCGACAGGCTCAGGTAACCATGGGCAATGCAGGTGCCAAACGGGCCGCTGGCGGCCTTGAGCGGATCGACGTGAATCCACTGGTGATCGCCAGTGGCGTCGGCGAACCGGTCGATGCGGTCCTGCTCAAGCAGCAGCCAGTCGCTGACGCCGAGTGATTCGCCCACGGCGTCGAACAAGGCCATCGGCGTGTCGAAAATACGTGGCATGGTCACGCCCTCTGGCTGGACACCGACAACACTTCGCCGGTCATGTAGGAGCTGTAGTCGCTGGCCAGGAACATCATCACGTTGGCCACTTCCCAGACTTCGGCGGCGCGGCCGAACGCTTCGTTGGCGGCCAGTTGATCGAGCACTGCCTGGGGCGCAGATTTGCGCAGGAAATCGTGCAGGGCAATGCTCGGGCTGACCGCGTTGATGCGGATGCCGTAGTCGGCCGCCTCGACCGCTGCGCAGCGGGTCAGCGCCATGACCCCGGCCTTGGCGGCGGCGTAGTGCGCCTGTTCTTTCTGCGCGCGCCAACCCAGCACCGAGGCGTTGTTGACGATCACCCCGGCACGCCGCTCCATCATTTTCGGCAGCATGGCGCGGGTCATGCGCATGGTGCCGGTGAGCGTCACGTCGATGACCCGATTCCACTCTTCGTCGGCCATGTCCACCAGCAACCGCGAGCCGCCGAGGCCCGCGTTGTTGATCAGCACATCGACGCCTTGCAGGTCACGCTCGGCGCAGGCGATCAGCTGTTGCACCTGAGCTTCGTCGGCGACGTTGCAGACCTGGCCGAAGACCTGTTGCAGCCCGGTGGTTTCGCGGATCTTCAGCACCGCTTCGGCCAACCGGCCTTCATGGATATCGCTGATCATCAACGCACGGCAGCCTTCTTCGGCGGCACGCACGGCGGCGGAAAAACCGATCCCGGCACCGGCGGCGGCGGTGATCAGTACCGACTTGCCGCGCAGCAGGCCGCGACCTTCAACATATTGAGGTACAGACATGAACTCTCTCCTTTCAGGCGCGCGGACGCGGCTCTTTGGGCATGCCCAAGGCACGCTCGGCGATGATGTTGCGCTGGATTTCGTTGCTGCCGCCGTACAGGGTGTCGGCGCGGCTGAACAGGTACAGCGACTGCAAGCAGGTCAGTTGATAAGGCCCGGCTTCGAGCAATTCCGCTTCGGCGCCAAGGACGTCCATCGCCAACTTGCCGAGGCTGGCGTGCCAGGTTGACCAGAACAGTTTGTAGATGGTCGCCTCTTTGCGCAGCGATCCGTCCTGGCTACCCGAGAGCATGCGCAGCGAGTTGTAGCGCATGATCCGCAACCCGCTCCAGGCCTCAGCCAGGCGCTGACGCAGGATAGGATCGCGGTCGGCGCCATTGGACTTGGCGATGGCGATGATTTCATTGAGTTCGTTCTGAAACTGCATCTGCTGGCCGAGGGTCGAGACACCGCGCTCGAAACCCAGCAGCGCCATGGCAATCTTCCAGCCTTCGCCCGGCGCGCCGATGATGTTGGTGGCGTCGGTTCGGGCATCGTCGAAGAACACTTCATTGAATTCCGAGGTGCCGGTCAGTTGCTCGATCGGTCGTACGGTGATTTCCGTCTGGGCCATCGGCACCAGCAGGAACGACAGACCGCGATGGCCGACGCTGCCCGGTTCGGTGCGGGCGATGACAAAACACCAGTCCGACTCGTGGGCCAGGGAGGTCCAGACTTTTTGCCCGTTGATCAGCCATTGGCCGGTCGCTTCATCCAGCGTTGCGCGGGTCTTGACATTGGCCAGGTCGGAACCGGCGCCCGGCTCTGAATAGCCCTGGCACCAGAACGACGTACCGCTGACGATCCCAGGCAAAAAGCGCTGTTGCTGTTCGACCGTGCCGAACGCGGCGATGGTCGGCCCGGCCAGCCCTTCGCCGATATGGCCCATGCGGCCGGGGCCGCCGGAGCGGGCGTACTCTTCGTTGAAAATCACCTGCTGGGTGATCGACAATCCGCGCCCGCCATGCTCCGGCGCCCAGCCGACACAGGTCCAGCCGCCTTCGGCGAGTTTGCGTTCCCAGACTTTGCGCTCTTCGGGAAACATATGCTCATCGCCCGGGCCGCCGCGAAAACGCAGGTCCTCGAACTCACCGCAGAGGTTGGCGCGCATCCAGTCGGCGACTTCCCGACGGAAGCGTTCGTCCTGCTCGCTGAAACTGATTTTCATGGCTGCTCTCCCAGAATCACCGCGGCAATCCGCTCGCGATGCCAGGCCGGTAGCCCGAGGAAACTCTCGCTGGCGCGGGCGCGCTTGAAGTAGAGGTGCGGGTCGTATTCCCAGGTGAAACCGACGCCACCGTGCAACTGGATCGATTCGGACGCGCAATGGAAATAGGTTTCCGAGCACTGCGCCTTGGCCAGCGCCGCCGCCAGCGGTAGTTCGGCCGCGACCTGCGGATTACCCTGCGGGTCGAGGACTTCCTGGGCCACGCACGCGGCGTAGTAACTGGCCGATCGCGCGCATTCGACTTGCAGCATCATGTCGGCGGCGCGGTGTTTGAGGGCCTGGAAACTGGCAATCGGGCGACCGAACTGTTGGCGCTCCTGCATGTAGGCCACGCTGAGGTCGAGCACCTGCTGCGCGCCGCCGGTCTGCTCGGCAGCCAAGCCGATGCAGGCCAGTTGCAGGACTCGCTCAAGGTGCGACCAGCCGTTGCCGAATTCACCCAGCAGGCAGTCGGCTTCAAGGTACAGGCCCTTGAGCTGGATCCGCGCCTGGCGGCGGGTCTGGTCCATGGTCGGCAGCATCTGCCGTTCGATGCCTGCGCGTACGGCGCTCACGGCAAACAGGCTGATGCCCTTTTCGCCAGTGGTTCCGGGTTGTCGTGCGGCAATGATCAACAGGTCGGCGCCATGGCCGTCGAGCACATACTTGAGGGTGCCGTCGAGGACGAACCCGTCGCCTTCGGCCACCACCGTTGCCTGAACGACGTCGGCCGACCAGCCATTGGCACTGCTGAACGCCAGCGTTGCGGTCACGCTGCCGTCGGCAATCGACGGCAACCAGCACTGCTTCTGTTCATCATTGGCGGCCAGCAACAGCGCGGGCGTGGCCATGCAGGCGGTGGCGAAAAACGGCGAGCACAGCAAGCGCCGGCCCATCTGTTCCAGCAGGATTGCCAGCTCGACAAAGCCCAGGCCGAGGCCGCCATAGGTTTCGGGGATGTGAATCGCTGGCCAGTACATTTCCTGGCACAGACGCTGCCAGAGGGCTTCGTCAAAACCCCGTTCACTGACCATAGCCGCGCGCACGGCGGCAGAATCCGAGACATCGGCGAGGAAGCCCTCGGCCGATGCGCGGATCATTTCCTGTTCGTCGCTGAATGCAAACTCCATCGCGGCGCCTTCTGCTCGTTTGGCGGGGCGCGCGTGGCGCAACACCCCTTTGAGCATGAAGTTTGGCGCCGGCCGGACGCGACAGAATCGTTAGCCCTGCCTAGTCCGAACGGGTGATGTGCTGGCGTGTGTGTTCGGCCGGGAAGCCGATCAGCGGCAGTCTCCGCCCATGCGCACCAGCAACGCTGAACGGTCCGGTTTCAGGTACGGGTTGATTTCACCGACCTGGCACGACGCAAGGTTCTGCAGTTCCGGTGCGAGGGGTTCTTGCACAAACAGCAGCCCAGCCGGACGCGACTCGGACTGCAACTGCGCCACTGTCAGCGGCGCCACCGGCCGGCCCATGTAATAGACCAGACGGATATCCGGCTCACCGAGGGTATAGGCCTTCTGCCCCGGCTGCCCGTCGGCCAGCGTGGCCACCTGCTCAAGACCGCCAACCCGGTGCGACAGCACCCGCGCTTCGACGAACATGTAGAACACCACGAACCCGGCCAGCATCACGTAGGGCACAACGGCCAGGACCGTGCGCCAGCGCCCCTTCAGGTCCTCGAGCAACGCCGACCAGTGCATTGCCAGCAGCAATGCCATCGACGGATAAACCGGCAACAGGTATTTGCCATGCTTTTCGGTGAACAGGGAAAAAACCAGCAGCGGCAACAGGCTGCAAATCAGCAACATGCCCGCCTCGCGGCGCGCGCGGATCATTGCCCAGAACTTGCGCGGCTGTACGAACACGATCAGCCAGAACGGGAAGAAATCCCCGGCCAGGTACAGCAGGTACGCGTACCAGGCTTCGGCGCCCTGTCCGTCGATCTTCTTCACGATGTCTTCGCTGATGATCGAGGCCCAGATGCCCCAGCCCTGACTCACCGACACCGCCAAGTACCAGGAACTGCCCAGCACCACGGCAATCAGCCAGCCCCAACCGTCGCACAGGTAAGCCTTGGCCCGGGCATCACGGTAGATCAGCGCATAAGCCAGAATCGGTGCCGTCACCCACAACAGGCAAACGGGGCCTTTGGTCAGCAGCGCGCAGCCCAGCAGCACGTAGCTGAGCCGACTCCACAAGACCCGGCCTTGCAGGAAAATGAACTGCCAGGCTGCCAACAGCGCACCGAAGCACAGCAGGGTCAACAGCATCTCGATTTCCGAGCGCCGTGCGAACAGGCTGAAGGCACCGTTCGCGGCCAGGAACACCACAGCGAACAGACCGACCTGTCGCCCCGCCTGCCGAACGCCGTACAGATAAGTGCCAACACAGCACAAGGCGGCGGCCAACGCCGAAGGCAGGCGCACGCTCCACTCGGACAAGCTGCCCAGCACCGCCGTTGAAACCAGGCCGGCCCAATAGAAAAACGGCGGCTTGGACAAGTACAAGTCGCCGTTCATATAAGGCAGCAGCCAGCTGCCTGCCTCACGCATTTCGCGCACGGTGACGGCGCGGCGGGCCTCGTTGACACTGAGGAACGGCACGCTGCCCAGTCCCCAGAAAAACAGCAACGCAATCGCGATAGTCACGAGCAACGTAATATTTCGGGTCGATAACGATCCGCGCATGACCTACTCCTTTAGGTGTTTGCTTTTTTTGATCAATTGCAGGTTGCGAAAGTAGACGATGGAGCCAAAGGCCTGGCCGGCGATGAACACCGGGTCTTCACGGTAAATGGCATAGGCGAGCAGCAAGGTGCTGCCGACGATGCTCAGGTACCAGAAGCTCACCGGGATCACACTGCGTTTCTTGTACTCGCTGTACAGCCACTGCAGGACAAACCGCCCGGTAAAGGCGATCTGGCCGGCAAAACCGACGATCAGCCACAAGGCTTCGCGGGAGAGATTCATCCTTCAATCTCCTGGGCAATGGTGTTCAACCGCGTGCGTTTGATCAGCCACCAGACACCGAACAAATCGAGAATGCCGACCAGCGCGCGGTCGATGTTGCCGTATTTCGACACCCCGGCCGTGCGTGGCCGGTGGTTGACCGGGTGCACGATCATGCGGCCGTTATGGCGCTGGATCAGCGCCGGAATATAGCGATGCATGTGGTCGAAGTACGGCAGGCGCAAGAATGCCGCGCGCTCGATCAGCTTCAGGCCGCAACCGGTGTCCGGGGTGGCGTCCTTGAGCAGGCGGCGGCGCAGGTTGTTGGCGAAACGCGAGGCGTAGCGCTTGCTCGCCGTATCACGGCGATTGACCCGATGCCCGGCGACCAGTTGCAC
>NZ_JBFTOU010000039.1:0-35719 GCF_056398125.1 Pseudomonas sp. 05L36 | reverse complement strand
GCAGTCACCCGCGACACCCTTGCCTCTGGCTAACACTTCCCCTTGCCGGGTGTGTAGAGGACTTTCACCTCCAAGTCACCAGCGTGGCCACCACAGCCAAACTGGTTGCGCTTATGCGCAACGCGCCATGCCTGGCGCACAATGAAAAAGCCCGTCAGGAGACGGGCTTCAAAATGTAACAGCGCTGACCGGTTACAGCGGCTTGCCGCGGTTGCCATGCTGACTGACAAAGGCCTGCACGGCCTTCAGGTCATTTGGCAATACGGTGCAACGTTCGTCTCGTTCAAACAAATCAGAAAGATGTGCAGGCAGCTCGAGCGCTTTTCCTACACCGGCTTTTTCCACGGCGTCCGGGAATTTGACCGGGTGGGCGGTGCCCAGGATCACCATTGGAATGTCCAGGCTGCGACGGCATTCCCGCGCAGCTTTCACGCCGATGGCCGTGTGTGGATCCAGCACTTCGCCAGTCTGCTCGTAGACTTCAGCGATGGTTTCGCAGGTTTGCGCGTCATCCACGGCCAGCGAGTCGAACAACTTGCGGGCTTCGGTCCAGCGCTCTTGCTCGACGCTGAAACCGCCGCCCTGCTTGAACGAATCCATCAGCCCGGCGATTGCTGCGCCATTGCGACCATGCAGGTCGAACAGCAGGCGTTCGAAGTTCGACGACACCATGATGTCCATGGACGGCGACAGCGTAGCGTGCAGGGTATCCTTGACGTACTGGTTGCCGCTCATGAAGCGGTGCAGGATGTCGTTGCGGTTGGTGGCGACGATCAACTGGTTGATCGGCAGGCCCATGTTGCGTGCCAGGTAACCGGCGAAGATGTCGCCGAAGTTGCCGGTCGGCACCGAGAACGACACCGAACGTGCCGGGCCGCCCAGTTGCAGGGCTGCGTGGAAGTAGTAAACGATCTGGGCCATGATCCGCGCCCAGTTGATCGAGTTCACCGCCACCAGGCGCGTGCCCTTGAGGAAACCCTGGTCGGCGAAGCTCGCCTTGACCATTTCCTGGCAGTCATCGAAGTTGCCTTCGATGGCGATGTTGTGGATGTTCTCACCGAAAATGGTGGTCATCTGCCGACGCTGCACTTCGGACACGCGGTTGTGCGGGTGCAGGATGAAGATGTCGACGTTTTCGCAGTGCTTGCAGCCTTCGATGGCGGCCGAACCGGTGTCACCGGAGGTGGCGCCGACGATCACCACGCGCTCGCCGCGCTTTTCCAGCACGTAATCGAGCAAGCGACCGAGCAGTTGCAGGGCGAAGTCCTTGAACGCCAGGGTCGGGCCGTGGAACAGCTCCAGCACCCATTCATTGCCGTTCAGCTGACGCAGCGGCGCAACGGCGCTGTGGGCGAACACACCGTAGGTTTCTTCAAGAATCTTTTTGAAATCGGCATCCGGAATGCTGCCGGTGACGAACGGGCGCATGACGCGAAAAGCCAGCTCGTGATACGGCAGGCCGGCCCAGGAAGCAATTTCTTCCTGAGTGAAACGTGGCAGGTTTTCCGGGACGTACAGACCGCCGTCGGTGGCAAGACCTGCCAGCAGGACGTCTTCGAAATTCAGGGCCGGTGCCTGGCCGCGGGTACTGATGTAACGCATGACTGACTCCAATGGACAGTGTTCGTAGTGCCGGGCCCGCAAGCGAGCCCGGTCAACGATATCGGCTTAGTTCAGGTGCTCGACACGGATCCGTACTACCGGACCGACCACACCCGCCAAGGCTTCCAGAGCAGCAATGGCGTCGTTGATGTGCTGTTCCAGCACGCGGTGGGTCAGCAGGATCATCGGCACCAGGCCGTCGTGCTCCTCGGCTTCCTTCTGCATGATCGACTCGATGTTGATGCCGCGCTCCGAGAGGATGCTCGCGACCTGAGCCAACACGCCCGGATGGTCCTTGGCCTGGATACGCAGGTAGTAGGCGCTTTCGCAGGCTTCGATCGGCAGGATCGGGTGAGCCGACAGCGAGTCCGGCTGGAACGCCAGGTGCGGCACGCGGTTTTCCGGGTCGGAAGTCATGGCACGGACCACGTCCACCAGGTCAGCAATCACCGACGAAGCGGTCGGCTCCATGCCGGCGCCAGCGCCGTAGAACAGGGTCGAACCGGCAGCATCGCCGTTGACCATCACCGCGTTCATCACGCCGTTGACGTTGGCGATCAGGCGATCGGCCGGAATCAGCGTCGGGTGCACGCGCAGTTCGATGCCGGCCGCGGTGCTGCGCGCCACGCCCAGGTGCTTGATGCGGTAACCCAGCGCTTCGGCGTAGTTGACGTCGGCGGTGGTCAGTTTGGTGATGCCTTCGGTGTAAGCCTTGTCGAACTGCAACGGAATGCCGAACGCGATGGACGCCAGGATCGTCAGCTTGTGAGCGGCGTCGATACCCTCGACGTCGAAGGTCGGATCGGCTTCGGCGTAACCCAGGGCCTGGGCTTCGGCCAATACGTCTTCGAAGGTGCGACCCTTCTCGCGCATTTCCGTCAGGATGAAGTTGCCGGTGCCGTTGATGATGCCGGCTACCCAGTTGATACGGTTGGCGGACAGGCCTTCGCGGATCGCCTTGATCACCGGGATGCCACCGGCTACCGCCGCTTCGAACGCAACGATCACGCCCTTCTCGCGGGCCTTGGCGAAAATTTCATTACCGTGAACGGCGATAAGTGCCTTGTTCGCGGTGACCACATGCTTGCCATTCTCGATGGCCTTGAGTACCAGCTCGCGGGCAACGGTGTAGCCGCCCATCAGCTCTATAACGATGTCGATCTCAGGGTTCGTGGCCACTTCGAAGACATCGTTGGTAATCGCAATACCGGTCGTTTGGAACTGAGGCTTTGGCGTGCGCATGGCAATTTGTGCCACTTCGATCCCACGCCCGGCACGACGAGCAATTTCCTCGGCGTTGCGCTGAAGTACGTTGAAGGTACCGCCACCGACGGTTCCTAACCCACAGATGCCTACTTTGACCGGTTTCACTGTGAACTCCCCATAAAACGGCCGACTCGAGGCCGGCCGTGAAAACAACCGCAGACTCGCGGCTCTCTATTGATGGCCCGGCGAATGTCGCTACCGGACCATGATCGTCAAGGCTTGCCGTGACGATGCGAATTTACTTTGCGCCCAGCGCCAGTTTGGCGACTTGTGGCGCAGGCTGGTAGCCCGGAATGACCTGACCGTCGGCCAAAACGATGGCCGGTGTACCGTTCACGCCGATCGACTGGCCGAGTGCGAACTGTTTGGAAACCGGGTTATCGCACTTGGCGGCCTTGATTTCCTTGCCGTCGACCATTTTATCCATGGCCGCCTTCTTGTCCTTCGAGCACCACACCGCTTGCAGCTGTTCGTCACCCGGCGAGCCCAGGCCCTGGCGCGGGAACGCGACGTAACGCACTTCGATGCCGCGCTTGTTCAGCTCAGGCACTTCGGCGTGCAGCTTGTGGCAGTACGGGCAGGTGGTGTCGGTGAATACGGTGATGTGCGACTTGGTTTCGCCAATGGCCGGGTAGACAACGGTTTCGGCAACCGGGATGTCGTTGATCAGCTTGGAGATGCCCAGGCGCTCGGTCTTCTCGGTCAGGTTGACCGGCTTGCCGTCCTTGAGATCGAACAGGTAGCCCTGAACCACGTACTGGCCGTCGGCGCTGGCGTAGAGCACACGGCTGCCTTTTAGTTTGACTTCGTACAGGCCCGGCAACGGGCTGGCGGTGATGGTCTCTACCGGCACTTCGAGCTGGAGGTTTTCCAGGCTTTTACGAATGGCTTTGTCGGCCGCGTCATCGGCGACGGCAAAGGTGCTGACCAACGCAATGGCTGCGGCGGCGAAAATCTGGGTCAGACGCATGAGAACTCCTGAAGGCGAACATATGGGACGATCAGAACGCCCGTGCCGAAACACCGGGTCATAACCGCCCATCGTGCAAACCGGCTCAGCCTATCACATAAGGTTCGCATGGCCGAATGCACCTGATGCAAGACATTGTGATCACCACAACCCCCTGTGGGAGCGAGCTTGCTCGCGATGACGGCATCACATCCAAAACATGTATCGACTGTCAGGCCGCTATCGCGAGCAAGCTCGCTCCCACAGGGTTTCGGTTAACCCCGGGGGTGGTGTTTGGCATGCAGATCCTGCAGCCGTGCCCGGGCAACATGGGTGTAGATCTGTGTCGTCGACAAATCGCTGTGCCCCAGCAGCATCTGCACCACCCGCAGGTCTGCGCCGTGGTTGAGCAGGTGTGTGGCGAAGGCATGGCGCAAGGTGTGTGGTGACAGTGACTTGCCTATCCCGGCCACCCTGGCCTGATGCTTGATCCGGTGCCAGAAGGTCTGGCGGGTCATCTGCTCGCCACGCTGACTGGGAAACAACACATCGCTGGGACGCCCGCCAAGCAGTTCGCCGCGAGCATCACGCATGTAGCGCTCGACCCAGACAATCGCCTCCTCGCCCATTGGCACCAATCGCTCCTTGCTGCCCTTGCCCATCACTCGCAACACGCCCTGGCGCAAATTGACCTGTTCCAGGGTGAGGCTGATCAGCTCGGTCACCCGCAAGCCACAGGCGTACAGCACTTCAAGCATGGCCCGGTCGCGCTGACCGATTGCCTCACTCAAGTCCGGTGCCGCCAGTAGCGCCTCGACGTCGGCCTCCGACAAGGATTTCGGCAGTGGCCTGCCGAGCTGCGGCATATCAATCCGTAACGTTGGATCGACGGCGATCATCTTTTCCCGTAGCAAATAGCGATAGAAGCCTCGTACACCGGAGAGAAATCGAGCAGTGGAACGAGGCTTGTAGTTTTGCTCCAGGCGCCAGGCCAGGTGGTCGAGAATCAACTCTCGCCCGGCATTGACCAGCTCCAGTCCATTGTCCTGTAACCAGCCGTTGAACAACGCCAGGTCACTACGATAGGCGTCTCGAGTGTTATCGGAGAGACCTTTCTCCAGCCAAAGAGCGTCGAGAAACTGGTCAATCAGGGGATGATCAATGGCAGGCATAAAGGCTCAGGCAAGACCGGCAATACGGCCAGGGAAGATAAATCGCAGACAACAAAAAAGCAGCCCGCAGGCTGCTTTTTTTTGCATCGGAAGCTGGACTTAAGCCAGTTTTTCCTTGATGCGAGCTGCTTTACCCGACAGGTCACGCAGGTAGTACAGCTTGGCTTTACGTACGTCACCGCGACGCTTGACAGCCATGCTGTCGATTTGCGGGGAGTAGGTCTGGAAAGTACGCTCTACGCCAACACCGTTGGAGATTTTACGAACGGTGAATGCACTGTTTACGCCGCGGTTACGCTTGGCGATAACAACACCTTCGAACGCTTGCAGACGCGAACGGTCGCCTTCCTTCACTTTCACCTGAACGACAATGGTGTCGCCCGGGGCAAAGGTAGGGATCTCTTTGGTCATCTGCTCTGCTTCGAGTGCAAGGATGATTTTGTTAGTCATGCTGTGCTCCTAAGGTAAATCGTCGGATCTACCATCGATACGTTGTTAACTATCGTCCCGCTCGCGGATGTATTCCTCGAGCAGCTTCTTCTCTTCTCCAGAAAGCGAGCGGCTTTCCAGAAGATCGGCGCGTCGTTCAAAGGTCCGACCAAGGGACTGCTGTAAACGCCAACGCCGGATGTGCGCGTGATTGCCACTTAGCAATACGTCGGGAACACGCTGATCCGCATACACCTCCGGTCGGGTGTAGTGCGGGCAATCCAGCAAACCATCCGTAAAGGAATCTTCCTCGGCGGAGTCCGCATGCCCTAAAGCTCCAGGCAGCAGTCGTGTAACCGCATCGATCAGGACCATCGCCGGCAGCTCGCCGCCAGACAGTACATAGTCGCCAATCGACCACTCTTCATCGACATGAGCATCAATAAAACGCTCGTCAATGCCTTCATAGCGGCCGGCAATCAGGATCAATGCATCCAGATTCGCCAACTCGCGTACCGCCGACTGAGTCAGTTGACGGCCTTGGGGGGACAGGTAAATCACCTTCGCCGCCTCCCCGGCTGCTGCCTTGGCCTGAACCAGAGCATCTTCCAGGGGCTTGATCTTCATCACCATGCCCGGACCACCGCCAAACGGGCGATCGTCCACAGTGTGATGTCGATCCGTCGTGTAGTCTCGCGGATTCCAACAGGTGAGCTGCAAGAGCCCCTGTTTCACCGCCCGACTGGTGATGCCGTACTCGCTGATGGCGGAAAACATCTCGGGAAACAGACTGATCACTTCTACGCGCAAGTTAGCCACGTTAGAAATCCGCGTCCCAATCCACCTTCATCTCACCTGCTGCCAGGTCGATGGCCAACACGCATTGCTCGGTATAGGGCAACAGGCGTTCGCGATCATCCAGGCTGCCAGCGCAAGGCTTGACCACCATGACATCGTTCGAGCCGGTCTCCAGCAGGTGATCGATTTTCCCGAACAGTTGTCCGAGAGTGTCGATGACCTTGAGACCTTCCAGCTGGTACCAGTAGTACTCGCCGTCGGTGAGTTCAGGGAACAGGTTGCGCGGCACGCAGATCTCATAACCGGCCAGAAGACGAGCTTCTTCGCGATCATCGAGACCCTTGAGCTTTGCGACCAGGAACTTGTCGTTCCCGCGTCCGCTGACCAGCTCTACCTGCTTTACATTGCCGTCACGCTTGAGCGTCCAGGTTTTGTAGTCCAGCAGGTTTTTAATCGGATCAGTAAAGGAGTACACCTTCACTTCGCCGCGAACGCCGTGAACAGAATAAATCTTGCCGATAACGATCAAATCATCAGCAATGGCTGGCGTCGCGTTCATATTGCTCAGGCCGCAGCCTTAGCAGTTTCCTTCAACAACTGAGCAACGCGCTCAGAAGGTTGTGCACCAACGCTCAGCCAGTAGGCTACGCGCTCTTGGTTCACGGACAGACGAACTTCCTGACCACGAGCAACAGGGTTGAAGTAGCCAACCTGTTCCTTGTGCGAACCGTCGCGCGGGTTGCGGCTGTCGGTTACGGTCAAGTGGTAAAACGGGCGCTTTTTGGAGCCGCCAAGGGCAAGACGGATTGTTAGCATGTGAACATCGTTCCTGTAGTCGGTGCTGCAAATCTAAAGGCACAGCGGGCATGGGTGCCCGAAAGGCCGCATATTCTAAGGAATATCCGGACTTTTGCAAATGACTTTTTCCGGCGGTCTATCGGCCGCCATGCAGATTTGCTATAGAGCCGTCGTTGAAAACGGCCGGTCAGCTCCCGCCAAGTGCGGGTTTGCTGTGTATCCCACGTCCGTGTGGGGCTGCGCCGACCTGATAGCCGGCGCGAATTCATTACATTTTAGGCATGCCGCCGCCGGGCAACATTCCGCCCATGCCGCGCATCATCTTGGCCATTCCGCCTTTCGCGGAGAACTTCTTCATCATCTTCTGCATCTGCTTGTGCTGCTTGATCAAGCGGCCGATATCCTGCACCTGAGTGCCAGAACCCATGGCGATCCGACGCTTGCGCGAACCGCTGATCATCTCAGGGTCGCGGCGCTCGGCCGGGGTCATGGAGTTGATGATGGCTTCCATCTGTTTGAATTGCTTTTCTGCCGCGCCCTGGGCGTTGCCCATTTGCGCCAGGTTCACGCCGCCCATGTTCGGCAGCTTGTCCATCAGGCCACCGAGGCCGCCCATGTTCTTCATTTGTTGCAGCTGATCGCGAAAGTCTTCGAGATCGAAGCCCTTACCCTTCTTCAGTTTCTTGGCCAGCTTGTCGGCCTTGTCCTTGTCGAGGGTCGCTTCCGCCTGCTCGATCAGGCTGAGCACGTCACCCATGCCGAGGATGCGCGAGGCGATACGCTCAGGATGGAACGGATCGAGCGCTTCGCTCTTCTCGCCCATACCGATGAACTTGATCGGCTTGCCGGTGATCGCACGCACCGACAGAGCGGCACCGCCACGGGCGTCGCCGTCGACCTTGGTCAGGATCACACCGGTCAGCGGCAATGCATCGCCGAAGGCCTTGGCCGTGTTGGCGGCATCCTGGCCGGTCATGGCGTCGACCACGAACAGGGTTTCGACCGGGTTGATCGCGGCGTGCAGGGCCTTGATCTCGCCCATCATCTCTTCATCGATGTGCAGACGACCAGCGGTATCGACGATGACTACGTCGATGAATTTGAGCTTCGCTTCCTTAATAGCCGCTTGCGCGATCTCGACCGGCTTCTGGCTCAGGTCGGACGGGAAGAAGGTAACGCCGACTTCACCGGCGAGCATTTCCAGCTGCTTGATCGCCGCGGGACGGTAAACGTCGGCGGACACCACCATGACCGACTTCTTCTTGCGCTCTTTGAGGAAGCGCGCGAGCTTGCCGGCAGTGGTGGTTTTACCAGCGCCCTGCAAACCGGCCATCAGGATGACCGCTGGCGGCACGGCGCTCAGGTTCAAATCTTCGTTGGCCGCACCCATCAGGCTTTCGAGTTCGGCCTGGACGATCTTCACGAAAGCCTGGCCCGGCGTCAGGCTGCGCGACACCTCGGTGCCGACGGCGCGTTCCTTTACCGAATTGACGAAGTCCTTGACCACAGGCAGGGCGACGTCGGCCTCGAGCAACGCCATGCGCACTTCACGCAGGGTGTCTTTGATGTTGTCTTCAGTCAGCTTGGCCTTGCCGGTGACATGGCGCAGCGTCTGCGAGAGACGGTCGGTTAAGTTTTCAAACATTGCGCGATCCTTTCAGGCCCTGTGTAGACCGGGATAATGGCGGCCCGGACCGGACTAAACGTGTGCTCGGCGAGCCTGCGGCGTGGGCAGGTCGCGGATTATAGCGAAGACTGTGGCCGGCGGACACCTCGCTGTCGGGTTGCGCGGTCTTTCGTGCGGCGGGGGTTCTATGCCAAACTCAGCGACTTTCGGGCTTGCCTAACAGGATTTATGCTCCCCTTGTCACCCAGCTTGCTAACTACCCTCGCCGCCGCCTGCTTGTATGCCGCTGCGACCATTTACCAGGGCACTCGCCTGGCTTCCGGCGCCAAGGCCAACAAACGCCTGCTGGTCATGCTCGGCGTGCTCGCCGTATTGGCCCATAGCGCCAGCCTGCTCACCCACCTGCTGACCCCGGGCGGCCTGGCCCTGGACTTCTTCAGCGCCGCCAGCCTGATTGCCGTGGCGGTCATCGCACTGACCCTGCTGGCCTGCTCGCGCATTCCGGTGGAGAACCTGCTGGTCCTGCTGTTCCCGCTTGGGGCCCTGACCGTGATGCTGGCGCATTTTGCCCCCGCCGGCACGGTACAGGTCATCGATGAGGAGCCGGGCATCCTCGCCCACATCCTGCTTTCGATTCTGGCCTACGGCATGTTCACCATCGCGGTGTTCCAGTCCTTGCTGCTGCTGATTCAAGACCACCAGCTCAAGCACAAGCACCCATCCGGGCTGATCAAAAACTTCCCGCCACTGCAAACCATGGAAAGCCTGCTGTTCGGTTTCCTCTGGGCCGGCTGGACGCTGTTGTCGCTGTCGCTGATTTCCGGCTGGCTGTTCGTCGAGAACCTGTTCGCCCAGCATCTGGTGCACAAAACCCTGCTGGCCTGCCTGGCCTGGGTCGTTTTCAGCGTACTGCTGTGGGGACGCAATCGCCTCGGCTGGCGCGGGCACAAAGCCATTCGCTGGACCCTGGCCGGTTTTTGCCTGCTGATGCTGGCGTATTTCGGCAGCAAACTGGTTCGTGAATACATCCTGCATATCTGACGGGCGGCATTAATGGACGACTTGCCCATAGGGCCGATGCTCGCGGTAGTGACCCTGCTGGTTCTATGGTCGGGACTGTTTACCGCCATCGAAGCGGCGCACCAGCATTTGCTGGCCCAGCGCACTGCAACGCGTTCCAGCGACAAACCGGTGGCGAAACTCAGCTTCCCCCTGGCCAGCCTGATTTTTTGCAACACCCTGTGCCGTGCACTGGTGGTAGTCATCAGCACCTTGCTGGCCATTTTCACCTGGGCCGAGAACGGCCCGTGGGTCGCCTGCCTCGGGACGGGTGCCATGTTGCTGGTGTTTTCCGACTACTTGCCACGCGCCCTCGCCACCCGCTATCCGGATGCGATCCTGGCCCAGGGCAACAATCTGCTGCGGGTGCCGCTGAAAATCATCTATCCCGCGGCATGGCTGCTCAATAGCATCAGTCAGTTGCTGACGCGACCATTCGCCCGTAAAACCAAAGTGGTGCAACAAAGTGAGGACGAAGCGCTGACGGAGCGGCATGCGCCCTCCGAAACCGTAAGCCGCCCTCACCCGCTGCCAGGCATCCACGCGCTGGACAACATTACCGTCAATGACATCCTGGTACCGCGCAGCGACGTGGACGGCATCAATCTCGATGACTCCATCGAAGAAATCATCGAACAATTGCGCCACAACAAGCGCACGCGCCTGCCGGTGTTCCACAGTGATATCAACCAGGTCGAAGCCGTCCTCAACACCCGGCACATCCTTCACTTGCTGCCCGATGCGAGCCTGACCCGGGAAGCGTTGCTGGCGGCCAGCCACGAGCCGTACTTCGTGCCAGAAAGCACCCCGTTGCAGCTGCAACTGCTCAACTTCCACAAGCAGCAGCGGCGCTTGGGCATGGTGGTCGACGAATACGGCGAAGTGCTGGGCATCGTCACCCTGGAAGACATTCTCGAAGAAATCGTCGGCGAGTTCGAAAGCCAGCACAGCCTGGACAATCCGCACATTCATCCGCAAGCCGACGGACGTCTGGTGATCGACGGTGCCGCGTCCATTCGCGAGCTGAACAAGAGCCTCGGCTGGCACCTGCCCAGCGATGGCCCGAAAACCCTGAACGGCTTGGTCACCGAGGCCCTGGAAACCATTCCCGAAAGCACGGTGTGCCTGAAGATCGGCCGCTACCGCCTGGAAATTCTCGAGACCGAGGACAACCGTGTCACGCGGGTGCTGATCTGGCAGACCAGCTCGATGCCTGTGGTTATCTAAAACCCGACACAAATCCCTGTGGCGAGGGGGCCCTCTTGTTCGATCGTTAGCCACCTTCCTATAATCGAACCGCTTACCCAAGCCTCGCCGGCCCCGTGCTTACCCCGCACTTCACAACTTCCGGCCTGTCCACCCGCAAAGCCCGCAACAAACCGACGACTGTTCCTACCTTGAACAGCGACCGTGCCTCCACCCACATCCCTGGGTTCTCGACCATAATAATTCGCTCCACCGGAGCACATGACTGTCAGGGATAACCGCATGACGACCAGCACGACTTACAGCGACTCCACACCTGCACAACCGACGAACTCCGCCACCCGCGTGGCTACCGCGAGCTTCATCGGCACCGCCATCGAGTTCTACGACTTCTACGTCTATGCCACCGCCGCCGCGCTGGTGATCGGTCCGGTGTTCTTTCCGCAGACATCCGGCACCGCCCAGATGCTTTCGGCGTTTCTCACGTTCGGCATCGCCTTCCTTGCGCGCCCCTTGGGTTCGGCCCTTTTCGGTCACTTCGGCGACCGTATCGGCCGCAAGAGTACCCTGGTCGCCTCGCTGCTGCTGATGGGCGTGTGCACCACCCTGATCGGCGTTCTGCCGGGTTACGACAGCATTGGCGCCTGGGCACCGGTCCTGCTGTGTGTCCTGCGCTTCGGCCAGGGCTTGGGGCTGGGCGGCGAATGGGGTGGTGCGGCGTTGTTGGCCACGGAGAACGCACCCAAAGGCAAGCGCGCGTGGTTCGGCATGTTCCCGCAACTGGGTCCATCCATCGGCTTTCTGGCGGCCAACGGCCTGTTCCTGACCCTGGCCGTGCTGCTGGATGATGAACAGTTCCGCTCATGGGGCTGGCGTATTCCGTTCCTGCTCAGCGCCGCACTGGTGATGGTCGGCCTGTACGTGCGCCTCAAGCTGCATGAGACCCCGGTGTTCGCCAACGCCATGGCGCGTCAGGAACGCGTGAAGATCCCGCTGTTCGAGCTGTTCGGCCAATACTGGGCGCCCGTATTGCTGGGCGCCGGCGCGATGGTCGTGTGCTACGCGCTGTTTTACATCTCCACCGTGTTTTCCCTGAGTTACGGCGTGACAACGCTCGGCTACAGCCGCGAAACCTTCCTCGGCCTGCTGTGCTTCGCGGTGCTGTTCATGGCTGCCGCCACCCCGCTGTCGGCCTGGGCCAGCGACCGTTACGGGCGCAAACCGGTACTGATCATCGGTGGTGTGCTGGCGATCCTGTCAGGGTTCCTCATGGAACCGCTGCTGACCCAAGGTTCGACCTGGGGCGTGGCGCTGTTCCTGTGCATCGAGCTGTTTCTGATGGGCGTGACGTTTGCGCCGATGGGTGCGCTGTTGCCGGAGCTGTTCCCCACTCACGTGCGCTACACCGGCGCTTCGGCGGCCTACAACCTGGGCGGTATCGTCGGTGCGTCCGCAGCGCCGTTCTTCGCCCAGAAACTGGTGGCGATGGGCGGGTTGAGTTACGTCGGCGGTTATGTGTCCGGGGCGGCGGTGCTGAGTTTGATTGCGGTGCTGTGCCTGAAGGAAACGCGGCATAACGATTTGAATCAGGTCGCCTGACAGACCGCCATCGCGAGCTGGCTCGCTCCCACAGGTTGAGTGTCGTTCACAAAATGCTGGTACGACACATATCCCTGTGGGAGCGGGCTTGCCCGCGATGGCGCCCTCACTGACAAAACACCTCCCGAAAAACCACAACTTTCCCCCACCCATTGTCACCTCGCTCTACGCGCATCGGCTCATCCCCGCTATACTTCCCGGCTTTTCCTGAATAAATGCCAATAGGGTCCCGCCGCGCATGGATAAGACCTACCAGCCGCACGCCATTGAAACTTCCTGGTACAACACCTGGGAGTCAGAGAATTACTTCGCCCCGCAAGGCGCGGGCGAGTCCTACACCATCATGATCCCGCCGCCGAACGTCACCGGCAGCCTGCACATGGGTCACGGCTTCAACAACGCGATCATGGACGCCCTGATCCGTTTCCGCCGCATGCAGGGTCGCAACACCCTGTGGCAGCCGGGCACCGACCACGCCGGTATCGCCACGCAGATGCTGGTAGAGCGTCAGCTCGAAACCAAGGGCCAGAGCCGCCATGACCTGGGCCGCGAGAAATTTCTCGAGAAAGTCTGGGAGTGGAAGGATGAGTCCGGTGGCAACATCAGCCGTCAGATCCGCCGCCTCGGCTCGTCGGTTGACTGGAGCCGCGAGCGCTTCACCATGGACGACGGACTCTCGGAAGCCGTTAAAGAAGCTTTCGTACGCCTGCACGAAGACGGCCTGATCTACCGCGGCAAGCGCCTGGTCAACTGGGACACCAAGCTGCACACGGCGATTTCCGACCTCGAAGTGGAGAACCACGACGAGAAAGGTTTCCTGTGGAACCTGAAATACCCGCTGGCCGACGGCGCCAAGACCGCTGAAGGCAACGATTTCCTGATCGTCGCGACCACTCGCCCGGAAACCATGCTCGGCGACTCCGCCGTGGCCGTTAACCCGAACGATGAACGCTACAAAGCCCTGATCGGCAAATTTGTCGAGCTGCCACTGGTTGGCCGCCGTATCCCGATCATCGCCGACGATTACTGCGACCCTGAATTCGGCACCGGCTGCGTGAAAATCACCCCGGCCCACGACTTCAACGACTACGAAGTCGGCAAGCGTCACAACCTGCCGCTGCTGAACATCTTCGACAAGAACGCAGCGGTCCTGCCGGCCTGCCAGGTGTTCAACCTTGACGGCACGCTGAACGAAACCATCGACGGCAAGATCCCGGCCGAATATGCCGGTCTCGACCGCTTCGAAGCGCGCAAGCAGATCGTCGCCGCGTTCGACGCTGCCGGCCTGTTGGTCAGCGTTGACGATCACGCCCTGAAAGTGCCGAAAGGCGACCGCTCCGGCACCGTCATCGAGCCTTGGCTGACCGACCAGTGGTACGTGTCCACCAAGCCTTTGGCCGAGCCTGCGATTGCCGCCGTTGAAGACGGCCGTATCCAGTTCGTGCCGAAACAGTACGAAAACATGTACTTCTCGTGGATGCGCGACATCCAGGACTGGTGCATCAGCCGCCAGCTGTGGTGGGGCCACCGGATTCCGGCCTGGTACGACGAGTCGGGCAAGGTCTACGTCGGTCGCGACGAAGCCGAAGTGCGGGCCAAGCACAACCTCGGCCCGGACGTAGCGCTGCAACAGGACAACGATGTTCTAGACACCTGGTTCAGCTCGGGCCTGTGGACGTTCTCCACCCTCGGCTGGCCGGAAAAAACCGAGTTCCTGAAGAAATTCCACTCCACCGACGTACTGGTGACCGGCTTCGACATCATTTTCTTCTGGGTTGCCCGGATGATCATGCTCACCATGCATTTGGTGAAAAACGAAGACGGCACGCCGCAGGTACCGTTCAAGACGGTGTACGTTCACGGCCTGGTGCGTGACGGCCAGGGCCAGAAGATGTCCAAGTCCAAGGGCAACGTCCTGGACCCGCTGGACATCATCGACGGCATCGAGCTCGAAGCGCTGGTGCAGAAACGCACCTCCGGCATGATGCAGCCTAAATTGGCGAAGAAGATCGAGAAGCAGACCCGCGACGAGTTCGCCGAAGGCATCGCCAGCTACGGTACCGACGCCCTGCGCTTCACCTTCTGCTCGCTGGCGTCCACCGGTCGTGACATCAAGTTCGACATGGGCCGCGTCGAAGGCTATCGCAACTTCTGCAACAAGATCTGGAACGCCGCGCGCTACGTGCTGGACAAGGGCGAAGACTGCGGCCAGAACGGCGAAGCCTTTGAGCTGTCCCTGGCTGATCGCTGGATCATTTCGCAGCTGCAACGCACCGAAGCCGAAGTGACCCGCCAACTCGACCAGTTCCGTTTCGACCTGGCCGCACAAGCCTTGTACGAGTTCATCTGGAACCAGTATTGCGACTGGTACCTGGAACTGTCCAAGCCTGTGTTGTGGGACGAAAACGCACCGGTCGAACGCCAGCGCGGCACTCGTCGCACCCTGGTACGCGTACTGGAAGTCGCCCTGCGTCTGGCGCATCCGTTCATGCCGTTCATCACCGAAGAAATCTGGCAGCGCATCGCGCCGCTGGCCGGTATCGAAGGCAAGACGATCATGCTGCAACCTTGGCCGGTGGCCAACGAAACGCGCATCGATCCGGCGGCCGAAGATGACATCGAATGGCTCAAGGGCCTGATGCTCGGCACTCGCAACATCCGTGGCGAAATGAACATCGGCCCGGGTAAACCGCTGCCGCTGTTCCTGAAGAACGTCAGCGCCGAGGATCAGCGTCGCCTGACCGAGAACGAAGCCCTGCTGAAGAAGCTGGCCCGCCTCGAATCGATCACCGTGCTGGCTGCTGGCGAAGAAGCACCGCTGTCCGCTACCGCTCTGGTCGGCGAGATGGAAGTGCTGGTGCCAATGGCCGGCTTGATCGACAAAGGTGCGGAACTGGCGCGTCTGGACAAGGAAATCCAGCGTCTGCAAGGTGAAGTGCAACGTGTCGGCGGCAAGCTGTCCAACGCCGGTTTCGTTGACAAGGCGCCAGCCGAAGTCATCGAGAAAGAACGCGCCAAACTGGCCGAGGCCGAACAGGCCCTGGGCAAACTGGCCGAGCAGCATGCGCGGATTGCCAGTTTGTAACGGCAAGTCGCGATGAAAGAGGGAGGCCCGGGTGGCCTCCCTTTTTTATCCAAAAACACAACAAATCCCCTGTAGGAGCTGCCGCAGGCTGCGATCTTTTGACTTTGCTTAAAAACAAGATCAAAAGATCGCAGCCTGCGGCAGCTCCTACGGGTTCGGCGCATTCGCCATCAATGTGGGACAATGCCCGCCACTTTCAGCCATACCCGAATCGACCACACCCATGACCGCCCCCCGCCCCCCCAAGCCTGCGCGCAAAAAGCCTGCTCCGAAGACTCCGGCCACGGCCGTCTCCCCGAAGGAAAAGGCCAGCCTGCATCCGCGCAATCGCCATCAGGGTCGCTACGACTTTCCGGCGCTGATCAAAAGCGCCCCGGAACTGAAGAAATTCGTGATCATCAATCCGTACGGCAAGGAAAGCATCGACTTCGCCAGCCCGGAAGCCGTGCGGGTGTTCAACCGCGCACTGCTCAAGTCGTTCTATGGCATCGCTCACTGGGACATTCCGGCCGACTACCTGTGCCCACCGGTGCCAGGCCGTGCCGATTACGTGCACTTCCTCGCCGACCTGCTGGCCAGCAGCAATGACGGTGTGATCCCCCGGGGCGCCGCCGTGAAGGTGCTGGACATCGGCATGGGCGCCAACTGCGTGTATCCGCTGATCGGTTACAGCGACTATCGCTGGCAGTTCCTTGGTTCCGATATCGATGCGACCGCCATTGCCGCGGCGAAGGCCATCATTCAATCCAATGGCCTGAACAAAGCGATCCAGGTACGCCAGCAGAGCAACCCCAAGCAGATCCTCACAGGCCTGCTGGAGAGCGCAGAGCGGTTCGACCTGACCATGTGCAACCCGCCATTCCACGCCTCGCTGGACGAGGCCACACGGGGCAGCACGCGCAAATGGCGCGCCCTGGGCAAGGCCGATCCGAAACGCAAGCTGCCGGTGTTGAACTTTGGCGGCCAGTCGGCCGAGTTGTGGTGCGAAGGCGGTGAAGTACGCTTCGTGACCCAACTGGTCAGCGAAAGCGTGCAAGTCGCTCAGCAGGTGCTGTGGTTCAGTACATTGGTATCAAAGGCGTCCAACCTGCCAGCGATCCAGACCGCCCTGAAAAAGGCCGGCGCCCTGGAAAGCCAGGTAGTGGAAATGTCCCAAGGGCAGAAGCAGAGCCGCTTCGTCGCCTGGACCTTCCAGAACAAAGCGCAGCAACAAACCTGGCGCCAGGCGCGATGGAGCAACGCTTCAGCGTAGTGAGCGCTTTATCGCGCCCACAAAAAAACCGTGCCCGGATCGCTCCGGCGCACGGTTTTTTTTAACAAGTCTTACTTGTTAACAGCGTCGGTCAGGCCTTTGGCCACAACCAGCTTGATCACTTTCTTGGCAGCGATTTCGATGGCAGCGCCAGTCGAAGGGTTACGGCCAGTACGGGCAGGGCGCTCAGTCACTTTCAGTTTGCCGATACCTGGCAGAGTGATTTCGCCGCCGTTTTCCAGCTGATCGGCAACGATTTGGCCCAGTTGGTCCAGAGCGTTACGCGCGGTGGTTTTCGGCGCGTCGATAGCTTCAGCGATGTCGGCGATCAGTTGGTCTTTAGTAAGAGCCATTTAGTGTTCCTTCCCTATCAAATTCATATGGATTGCAGAGTGCAATGTCAGCCATCGAGCCCGATCTTCTGGATCTGGCACCCTCGGCGAAATAACCTCGGGATCGGGGTTATAGATACCGAAATCAGGGTTTGGTTCGACCTGACAAAAGCTGACTGCAGGCTTAACGCAGTGACTTCGCGCAAGACCGGGCAAAACTAGCACACAGACGTGGAAATATCCGCCTCTAGCTACCCATTTGGTCAGCTTTATTGCGCTAAAACATGAAAAAAACCCATAAGCGCCGCCGGTCGCCCGCCAATTGCCCTTCGCACCGCGCCAAAACCAGTGGTTGCGGTACACTGGGCGCTTTTTCGGGGGAGCACGCCCTCCTCTCTTCATTCAGCCGAGAAGCCCATGCCGATCCGTCATTGCATCGTCCACCTGATCGACAAAAAACCCGACGGCACACCTGCGGTTCTCCACGCCCGTGACTCTGAACTGGCTGAGTCCGCGGCCATCGAGAACATGCTCGCCGACCTCAATGAAAGCTATAACGCCAAACAGGGTAAAGCCTGGGGCCTGTTCCATCCGGAATCCGGCGCGTTCCCGTTCAGCGGCTGGCTGAAGGAGTACCTGGAGGGCGGCCAGGATTTCACCGCATTCAGCCGCATGGCGGTCGAGCACCTGCAAAAACTGATGGAAGAGTCGAACCTGTCGGTCGGCGGCCACGTGCTGTTCGCGCACTATCAGCAAGGCATGACCGACTACCTGGCCATCGCCCTGCTGCACCACAGTGAAGGCGTGGCCGTGACCGACGAACTGGACGTGACCCCGTCCCGTCACCTGGACCTGGGTCAATTGCACCTGGCGGCGCGGATCAACGTTTCCGAGTGGCAGAACAACAAACAATCCAAGCAGTACATTTCGTTCATCAAAGGCAAGAACGGCAAAAAGGTTTCGGAGTATTTCCGCGACTTCATTGGCTGCCAGGAAGGCGTCGACGGTCCCGGTGAAACCCGCACCCTGCTCAAAGCCTTCAGTGACTTCGTCGAAAGCGAAGACCTGCCGGAAGACGACGCACGCGAGAAGACCAAGACCCTGGTGGATTACGCCAGCAGCCAGGCCAAACTCGGTGAACCGATGGGTCTGGAAGAGTTGTCGGGACTGATCGACGAGGAACGCCCGAAGGCCTTCTACGATCACATCCGCAACAAGGATTACGGCCTGTCGCCGGAAATCCCGGCCGATAAACGCACCCTGAACCAGTTCCGCCGATTCACCGGGCGCGCCGAAGGCCTGTCGATCAGTTTCGAAGCGCACCTGCTGGGCTCGAAGATCGAGTACGACGAAGAAGCCGGCACGTTGATCATCAAGGGCCTGCCCACTTCGCTCACCGATCAGCTGAAGCGTCGCAACTGATGCTCGGCGGCGTACTGAAGAAATTCCTGCTGATCCTGCTGCTGGTCGTGATCTATCAGAACTGGGGCAAGATCGAGCGGGTGTTCAATCCATCGCAAGTGGTGCCGGAGCAGACCCAGGCCAAGGCCAATGTCGTGCTCTACGCCACCGAATGGTGTGGTTACTGCAAGCTGACCCGGCGCTTCCTCGACCAGAAAGGCATTCCATACAAGGAATTCGATATCGAGAAGGATGCCGTCGCGCGCGGGGACTATCAGGCACTGGGTGGTGGCGGCATTCCGGTCATCGATGTGAACGGGACGCTGATTCGCGGGTATGACCCGGATGCGATTCTGGCTGCACTGAAGTAACCCCAGCAGATTTGCACGACAGCTGTGGCGAGGGAGCTTGCTCCCGCTGGACTGCGCAGCAGTCCCTCTTCAAGGGGCCGCTTCGCGACCCGACGGGAGCAAGCTCCCTCGCCACAGGTGTATGTCGGTTTCAGCAGGCTTCGATCCGGAAACCAAACCGCGGGAAGTGCACATGCACCACACCGCCACGCTCGTCCTCTCGCCGTACAATCAGCTCTTCGTGGCCGGCAAACAACAACTCCCCCGCCACCGGATCCACACCGTAGTCCGTGGCTGCGATCACTACCCGCTGCCCCGCCGTGAATCCATTGGGATCGACGAATTGCTCATCCGGCAAAGCCGCTGGCGTGGACGTGCGCGCCATGGCCAGAGCCTCTTCGGAACTCATCTCACTGGATGCACCATGACCGAAGCCCAATACCCGCTCATGCCATGCATTGACTGCCGGATAAGCTTCGACCAGCGGAGCCGTCACCAGCGTGGCCTTGAGGAACCAGAGGCAATGAGCCAGGGCAAAGTCGGCAATTGACGGCTCGCCAAACAGGTAGTCACCCTCCTCGCGCTGCAACTGTTGCTCCAGACGCGACATGATCGTCGGCCACTGGTGCTTGGCCTGCTCGGCGGACAACTTGGTCGCGCTGCCACCGCTGAACAAACCGGCACGGTCGGCAATAAACGCCTTGATCGCTTCCGGCGACAAATTGCCAAAGCGCACCGCGATCGATTCCGGCTGGAACACCAGGCTGACCGCATGTTGGAACACCACCGAATCAGCCCAGGCGGCAAAGGACGCAGTGATCATTTCCTGACCTTCCGGGAAGAACGCCGGCAAGGCCTTTTCCTGCTCCAGTCGCCGGGCGATCAACGCCGTGTCGCAATAGATGTCGGCACCGACCTGCAACACCGGTGTCTTGCGGTAGCCACCGGTCAACGCCGTGAGATCCGGTTTGGGCATCACTGGCGAGATCTTCACCGAGCGCCAGGACAAGCCCTTGAAGCCCAGCAGCAGGCGGGCCTTCTCGGCAAAGGGGGACGTCGGGTAATGATGCAGAATCAACTCGGACATGCTCGGCTCCGCCGCAAGAATCAGGAGTCCGCAGCTTAGCGCGCAATCACCTGGCAGCCTACAGATCTGCCTGATGGGAACCAATCATTCAGAGTGATAAGCCAAGGGCTGCGCTCGCCACCAGACATTCCTTGGCGCTCTTCTTGAGTTTCTTGATCAGCCGCTCCTGACGCAACGCATCGCTTTTGTCGCGACAGCGTTCGGTGTAGACCAGGGCCATGGCCGGGCTGGAAAGAAAGAATCGCGCGCCCTTGCCGCTTTGATGCTTGGCGAAGCGACGCACGGGATCATCGCTGATCCCGCAATAGAGCGAACCGTTGGCCGCGCGAACGAGGTAGACGAACCAGCTTTTGCTCGCGGGGGTGTCGGCGTCGACAGGGCTTTCGCTGAGGGTGGTCACGTAACGATCAGGGCTTGAAAGGAAACAAGCCGCGATCTTATCAGCGACTGGCCTGGAATGCCTTCAGCCCCTTCAGGGCCTGTGAGCGAACGGCGTTGCGAACAAGTGGCGTCCAGCCCAGCAGCAGGCCTTTGAAACCCAACGCCTGACGCGACCATGTCCACAAGTCGAAACTGTCGTGATGCTCGCAGATCTTGCCATCGCGAAAGACAAAGCGTGCCTGGATGTCATTGACCACGGTATTGCCGGTCTGACTGAACAGATAGGTCGCGACCCAATGGGCGCTACCGGCACGATCATCGGCACGGACATGATCGAAGGTCAGGGAGAAATCCTTGGCGCGAGAGGTGAGCATGCACCACATATCGCCCGCATCACGACCACGAAGCTCGCCGAACGCCGGGTCACTGAACACCACGTCATCGGTGTAGCAGGCAGCCATGGCTTCGCCGTCGAGACGCTGGAAGGCCTGGTAAAAGCGGGTGATCAAGGCGCTGTGGACTTCACTCATGGGCAGACTCCCTGTTGTGTTATGGGTATCGTGTGCAATGGGTATCGAAAGATTGCCTGCACGATAGTCTGCAAATGGGTCGAACACTATCGGCATTCGCAAGACGAATACCGACAGTGTGTGGGGATCAGATCTTTTCGCTTTCGACCTGCACGTACAACGCACGTCCGGCCCCCAGACCGGCGAGGATCGCACCAAGGCCGATGACACCGAAGATCCAGCCCACTGCCGTCCAGCCGCCGGTCCAGTCATGCACGATACCGACCGCGAACGGCCCCATGGACGCCAGGGTGTAACCGAAGCCCTGGGCCATGCTCGACAGGTTCGCCGCGACATGGGAGTCCCGCGAGCGCAGCACGATCAGGGTCAATGCCAGGCTGAACGTGGCGCCCTGCCCCAACCCCAGCACAATTGCCCAGCCCCACAGACCTTCAATCGGGGCGTAAAGACAGCCGAACAGACCGCCGAGCGTCAGGGCCATCACGATCACAATCGCCAGCCGCTGATCCTTGCCGCGCGTTGCCAGCCATGGCGCGGCGAGGGAGCTGACCAGTTGAACGATCACCGAACCCGACAGCACAAGCCCGGCCTGGGTCGGAGTCAGGCCGCGACCGATCAGGATCGACGGCAACCAGCCGAACACGATGTAGGCCAGGGACGATTGCAGGCCCATGTACAAGGTCACTTGCCAGGCCAGCGGGTCGCGCAGCAATCCCCGAACGCGATAGGCGACGTTGTGCGCGCCGTGTTTCTGGCCGACTTGCGGCAACCAGAACAGCGCCGCCGCCAATGCCGGAATGACCCAGATGCCGAGACCCAGCGCCCAGCTCTTGTCGAAATGCTCACTGAGCGGCA
Source organism: Pseudomonas sp. 05L36 (assembly GCF_056398125.1). Lineage (NCBI taxonomy): Bacteria > Pseudomonadati > Pseudomonadota > Gammaproteobacteria > Pseudomonadales > Pseudomonadaceae > Pseudomonas > Pseudomonas sp. 05L36. Next base: position 13,941 of record NZ_JBFTOU010000039.1, on the reverse strand, counting down.
CGGTCGCACCCGCCGCCATCGCCGCGCCCAGACACAGGGCCATGGTGTAGACGCCGGTCATGGTCCCCGCCTGTTTCGGGAAGTCGCGCTTGACGATGCCCGGCAGCAACACGCCGATCACGCCGATGCTGGCACCGGCCAGCACGCTGCCGGCAAACAGGCCGATCTCACCGAACGAACTGCGCAGGATGATCCCGCCCGCCAGGGTCAGGAGAATGCCCAGCACCACTCGCTCCGCACCAAATCGCCGCGCCAGCACGGGTGCCAAGGGCGCAAACAGGCCAAGACAAAGCACCGGCAACGTGGTCAGCAATCCCGCAGCAGATGCCGACAAGCCGAGGGACTTCGACACTTCGCTGAGCATCGGCGCCATGCTCGACAGCGCCGGGCGCAGGTTCAGCGCCACCAGAATCAGCCCCAGCAGCAACAGCCACGGCCGGCGCAGAACCGGGTGGGTTTGCTGGACCTGTTCGTCATCGGCCTCGGCATCGATCAGCAGCTCTTCCAGCTCTGCCGAGCGTTTTGAGGCTGTGGATAAATCACTGCGGTGCATGGACTTCTCGGTTTCAAGGTTCATTGATCAACTGCCTCGACAGGGCTTTAGCCCGTTCCGGATCGCGTTGTTCGACGGCATCGAGCAACTCGATGTGCAGGTCGAACACTTCCTGGCGGCGCGGGACGACGCTCAGGGTCTGGCGCAACTGCGCGCCGACGATGCTGGAGAAATAGCGGTACAACTCGCTGAGGGTCGGGTTATGCGCGGCGTCCACCAAGCGGCGGTGAAACACCAGATCGCAGGCGATGTAGGTGTCGAGATCGCCGTGGTAGTGGCTACCGCTGACACCCAGCGCCTCGCGCAATGCAACCAGGTCTTCATTGGTGCGGCGCACGGCTGCCAGGCCGACGGCCTCGACTTCAAGGATGTGCCGGGTCTCGCGAGCCTGTTCAAGCGAACAACGGGACAACGCCTTGAGCGTGTCCAGCGGATCGACCACCGCCCGCAGGTAACTACCATCGCCCTGACGGATCTCGATCAACCCGGAAAACGCCAACACACGCATGGCTTCGCGCACGGTGTTGCGGCTGATGCCCAGCTCGGCGGACAACTCAGGCTCGGTGGGCAAGCGTTGGCCCACTACCCAAACGCCTTGGTTGATACGCAGGCGCAGTTGGTCGAGGGCCTGATCGACCAGGGATCGTTTTACCAATGGAGAGATTTCAGACATGGAATTCGCCCTCTCATCCAATCATAGGATGAATTTTCTGACATGTTAGTCAGGTTAAGCTACCCACACAACCCCCCGTAGGAGCTGCCGCAGGCTGCGATCTCTTGATCTTCGCGTTTTAAAAACAAAATCAAAAGATCGCAGCCTGCGGCAGCTCCTACATGGATGGACACAAAAACGCAGACAAAAATAAACCCGGAACTCAGTCCGGGTTTATTTCAGTGCCTGGGTTCGATCAATGCAGGATCTGGCTCAGGAACAGCTTGGTCCGTTCATTCTGCGGCTTGTCGAAGAAGTCATTCGGCGCAGCCTGCTCAACGATCTCGCCCTTGTCCATGAAAATCACGCGGTTGGCCACGGTGCGGGCGAAGCCCATTTCGTGGGTCACGCAGAGCATGGTCATGCCGTCTTCGGCCAGGCCGATCATGGTGTCCAGTACCTCTTTCACCATCTCCGGGTCGAGTGCCGAGGTCGGTTCGTCGAACAGCATGATTTTCGGCTTCATGCACAGCGCGCGGGCGATCGCCACACGCTGCTGCTGACCGCCGGACAGTTGCCCCGGGAATTTATGCGCCTGCTCCGGAATGCGTACGCGCTCCAGGTAGTGCATGGCAATTTCCTCGGCCTTGCGCTTGGGCATCTTGCGCACCCACATCGGCGCCAGGGTGCAGTTCTGCAAAATGGTCAGGTGCGGGAACAGGTTGAAGTGCTGGAACACCATGCCGACTTCACGGCGGATCGCCTCGATCTGCTTGAGGTCGTTGGTCAGCTCTACGCCATCGACCACGATGCGGCCCTGCTGGTGCTCTTCCAGACGGTTGAGGCAGCGGATCGTGGTGGACTTGCCGGAGCCCGACGGGCCGCACAGCACGATACGTTCGCCCTGCTTGACGTTGAGGTTGATGTCTTTGAGCACGTGGAACTGGCCGTACCACTTGTTCACGCCCTGCATCTGAATAATGCCTTCAGGGCTCACAGGCTTTTTGATTGCTTCGCTCATTGGAGAACTTCCTAAATTAGGTACGGCGCTTCAGCGCTTGTGGCCAGTGTCGAGCTTGCGTTCCAGATGCATGGAATAGCGCGACATACCAAAACAGAAAATCCAGAACACCAGGGCGGCGAACACATAGCCTTCAGTGGCCATGCCCAGCCATTTCGGATCGGCGGCGGCTTGCTTGACGCTGTTGAGCAGGTCGAACAGGCCGATGATGATCACCAGGCTAGTGTCCTTGAACAGCGCAATGAAGGTGTTGACGATGCCGGGGATCACCAGCTTCAGGGCTTGCGGCAGAATCACCAGGCCCATGCTGCGCCAGTAGCCCAGCCCCATCGCCGCAGCCGCTTCGTACTGCCCCTTGGGAATCGCTTGCAGACCACCGCGCACCACCTCGGCCACGTAGGCCGACTGGAACAGGATCACGCCGATCAGCGCCCGCAGCAGTTTGTCGAAGTTCATGCCTTCAGGCAGGAACAACGGCAGCATCACCGAGGACATGAACAGCACCGTGATCAACGGCACGCCGCGCCAGAACTCGATGAAGGTCACGCAGACCACGCGAATCGCCGGCATGTTCGAACGACGACCGAGGGCCAGGACAATCCCCAGCGGCAGCGCACCGGCGATGCCGACGGTGGCGATCACCAGGGTCAGCATCAGGCCGCCCCATTGGCTGGTCGCCACGCTGGTCAGGCCAAAAATGCCGCCATTCAGCAGGAAGTAGGCAAAGATCGGGTACAGCACCAGGAAGCCCAGCCCGTACACCGCTTTATGGTGAAAGCGCGAGATGAACAACGGCGCCACGCCGACGATTGCCAGCCACACCGTCAGGTCCACGCGCCAGCGCAGGTCTGTCGGGTAGTAGCCGTACATGAACTGGCCGAAACGCTGCTGGATGAACACCCAGCAGGCGCCTTCCTTGGTGCAGTCGGCGCGGGTGGTGCCCACCCAGTTGGCATCGAGGATGGCCCAGTGCAGGATCGGCGGCACCACCAGGTAGATCAGGTAGAACGCAAACAGGGTCAGCAGGGTGTTGAGCCAGCTGGAGAACATGTTCGCGCGCATCCACGCCACCGGCCCGAAGACTTTGCTCGGTGGCGGCATGTCAGGTTTGAAAGTATGAGTGCTCATGCGCTTTTCCTTACCGCTCGATCAGCGCAATGCGCTTGTTGTACCAGTTCATCAGCAGGGAAATGCTGATACTGATCGCCAGGTACACGCTCATGGTGATCGCAATCACCTCGATCGCCTGCCCGGTCTGGTTGAGCACGGTCCCGGCGAACAGCGACACCATCTCCGGATAACCGATACCGGCCGCCAGCGAAGAGTTCTTCGCCAGGTTCAGGTATTGGCTGGTCAGCGGTGGAATGATCACGCGCAGGGCTTGCGGGATGATCACCTTGCGCAGGGTCGGGCCGTTGCGCAGCCCAAGCGAATGCGCTGCTTCGGTCTGGCCATGGCTGACCGACTTGATGCCCGAGCGCACGATCTCGGCGATGAACGCCGCGGTGTACACGGTCAGGGCCAGGGTCAGCGCCAGCAGTTCCGGGATCAGCACCCAGCCACCAACGAAGTTGAAGCCTTGCAGCTTCGGCATTTCCCAGTGCAGTGGCGCGCCGAAGATCAGCGCGCACAGCGCAGGGATCACCAGAAACATCGCCAGGCCCACCCAGAACTTGTGGAACGGCACACCGGTGGCTTCGAAGCGCTTGGTCGCCCAGCGGCTCATCAGCACGATGGCGACGATGGCCACCACAATGCTCGCCACAAACGGCCAGAACCCGTCCGCCATCAGGGCGGCCGGCATGTTCAGGCCGCGGCTACTGACGAAAAAGGTGTCGCCGAAGTTATGGCTGTTGCGCGGCCCCGGCATAGTCAGGAACACCGCGAAGTACCAGAACAGGATTTGCAGCAGTGGCGGAATATTGCGGAAGACTTCCACATACACCGTCGCTACCTTGCTGATGATCCAGTTCTTCGACAGCCGTGACACGCCGACGATGAACCCGAGGATCGTCGCCAGGATCACGCCGATGAAGGTCACCAGCAGCGTGTTGAGCAGGCCGATGACAAACACTCGGGCATAGGTGTCCGATTCGCTGTAGTCGATCAGGTGTTGAGCGATGCCGAAACCGGCACTGCGCTCCAGAAAGTCGAAACCGGAGGTGATGCCCCGGTGCTGAAGGTTGGTCTGGGTGTTATCGAACAGATACCAGCCCATCGAGACCACCGCGACAATGGTGATGATCTGAAATAGCCACGCACGCACTTTCGGATCGCTGAGGCTGAGCCTCTGCTTTGGTGCGCCGATTGAATTTTGCATGAAGTGCCCCGCAAATAATGGAACAGAACATCACCCGGTGGTTGGCCCACCGGGTGATAGAACCATCAGCGCACTGGTGGTGCGTATTGAATGCCGCCAGCGTTCCACAGAGCGTTCAGCCCGCGGTCGATTTCCAGCGGAGTGCCCTTGCCGAGGTTTTTCTCGAACACTTCGCCGTAGTTACCCACTTGCTTGACGATCTGCACGACCCAGTCTTTCTTCACTTTCAGGTCTTTGCCGTATTCACCGTCGGTACCCAGCAGGCGGGCAACGTCCGGGTTCTTGGTGCCCTTGGCTTCGGCTTCGACGTTCTTCGAAGTGATGCCGGCCTCTTCAGCGTTGAGCATGGCGTAGCCAGTCCAGCGCACGATGGCCAGCCACTCGTCGTCGCCATTACGCACGACTGGGCCCAGAGGTTCCTTGGAAATGGTTTCCGGCAGAACCACATAGTCCTTCGGCGAAGCCAGCTTGCTGCGCTGGGCGAACAACTGGGATTTGTCGGAGGTCAGTACGTCGCAACGACCGGATTCCAGCGACTTGGCGCTTTCGTCGGAGGTGTCGAAGGTGATCGGGGTATATTTCAGGCCGTTGCCGCGGAAGTAGTCGGAAACGTTCAGTTCGGTGGTGGTACCGGCCTGGATGCAGATGGTTGCACCGTCCAGTTCCTTGGCGCTCTTGACGCCCAGCTTGTTGTTTACCAGGAAGCCGATGCCATCGTAGTAGGTGATGAAGCCCGGGAATTTCAGGCCCATGCCCGCGTCACGGGAGCTGGTCATGGTGGTGTTGCGCGACAGGATGTCGATTTCGCCGGATTGCAGCGCGGTGAAGCGCTCCTTGGCGTTCAACTGGCTGAACTTGACCTTGGTCGCGTCGCCGAAGACAGCCGCCGCTACTGCGCGGCAGTAGTCAGCATCGATACCCACGATCTTGCCGGTGGAATCCGGAACCGAGAAGCCTGGCAAGCCATCGCTGACGCCACACTGCACGAAACCTTTCTTCATCACTGCATCCAGGGTTGCGCCCGCCTGGGCAAACCCGCTGACACCGAGTACCGCGGCTGCAGTCACGATAGCCAGGGTGGATTTCAACATCTTCATTCAAACCTCCAGTTTTGCTCTTGTTGTGTCGGAGCGTGAGTCCAGTCGCACCCTTTTGAGGCGTAGTCGACCCGTGTTGGCTTTTTTTGGGGTCAACCGACGTAAGACGTTAGCTATGAGTCTATTAGGAGAAAATCCACGTCATGGAAAACTCACTCTCACCAGTCGGCCGAACGGGCTGTAGCCCTTTCACGTTCGCGAAGCCCCGTACCGGCCCTTGGCGAACATCCATCACCGGATTCATTGCTATCCCACAGTCGGCAGTACACTGATAGTGTTACCGCCGGGCGCGAGATGTGTTGCACCGTTTCTCCATAGCAAAGCCCGTACCACACCGCCTGCCAAAGCGCTTCAACTGCAGGTCAATAGCAAAACTTGTACCCTTGCGACATCTTCTTAACGGATCAACCTGACGCGCACTTGGATCACGCACTTGATGAGCGCGCACGCACAACATTGGAGCAGCCATGACCAACCCCTTGATTCTTGAACCCGTCAAGACCGCAGACGCCTGCGTCATCTGGCTGCATGGCCTGGGCGCCGACCGCTATGACTTCCTGCCGGTGGCCGAAGCGCTACAGGAAAGCCTGCTGAGCACCCGCTTCGTTTTGCCCCAGGCACCGAGCCGCGCCGTGACCATCAATGGCGGTTACGAGATGCCGAGCTGGTACGACATATTGGCCATGAGCCCGGCGCGCGCGATCAATCGCGAACAACTTGAAGAGTCTGCCAACTGGATCATCGAATTGATTGAGGCGCAGCGAGCCTGCGGAATAGACGCCTCGCGGATTTTCCTGGCAGGTTTTTCCCAGGGCGGTGCCGTGGTATTCCACACCGCGTTTCTGAAGTGGCAGGGACCACTGGGTGGCGTAGTTGCCCTTTCTACTTATGCACCGACCTTCAGCGATGAACTGGAGTTGTCCGCCAGCCAGCAGCGCATTCCGGTGCTGACGATGCACGGCCAGTATGACGACGTGGTGCAAAACTCGATGGGACGCAGCGCCTATGAGCATTTGAAGCTGCGTGGTGTCACCGTGACATGGCAGGAATACCCAATGGGTCACGAAGTGTTACCCGAAGAAATTCGCGACATCGGCACCTGGCTCGCCGAGCGCTTGCGCTGAGCGTTCAGGATTAAAAGCGCCCTTTGATCCATCCCCCTACGCCGCGCCCGTTTCTTGCATTACACTGGCCGGCGTACATTCCTTAATCAATTGATGAGATGACCGTGCTCAAAGCACTCAAGAAAATGTTCGGTAAAAGCGAGACTGAGCAACTCGCGCCAGTTCCCATCCCTGCGTCTCACGCTCCCGGCCACCGCACCGACGGTAATCAGTCTGAACGGGCCGCCACCACCGCGGCACCCAAGCATGAGCCGAAGACCGCAATATCTGCCCAGCCTGCGGCGATAACAGCCCCGGAGCAGCCGCTCAGCGAAACGCCGAAACCCGCCAAACCGCGCCGCGAACCCAAGCCCAAGGCGCCGGTCATCCCATGGAAACTCGAAGACTTCGTTGTCGAGCCCCAGGAAGGCAAAACCCGCTTCCACGATTTCAAACTCGCCCCCGAGCTGATGCACGCCATCCAGGACCTGGGCTTCCCGTATTGCACGCCGATCCAGGCCCAAGTGCTGGGCTTCACCCTCGCGGGCAAAGACGCCATCGGCCGCGCCCAGACCGGTACCGGCAAAACCGCTGCGTTCCTGATCTCGATCATCACCCAGCTGCTGCAAACCCCGCCGCCGAAAGAGCGCTACATGGGTGAGCCGCGGGCGCTGATCATCGCACCGACCCGCGAACTGGTGGTGCAGATCGCCAAGGACGCCGCCGACCTGACCAAGTACACCGGCCTCAACGTCATGACGTTCGTCGGTGGCATGGACTTCGACAAGCAACTCAAGCACCTCGAAGCCCGCCACTGCGACATCCTCGTGGCCACACCGGGCCGTCTGCTGGACTTCAACCAGCGCGGCGACGTGCATCTGGACATGGTCGAGGTGATGGTGCTGGACGAAGCCGACCGCATGCTCGACATGGGCTTCATCCCGCAAGTGCGCCAGATCATTCGCCAGACGCCACCGAAGTCCGAGCGTCAGACGCTGCTGTTCTCCGCGACCTTCACCGAAGACGTGATGAACCTGGCCAAGCAATGGACCACCGACCCGTCGATCGTCGAGATCGAAGCGCAGAACGTGGCCAGCGAAAACGTCGAGCAGCACATCTACGCGGTGGCCGGTGCCGACAAATACAAACTGCTCTACAACCTGGTCAACGACAATGGTTGGGAGCGGGTGATCGTGTTCGCCAACCGCAAGGATGAAGTGCGACGCATCGAAGAACGCCTGGTGCGCGATGGCATCAACGCCGCGCAACTGTCCGGCGACGTGCCGCAGCACAAGCGCATAAAAACCCTGGAAGGCTTCCGCGAAGGCAAGATCCGCGTACTGGTCGCCACCGACGTGGCCGGCCGCGGCATCCACATCGACGGCATCAGCCACGTGATCAACTTCACCCTTCCGGAAGTGCCGGACGACTACGTGCACCGCATCGGTCGTACCGGGCGTGCCGGTGCCGACGGTGTATCCATCAGCTTTGCCGGTGAAGACGACTCCTACCAGCTACCGTCCATCGAAGAACTGCTGGGACGCAAGATCAGCTGTGAAACGCCACCGACGCATCTGTTGCGGGCCGTTGAACGCAAGCGTCCTCATTAAGCGACGCTGAAAAGAGAGGCGCAGCCGGAAACGGACTGCGCTTTTTTTTGCTTTGGATATTGCTCGCGATAACTAAAAGTCCATAATAGACAAATTAGTTTACTTTCAATTCCGGAGCCGACCATGTCCAGTACGCCCCAAGTGATCAACCAGAATCAGGCTCGCGAGCTACTGGCGCAGGTCGATGTGCCGCAGATCCTGCGCAAACTGTTCCGCGACCTGGCCGCCGGGCAAGCAGTGCAACCGGCGCAGCAACTGGTGGAATTTCCCCAGGGTGCCGGCGACTTCATCAATTACCTGGGCGTGTTGGCCGAAGATGGCGTGTACGGGATCAAGACTTCGCCGTACATCGTCCGCGAACAGGGGCCATTGGTGACGGCATGGACACTGCTGATGTCGATGCAAACCGGCCAGCCGCTGTTGCTGTGCGATGCCGGAGAACTGACCACCGCGCGCACTGCGGCCACCACCGCCGTGGCGGTCGACGCCCTCGCGCCGCTCACAGCCAAGCGCCTGGCCATCATCGGCAGCGGCAAAGTGGCCCAGGCGCACCTGCATTACGTGAAAGGCCTGCGCGACTGGCAGAGCATCAGCCTGTATTCGCCGAGCCTGAGCGCAAATGCCGAAACCGTGAGCGTGCTGAAAAACATCGAGCCACGTCTGAACATTGTCGACAGTCGCGAAGCTGCCGTTCAGGACGCCGACGTGATCATGCTCTGCACCTCGTCCGCTGGACCTGTGATCGATCCATCGAGCTTACGCAAACCGGCGCTGATCACCTCCATCAGCACCAACGCGCCGCGTGCCCACGAAGTGCCGCCGCAAAGCCTCAACGACATGCAGGTGTTCTGCGACTATCGCCTGACCACCCCGGGCTCGGCCGGTGAAATGCTGATCGCCGCCGAACAGCACGGCTGGGACAGGAGTGCGATTGTCGGCGACCTGCCTGACCTGCTAAGCGAGAAAGTCCAGCGTCCCGGCTACGACCGCCATGTGTTCTTCCGCTCCATCGGCCTGGGCCTGGAAGACATTGCGCTGGCCAATGCGATCTATCGCCTGCAGCACTAACCCCCCCCTGTAGGAGCGAGCTTGATCGCGATGGTGTGTCAGTCGACACAGTGGTGCCTGATCCACCATCGCGAGCAAGCTCGCTCCTACAAGGGTACCGAACCATTGGCATCGCGCGTTATCAGGAGACGTTCATGAGCCAGGCAGATTTCATCATCATCGGCGGCGGGATTGCCGGTGCTTCCACGGGTTTCTGGCTGTCGCAGCACGGCCGTGTGATCGTGCTCGAACGCGAATCCCATCCGGCCTATCACTCCACCGGCCGTTCCGCGGCGCTGTACACCGCGGCCTACGGCACCCCGCAAGTGCGGGCGTTGACCCTGGCCAGCCGGGACTTCTTCGACAACCCGCCCAGCGGTTTCTGCGAACACCCGCTGCTGACCCCGCGGGGCGAAATGACCGTGGATTTCACCGGTGACCCGGACGAATTGAACAGGCAATACCAGAGCGCAAAAACCACGGTGCCAGAGATGCAATTGCTCGGCGTCGACGCGGCCTGCGCGCTGGTGCCGATCCTGCGCCGGGAAAAGGTCCACGGTGCCATTTACGACCCGAGCGCCAGCGACATCGACACCGATGCCCTGCACCAGGGCTATTTGCGCGGTATCCGCCGCAACCAGGGTGAAGTGCACACCGACAGCGAAGTCGTCAGCCTGAGCCGCGACGACCAAGGTATTTGGCAGGTTCAGACCAACAGCCAGACATTCAGCGCGCCGATCGTCATCAACGCCGCCGGCGCCTGGGCCGACAAGATCGGCGAACTGGCCGGCGCCAAGCCGCTGGGCCTGCAACCCAAACGCCGTGCCGCGTTCATCTTCGCCGGCCCCGAAGGCGTGGACATCCACCATTGGCCGATGCTGGTCAGCCTCGACGAATCCTTCTACATGAAACCCGACGCCGGGATGTTCCTCGGCTCGCCGGCCAACGCCGACCCGGTGGAACCCCACGATGTGCAGCCCGAAGAACTGGACATCGCCATGGGCATCTACCAGATCGAAGAAGCCACGACCCTGACCATTCGCCGCCCTACCCGGACCTGGGCCGGCCTGCGCAGCTTCGTCAGCGACGGCGACTTGCTGTCCGGTTTCGATTCACAGGTACCGGGGTTGTACTGGGTCGCGGCACAGGGCGGTTATGGCATCCAGACCTCGCCGGCCATGGGCCAGGCCAGCGCGGCACTGGTGCGCGGCGCCGCGTTGCCCGAGTCGCTCAGCCATTTCGGCCTGAATGCCGAAATGCTCTCCCCTGCCCGCCTCGGCTGATCCTGATCCTCAGGTGACGTGTCCACACGAATACGGCACACTTTCAGCGCCCCTTTGATGGGGCGCTGACGCTGCCTGGAGTTCCCCTGCATGAACGCCCCCGAAAAAGACTCGGCCCCGAACACCACGTCGCTGGATAACTTCCGGGCGATCGCCGATGCCATCGCCACACTGTTCTTTCCCCACGCCGAAGTGGTGCTGCACGACCTGCGTACGCAAAAGGTCGACTACATCGCCAACAACCTGTCCAAACGGGAAATCGGCGACGACTCGGCGCTGGAAGACATGCTCAGCGACGATGTCAGCGAACGAAACATCGGGCCGTACGAAAAGCTCAACTGGGATGGTCAGAAGATTCGTAGCCTCAGCACAGTGCTACGGGACAGCGAAGATCGTCCGCTGGCGATGTTGTGCATCAACTTGAATATTTCGTTGTTCGAAAATGCCAAGGCCGCCCTGGACCTGTTCCTGTCGCCGACCAAGCTGATCCCGCAACCGGACGCACTGTTCCGCGATGACTGGCAGGAACGGATCAACACCTTCCTCCACGCCTGGCTGCGCGAACGTCAGTTGAGCCTGAATCTGCTGACTCGCGACCACAAGCGTGAACTGGTGCTGGCGTTGCACGCCGAAGGCGCGTTCAAGGGCAAAAGCGCATCGAACTACGTGGCCAATGTACTGAACATGGGCCGGGCGACGGTGTACAAGCATTTGAAGGAATTGAAGGGCTAGGCCCTGAGATTTGCACTGACTGTGCGGGCCTCATCGCGAGCAAGCTCGCTCCCACATTAGACCTGCGAACACAGGAACATTGTGGGAGCGAGCTTGCTCGCGATAGCGGACTATCAGTCGCCGTAAATGTCCGACTTGAAATACTTCTCGGAAATCTTCTGGTACTCACCACTGCTGCGAATGCCATCAATGGCCGTGTTCAGCTCGCTGACCAACTCGGTGTTGCCCTTGCGCACGGCAATCCCGGCCCCCTCGCCCACATACTTCGGATCTTTCAACTCCGGCCCGACAAAGGCATAACCCTTGCCACGCGGCATCGACAGGAAGTCATTGAGCGGAATGGTGTCGGCAAAAATCGCGTCGAGGCGACCGGCGGCCAGGTCCATGTAGATTTCTTCGTTGTTGCTGTAGCGCTTGACGTTGATGCCCTTGGGCTCGAACACCTCGGTGGCATAACGGTCGGTGGTGGTGGCGCGCTGCACACCGACGGTCTTGCCCTTGAGGCTGGCGTATTGGTCATCCACCACCGCGCCATCCTTCATCACCAGGCGCGACGAAGTGAAATAGTACTTGTGGGTGAAATCCACCGACTTCTTGCGGTCTTCGTTGATGGTCATGGACGACAGCGCCATGTCGATTTTCTTCACCTTCAGGGAAGGAATCAGACCGTCGAACTCACCTTCGACCCACACACACTTGGCCTTCATCTGTGCGCACAGGGCATTGCCGATGTCATAGTCGAAACCGACGATTTCGCCTTTGTCGGTTTTCGAGGCGAACGGTGGATACGCCGCTTCAATACCGATGCGCAGGGTTTTCTCGGCGGCGAACACAGAGCTGCACGCCAACAGGCTAAGGGCCAGACCGGTGATGAGGGGGAACTTCTTCATGTTCGTTTTCTCGCGGTTGTTGTTGGTTTGGCAAGACAGAAGAAAAAGCTGAAACGGGTGGAAACCTTTTTTGTACTTATAATTCCATACTGGACTTTTATGTATAAATCGTCAATGAGGCAAATGCAGCCCGTGCCGGCCGATGGTCGGGTGGTGGATCATCAAGATTTTTAGTGATGCAGATGACGCCATCGCGAGCAGGCTCCCACAGTAGATCTGGTTAAACACAAATTTTGTGTACGACACAGAACCCTGTGGGAGCGAGCCTGCTCCGGGCGGCGTTCCGACGATGACTGACTCAAGAACGCCGCAGGAACTACTGCTTCCAGCGATCCGCCGCCGCATGATCACTGTCACGCCCCTCAACCCATCGCGGCCCGTCACTGGTGTTTTCTTTCTTCCAGAACGGTGCACGGGTTTTCAGGTAGTCCATGACAAAGGCGCAGGCGTCGAATGCCGCCTGACGATGGGCGCTGGCTGCGCCGACGAAGACAATCGGCTCGCCCGGTTCCAGGGCGCCGATGCGGTGCAGCACTTCCAGCTTGAGCAGCGGCCAGCGCTGCTCGGCCTCGATGGCGATCTTGCCCAAGGCCTTTTCGGTCATGCCGGGATAGTGTTCGAGGAACATCCCGGCGACATCGAGGCCATCATTGAAGTCGCGCACGTAGCCGACAAAACTCACCACCGCACCCACGCCGACATTGGCATCGTGCATGGCATTGACTTCGGCACCCGGGTCGAACGCGGTGGACTGCACGCGAATCGCCATGGTTCAGCCTCCGGTCACAGTCGGAAAGAACGCCACTTCATCGCCCTCGCTGACCGGCTCGTCGAGCTGGCACAGGTCTTCGTTGCGGGCGCACATCAAGTTTTGCTCGCTCAATACCTCGGCACCGTCGCGCTGGGCCAACAGCGCGCGCACGTCGTCAACGGTGGCGAAGTTGCCTTCTACTTTCACCGAGTCCAGACCCAATGCCTCGCGATAACGGGCGAAAAATTTCACGGTAACGTTCATGACTGCTCAGCCTGGAAATGACCACTCTTGCCGCCGATCTTCTCCAGCAGACGTACGCTTTCGATGGTCATGCCGCGGTCCACGGCCTTGCACATGTCGTAGATGGTCAGCGCGGCGACGCTGGCAGCGGTCAGCGCCTCCATCTCGACGCCGGTCTGCCCGGACAGCTTGCAGCGCGCCACGATGCGCACCGAATCGTCGCCTTCGGCACTGAGTTCGACCTTGACGCCGGTCAGCATCAGCGGATGGCACAAGGGAATCAGATCGCTGGTTTTCTTCGCCGCCTGGATGCCGGCAATGCGCGCCACGGCAAACACATCCCCCTTGGGGTGGCCGCCGCTGACGATCATCTGCAGGGTTTCGGGCAGCATGCGCACCAGCGCTTGGGCCGTCGCCTCACGGAACGTCACGGCTTTTTCAGTGACGTCGACCATGTTGGCGCGACCTTGGGAATCGAGATGAGTCAGCACGGGATTACTCCTGATCAGGAGCGTCGATTGTAAACCTGCGGGTCAGATTTCCGCACGCACGATTGTCGGCTTGTCGCAGCCCCTGTAGGAGCGAGCTTGCTCGCGATGGTGTGTCAGGCGCCGCTGTGTCGACTGACACACCATCGCG
>NZ_JBFTOU010000038.1:0-37103 GCF_056398125.1 Pseudomonas sp. 05L36 | reverse complement strand
ACCGCTGGCACCCTCACCATCAGCGACGTCGACAGCGCCGCAACCTTCGTCGCCCAAACCAACACCGCCGGCAGCTACGGCCAGTTCTCCATCGGCACCGGCGGTGCCTGGACCTACGTCGCCAGTTCCGCCCACAACGAGTTCGCCGCTGGCACCACCTACACCGACACCTTCGCGGTGAGCAGTGCCGATGGCACCCTCACTTCGGTCACCGTGCATATCGCCGGCAGCAACGACTCACCGACGATCACTTCCAACGGTGGCGGTGCGACGGCTTCGATCAACGTGGCGGAGAACACCACGGCGGTCTCGACAGTGGCGGCGACCGATGTTGATCTGCCGGCACAAACGCTGAGCTACAGCATCGTCGGCGGAGCGGATGTCGCGAAGTTCTCGATCGTTTCAGGCACAGGCGTGCTGAGCTTTATCTCTGCACCCAACTTTGAAGCACCGACTGATTCGGGAACGAACAACGTTTATGACGTGATTGTGCGGGCGTCGGACGGCACGCTGTTTGACGACCAGGCAATCGCGGTAACCGTGACGGGAGTCAACGACAACTCCCCGGTGATCACCTCCAACGGTGGTGGTACGACGGCTTCGATCAACGTGGCGGAGAACACCACGGCGGTAACGACGGTGGTGGCAACCGACGTTGATCTTCCGGCGCAAACGCTGAGCTACAACATCGTCGGCGGAGCGGATGCCGCGAAGTTCTCGATTGCTTCAGGCACAGGCGTGCTGAGCTTTATCTCTGCACCCAACTTTGAAGCGCCGACTGATTCGGGGACGAACAACGTCTATGACGTGATTGTGCGGGCGTCGGACGGCACGCTGTTTGACGACCAGGCAATCGCGATAACCGTGACGGGCGTGAACGACAACAGCCCGATTATCACCTCCAACGGTGGTGGTGCGACGGCTTCGATCAACGTGGCGGAGAACACCACGGCGGTCACGACAGTGCTGGCGACCGATGCAGATCTACCAGCGCAGACGCTGAGCTACACGATCCTGAATACGGCCGGGACGGACTTCAGCAAGTTCTCGATCAGTTCGAGTGGGGTGCTGACGTTCAATTCGGCGCCGGATTACGAGAATCCCCAAGATGTCGGTGGTACCGACGGCGACAACGCCTATGTTGTGGACGTTCAGGTGGCCGACGGCAATGGCGGAACCGACACGCAGACCATTACGGTAAACGTGCAGAACGTCGTTGAGACACCAGTTGATACTGTGGCGCCGACGGTGACTTCCATAACCGTGCGCACAGCGTCAGGGACACCGACACAGCTAGGGAACACCGGCAGCGGCACAATAACCATCACGTTCAGTGAAGCTGTGATTAACTTCGATATCAGTGATTTCAGTGTCACCGCAAACCGCGGAACCCTCAGCAATTTCTCCGGTAGCGGCACTACTTATACAGTGGACTTCACCAGAACCGACAATGGATCTGTAAAAGCCAGCGTTACAAACACCTACACGGACTTGGCTGGTAATACGGGTGTTGCGTTCACCTCTAGCGCAAATCTCCCGGCAGGTGTGGCTGGCGAACCCATCAATCTAGCCCTCAACGTTCCGTCGGCCGATATCAGCGGCCCGATAACGGTGGCCATCAGCGGTGTTCCCTCGGGATGGACATTCAACGCAGGTACCGACAACGGCGACGGCACCTGGACCGTGCAAACCAGTGATCCCGCCGCATTGACTGTGACAACTCCAAGCGACTTCGCCGGTGCGTTGGTGCTCGATGTCAACATGCACTGGAGCAACAGCGACGGCGGCCCAGCAAGCGCCTATGTGTTCAACAACGTCGAAGTCTATGCCCCGGGCGCGCCGATCTTCGCCTTGTCCGCTGACGACAACCTGACCGGCTCGTCCGGTACCGACACCTTCGTCTTCGCTCAGCCGATCGGCAGCAACGTCATTTACAGCTTCGATGTGGCGGCGGACAAAGTTGACTTGATCGGCTTCACGGGCGTCAACGATTTTGCCGATGTGAGTATCGCCAACGATGCGAACGGCAATGCCGTGCTCAGCATCAGCGCCGACCAGACGATCACGGTCAAAGGTGTGGATGCGGCGGCGTTGAGCGGGGCCAACCTGCTGTTCGATGTGGACCCGGTCACGACCAATACGGGCACCATCACCATTGCCGACGGCGCGATCATGCCGTTTGGTGGCCGCATCGACAATAGCGGCACCATAGCGCTCGGCTCCACCGGCAGCGGGACCGATCTCGAGATTCTGTTCCGTGGCGCGACGTTGACCGGTGGCGGGCAAGTGGTGCTGTCCGACAGCGCGCAGAACGTGATCTTTGGTGGCAGCGCGGACACGGTGCTCACCAATGCCGACAACACCATCTCGGGTGCCGGCCAGTTGGGAGCGGGGCAGATGACGCTGGTCAACTCGGGCCTGATCCTTGCCAGCGGCGTCAATGCGCTGGTGATCGATACCGGTAGCAGCGTCGTCGCCAACACGGGTGTGCTGCAAGCCAGCGGCAGCGGCGGATTGGTGATTGAAAGTGCGCTCGTCAACAGCGGCAGCCTGTGGGCGAACGATGGCAACATCACCGTCCACGCAGATGCCAGTGGCGCGGGAAGCGCGACTATCAGCGGTTCGGCGATACTGGAGTTCGGTGCAGCCTCCGATCAGCATGTGACGTTCGACAGCGGCGCGGCAGGCACGCTCAAGCTCGATGTGTCGGCGGCGTTCAGCGGCAGCGTCAGCGGTTTTGCCGCAGGTGACAAGCTGGACTTTGGCGATATTGCGTTCGGCGCCAATACGCAGATCACCTATGCAGCGAATGACGCAGGCACCGGCGGCCTGCTGATCGTGAACGACGGCGCGCACGCGACGCAGGTCGCGCTCAATGGCCAATACGCGGCGGCGGGTTTGCAGGCGAACGCCGAGGGCAGCGGCAGCGAGCTGGCCTACGATGCAGCGGCGGCAAACCACACGATGCTGGGCGGCCAGGCCAACGACATTCTGATCGGCGGTGCAGGTGACGATTTGTTCTTCGGCGGGCTGGGCAACGACACGCTCAACGGCGGCCTCGGCAACGATACCTTCGTGTTTGCTGCGGCAGGTTTCGGCAACGACTCGATCCAGGGCTTCGATATCGATCCGGTCGGAGGGCAGGACTTGCTCAATATCGCGGGGCTGGGGATCAGCAGCGAGACGTTCGCTGCCAACGTGAGCATTGCGGCTGACGGGGCGGACACGGTGATCGGGATCGGAGTGGACACTATTCGCCTTGTCGGAGTTAACAGTGCAGGAATCGATCAGGCGGACTTTATCCTGACGGCATGATGCTTTTCCTGCTGGCCGCACGTTGCTTCGCGGTTTCAGCGGGAACTTCAGGGTACTGGCCAGGTCAATTGGGGCCCTGTATCGGAGATACCGAGCAGCGCTGAGGCCTGTTTTATGGCAGTGCCGTCCGAGATCAGTCGAGTCCGCCCCCCGATGCCAACCAAGAGTTTTCTACCGGGTCTCATCCTGGCGTTCTGCGCCGTCGCGTCGCTTTGTTCGGTTGCTGCCGAGCGAAGAGCGCCCGCGCAAAGTAACAGCGCATCGACCACCCTGATCGAAACCGCCTCGCGGCAGTATGAAAATGGCCAGTTGGACCAGGCCGCTGCCACGCTGGAGCGTGCCCTGCATATCCAGCCGAACAATCCCGCGACGCTGCATTACCTCGGTGTGTTGCGTCTTCAGCAGGGGCAGTACCAGCAGGCGGAAACCTTGGCGGCGCGCTCGAATATGCGGGTTGGTCGCAACGTCGAGTTACGCAACCGCAACTTCCAATTGATCCAGGCGGCGCAGCAGGCCCAGGCTTCGAATACCCCACCCAATGCCAAGGAGGACCTGATCGCAGTACAGAAGGGGCTGGAAGCGGAAACCCAAAGGCACCGCGAAGCAGACATGGCCGTTGCTGAACAATCCACCGCGGACAATGGGCGCGACGCTGGCAACTTCGCTCGCGCAAAGGCAGATTGGACATCGGATTCACCGATGGCTGGCAGACCTCGACCCGAAGGAGAAGGGCAAGTGGCTTCCATCCCGCCGGCGCCCGCGTACGAAGAGGTTGAGATTCCCCGCGGCCATTTGCCGCCTCCGGGTAAATGCCGGATCTGGTTCCCTGATCGCCCGCCGGGGCATCAGCCCGCACCCGGCAAATGCAAGAAGCTGCGATATCGGGTTCCGTCAGGGGCCTACCTGGTGCACGGTTGAGTTTCCGAGTGCCCACTTCTGGCCGTTATCGACCTGGTGCAAAAGCCGGTTATCCCTGGCAACGCAGCCGGCCCGATGCGCGCGGCTATCGGTTCAGCAGCGGTGCCAGCAATGCACACATGCCGCGCCAGTGTGAACCTTCCCAGTAAACCCGTTGGCAGGCGCCGCAGCGCAGGAAGTGCGAATAGAGGGCGCCAATGCGTGGCGGTACCAGCGGCCGAGCCAGTTCCGGGCTGATCTCGTGCAGCGGCAGGTTGCAATGCAGGCACAGGCTGAATGGCCGCGCGCTACGCGCCAGGTCGAGGCGCTCGTACAATTCGCGCAGCTGCAGCGACGGTTTCAGGGCATGCACGTAACAGCCGTGGCTGATGATCCGCCGCTTGAGCAGTTCGCGGTCACGGGTTAGCACGATGCGTCCTTGCTGCGCAGCGATCTCGGCGATCTCTCCATCCTCGAAACCATTGTCGTAGAGAGTGTCGAAGCCACTCATGCGCAGCAGGCTGGCCAGCCCGCCAAGGTGCACATCAGCGACGAAGCGCAGCACCCGTAAAGGTTGCGCACGAACCTTGAGCAGCGGGCTGATGTCCAGTGCTTCGAACTTGGGATACACCGCCAGCCGGTCACTGTCGAGGATCACCCGCTCGAAGCCCGCCGACTCGCCGTTGAGCAGCACCAGCTCGACCTCGGTGTGCGGTACTCCGAGCGCCTCGATCATGTGCTTGACCGTCGCCCCTTGCGCGCACTCGCAGGTGAAGGATTGCCGCCGCCGTTCGGCCGGCAGGAAATCGTTGAGTTCATCAAAGAAGCGGAAAGTTGCACTGGTCATGCTCAACAGTATGGCAGGGCTGCGGGATGTGCGAGTCCGGTCCGGACACCACCCATCTCGCTTGGGAGTGATCGACTTACCTGCTTATCACGATTTAGCCACTACAAAGCTTGTAACAGGGCGCCCGAAATCATTCCCGAAAAAGTCGTCTCTACCGGACCGGTCAGGACGACAGATCCCACGCCATCCCATTGAACCGTTACAGTTCCGCCATCACATTCAACCTCAACGCAATTGTCTAACAAGCCGCGACGAATTCCGTTTACAGCAGCGCCACAAGAGCAGGAACCTGAACCAAGCGGAATCGCTCCCCGGCGCTCCCAAATGCGCAAACGAATGTGCTTTCGGTCAATGATCTGGACGAAATGCACGTTCGTCCTGAGGGGGAAAAGGGCGTTGGTTTCTATGATCGGTCCGATTGTCGCTATGTCCACAGCTGTAAGATCATCCACAAAATAGGTGCAGTGCGGATTTCCCATGCTGCAAGCTGTTGGGCTACCCGCAAGTGGCAAACCTACAGTATCCATTTCCACAGCCAGAGGAATATCCGACCAGTCGAAAAGTGGTACCCCCATGTCGACGGAAATTGCGCCGGTTGAGGTCCGTTCGCAAGTGAGCAGGCCCCGGTTGGTTCGAAGCGTTATCGACGCAGTATTTGATTCGCGCATCAACATATCCGCGGCACCCCGTGTCGCGCTGCCACAAACGTCCAGCGTGGAGCCATCTGCATTCCAAAACATCAAGCGCGCATCTGCATCATCGTCATCGAGCACCACCGCAAGTTGATTGAACCCGACTCCCCGGGTCCGGTCACCCATTCGCCGGGCCATGCTGTCTGTCATGGGATTGGACGAGTTGCGCGAGTCCACGATAACGAAGTCATCGCCATTGGCGTGCATTTTATGAAACCTCAGCGGCATGAATTGACCCTGGCGATGAGAAAAGGGATGAGTTGATGTTTAAAGTCGATCTATCCCCATACGCATGGTTTTTGCAAGCTGTGTGGAAGCTCAAGACGGGGAGGTGCCTGGCAGACAATTGCGTTGCGCAGTCAATGTTTAGGAACAAGCAGTCCGCTATTGGCCGTTATTTGCCTGTCACGACCGCAGCCGATTGCTGCGAGAGGTCGACGGGCTCACCGGCATTGCCCCACAAGCCCTCAAACCTGAAATGGCTCTTGGATTTCTGTGTCTGCCGCTCAACTCAAAAATTATCGATTTTTTGAAATCACACCACTCATGTATTGATTTAAATCGCGCAGATCTTCAATCCTCCATGAGTACGGCGATAGCTTTACACCATTCTCTCGCAAAGTTTTTGGAATCAAGTCTCCATTTGGACGAAGTATTATCGATGATACAATCACGCCCGGATAATCATTTAATCGTTTTTTGAAAACGGATGTTGTTAGATCAGGTGCAGGAGGATTGCTTTTGTTAGCCAATGGTCCTGTTGCTTTGAGATCTATTCCGTGGCACATGGTGCATCGCTGTAAATAGAGATTTTTTCCATTAACATTATCCGCGAAGGATAGTGATGTTTGAATTAGCGATAAAATTCCTAGCGAAGCGATGAATGATATTTTCATTGTTTTTATCTTCCTTGATGGATCAGCGTCGATTGGGCGCGATTTGGTGCGCGGGAAAGATATCAGCCATCGTATCGGCACACACAGTCATTTCTGATGCCCATTGAATCAACTCGTTTTCCGATTGCGCCAGGTCACCGGGTAGTTGCTTTGAATCAATACCTGCTGGTTGGGCGTACCAGGACCAGGCTTTACGCCCAACAGGAAATTCGAGTAACCCAGCCTACACGTCAGTGTTTTCAGGTTCCCCCAGCCAGTCCTCGAAGCGCTCGGTCTTACCGGGTTGTAGCGGATCATCCATTACCAGCATGGTCATTTCCTTCCATGGTCACACCGTTCGACGGTGCTCTCATCCTGAGATAGCACGAGCGGAATCGAGCCCTGCCATTAAAGTGGGGCGGCAAGGTAGTGACGGGGAGCGTTGAAGTCAATATGCCAGCAAAGGCCCCGTCAATCGCTCACTCAGTCGTCGGGGCCGGGGCTTTACTGCCCAAGCGGATCAGCTCATTGGAGAAACACAGCCCGACGATGATCAGTGCCGCCCCCGCGAACAGGCTTTCGCGCGGTACTTCATGGAGCACCACAAACGCCAGCAGCGCGGCGAACAGCGGCTCGGTCAGTTCCAGCGCCTGCACTTGGGATGGCTTGAGATATTCGATGGCCTTGGTGGTGCAAAAGAAGCCGAGGATGGTCGGCAGTGCGGCCAGCGCCAGCAGTGCGGCGATCGCCAATGGCGACAGCTCGCCGATCACAAAACCATCGGCCGCAGCCGGCATCAGCAGGTACAGGCTGCCAAAAAACAGCAATTGCCGGGTGAGGTGCAGCCCCCCGGACACGCCCATCTGCTTCATGGCAACCGAAAACGCCCCATAACCGCAGCCGGCCATGGAGGCAAGCGCAGCGCCTTGCAGGGTAAAGCCCTGTTGCAGGTCGGCGCCAAAGATCACCGCGATCCCGGCGATGGCCAGTGCGGCGCCCACGGTCGCGTTCGCGGTGATGGCATCCTTGAGGAAAATGCGCCCCAGGATGATCGAGGAAATCGAGGCACTGGCCATCAGCACCACCACTACACCTGCCGCAGCGTAATGCCGATAGGCGGACGTTTCGAAGTGAAACAGCACGAAGATGCCAAGGAAGGCGCAGATTGCCGCCTGAGTCCATTTGGCCGTAGACGCCGGGCGCTTGAGGAAAAGCAATAGGATCGAAAGTAGCAGGCAACCCAGCAGGGTCTTGATGACGGCCACACTGCTGGCAGTGAAGCCATTACTCATGAGTACTTTGCTAAGCACACCGATCGTCGCGTTCAGTGCCGCGGCGCAGAGTGCAAACATGACGCCTTTGCTGAAACTGGATTGCATTGATGACGGTCCCTGTCGTTGCTTTGTCGTTAGATAGAATGCCAGCCCACATCGACGGCGCCAAGTTCGAGGATACAAAGATTCCGCCAACCCCGGCATTGATTGTGTGACTCGTCCTGAACAAGGGGCAAGCCCAGGCACTTACAGTGGCAAGGTATTGCAGTGCTTGATCTCCTTGAGCGAAAACCCGGTGTACATTTCCTTGATATTGCCGAGCGTACGTATGCGATGCATGGCGAGTTCATGGAATGCCTCCATGTCTTTGACGACTACCTGCAAGAGGTAGTCGTATTTCCCCGACACTTTGTGACAGGCAATAATGTTGGGCAGCGCCAGAACGCCCGCTTCGAAATGCTCCATGGCGTCCTCGGAGTGACTATCGAGGGTGACGCTGATGAAAGCAAAAAGTCCCAGCCCCATGGTCTTTGGGTTCAAGTGCGCGTGATACCCGACAATCACCTCCTCTTCCAGGCGCTTCAGGCGCTTCCAGCAGGCTGGCGCTGACAGGTAGACACGAGCGGCGATCTCGGCGTTCGTCAGGCGACCATTCATTTGCAGAATTTCCAGAATTGAACGATCAACCTTATCCATTTCCGCCATGTGTTCTCTCCCTTTAACAATGAGTACGCGGTAGGGCGATTGGCCCCATCCCGCAGGTCCTTGATCAAGCATTCATTTCTAGAAACGACAAATATTAGAAAGAAAATTACCTAAAGAACACATTTTGGATAATTAACGTCTGAAAAATAATCAAATACAGATCCGTTTCGAAAGCTAATTTTCAAGGCGCTGAAATACAATTTCTTGTCATTTCCGACACCCAAGCCACTGGCTCTGACAATAAAAACAAGTAACAACGGAGGCAATATTGAGCATTTTCAGAACAAAAGACCTGGACGCAATGATTGCTGCTGCCCGAGCTCCTGCCGGGTTGAAAAAAGTGCTGGGGCCGATGGATCTGGTCCTGATTGGTATCGGTGCAATCGTGGGGACAGGCATCTTTGTATTGACCGGAACCGGCGCATTGACTGCGGGACCGGCCCTCATGGTTTCATTCCTGTTAGCGGCGTTGGCCTGTGCATTTGCAGCGCTCTGTTATGCTGAGTTCGCCTCATCTGTACCGGTAGCAGGCTCGATTTACACCTACAGCTACGCGACGCTGGGAGAGTTGGTGGCCTGGATGATCGGCTGGGATCTGATGCTCGAATACGGACTGGCCAGTTCGGCTGTGTCTGTTGGGTGGTCGGGTTACTTCCAGTCCCTGCTGAGCGGATTTGGGCTGAATCTTCCGGTTGTGCTTACGGCGGCTCCAGGCTCTTTGCCCGGTGTGGAAACCTGGTTCAACCTACCCGCGCTGGTGATTATGCTGGCAATTACCTGGATGCTTTCCATGGGCATCAAGGAATCTGCGCGCGTAAACAACGTGATGGTGATCATCAAGATCGCCGTGGTGCTGCTCTTCATCGCCGTTGGTGTGCGACATGTTCAACCGGCTAACTGGCAACCTTTCGCGCCCTTCGGTGGCCAAGGCATTTTGAGTGCTTCGGCCCTGGTTTTTTTTGCTTTTATTGGTTTCGATGCGGTTTCCTCTGCCGCCGAAGAAGTGAAAAACCCGGCGCGTGACCTCCCCATCGGCATTATCGGTTCCTTGGCCGTTTGTGCGGTGTTGTACGTTGCCGTTTCAATGATCATGACCGGTATCGTGCCCTATGCCCAATTCCTTGGCGTTGATCATCCGGTCTCATTGGCGTTGCAACATGCCGGTGAAAGCTGGGTTGCCGGGTTCGTTGATTTAGGCGCAATCATTGGCATGACGACTGTCATTCTGGTTATGGCGTACGGTCAAACCAGGATCATCTACGCGATGTCGCGCGACGGACTGCTTCCCCAGCGCCTTTCCAGGGTTCATCCACGATTCGGTACACCATTTTTCGCCACCTGGATGGTCGGAATAGTCTTCGGGCTGATCTCGGCTCTGATTCCGCTGAACGTCCTCGCCGAGCTGATCAATATCGGTACGTTGGCCGCATTCAGTCTGATCTCGGTGGCAGTGATCGTATTGCGCAAGACCCGACCCGATCTCCCTCGCGCATTCAGATGCCCGGGCGTGCCCGTTGTTCCGTTGCTCGCCATCGCGTTCTGCGTAACCTTGATGACCTTCCTCAAGCAGACGACCTGGCTGGTATTTGGGGCGTGGTTGGCAATTGGCCTGGTGATCTACTTCGCCTATGCGAGGCGCCGCTCGTTGTTGCATTAATCCGGCATTTCGTCAGGTCTCTCTGGAGTGTCAATCAACCTCCAATAGTTTTCAGGTGCGAAACTGCATTCCAGTTGCGCACCTGATTGCATTCGCCTGTCAATCCTCACCTCATTTATCCTGCTTTTTGTCAAAGCGAGCAGAACTTGCTATCAGGACCCGCTGTGAGGATTGCAACACTTCTTGAATGGGGCCTGTTTGCTCTATAACCGAAAAGGATAGTCACGATATTCTATTGCAGCTATACGTGATCCCGCTCTCGGCCAGGAATCGGAATACAAACTGTCTGCCATGGGGCCAGGCTGTGTGAAAACGTCTGAGATTGTCTAATCTTCTGAGCGTCTAGATCGTATCGGGGGCGATCATGAAGCGATTCATTGAAGGTGAGGCCCGGACGCAAGTCACGTTGCTGCCGGAGTGCCTGGACGATTACGTAGCCGAAGAAAATCCAGTGCGAGTGGTCGACGTTTTCGTCGATGAACTCGACCTGGGTGCACTTGGGTTTGAGGGTGTGCCCTGCAGATCCGATTGGACCATGATCCAGGGAAGATGAGGGTTCGCCGACAGACTGTTGAGCATTCTTTCGGAACGCTCAAATATTGGATGGGAGCTACCCACTTCCTGACTAAAACCCTACCGAGGGTAAGTACCGAGATGAGCCTTCATGTGCTCGCCTACAACCTCAAACGAATGATGAGCATCTTCGGCATCGCAGGGCTGCTTGAGGCGATCAGGGCGTAAATCCAACCGCTTGCTCACCCGTTAGTGGCCGCTGATTCCACAGGCAACCTTCGCGACTCTCAGCCTTCAATGCAGTCAGCGTGTTTTCACACAGCCTGGACCCAAAGCGGCCTGTCGTAGCTGGCACACAAACGCCACTGCCTCCTGAACAGCGACGTTGTCTTGAGTCGTTACTCGGCCTGGTAATCGGCAACGAGCTTGTCCAAAAATACGAATAGCTTCTGGTTCATCGCATCGTAATCGTTAGCCCGCAACGCGGCTGGTTGCTGAACAAAACGCCGGTCAGTGAGCGTTATCAGTTCCGCCTCCGATGCCTGGATCAGCAGTTCCACGACGTCTTTGGTGAGCTCCACATGGCATTGAAAGCCGTACACCAGTTGGTGGTATTCAACGATTTGACGCGGGCAACCCTTGCTGTACGCAATGATCTTGGCGTCCAGGGTGAGCCCTGGCATGTCATTGTGCCAATGGCCGACTTCCAGGGTTTCCCCGAAGTGCGAAAACTTCGGATTAGCCAAACCCTCTTGGGTTAAATAAATCGGGAATTTGCCAATTTCCTTTTCAGGGCTGTGGTTGAACGTGGCGCCGAGTGCTTCCCCGATCAATTGCGACCCCAGGCAGGATGGCCGCGCTGTTTCGTCGGCTCGATCAGATGTGACAAAACCCGGTCTGGCGCTGGGCTTTTCTACTTTGTGCAGGGCTCGGATGGAATGAGGACGACTAAATCCGTATCACCTATGTCGACACCCGCTTGTGAAAGCAAGGTAGTAACTTGTCCGCGGTGATGCGTCTGATGGTTGAAGAAATGCATGACCAAACCATAAAAGCTCCTGTCAGCGGGTACTCCCTTCATGTTTGTGTAATTGAGGGTGTGATCTAAATCCGAATCTGTAATGGAGCGAGCCCATGCGACAATTATCTGATCGAGCGACACTCTATGTGCCGAAAGCTCCCGGATATTTGAGAACAGTAACTGGTCGAGGCTTTCAGGGGCGGGAAGCTGCCGAATCGGCTCCAGAGCCAAGTGGTTAGCTGGGTGCCTGGCGAATCGCTTTAGCCAGATAGTGTCCCCGGCCACCAAGTGGTTCAACGTCCCGAGAATAGAACCAAAGAATGCTTTCCTATCCACTGAGAGCTCTTCATGTGGCAAGCTTCTGGATGCCTCATAAATCTTTGCGTTCATCCACTCGTTATAGGTCGCCATCAGGCAAATATGGTTGGGGCGGCTCATCGTGTTCATCCTTTGAGTGAATACTTGATAAGCGATCCACGCTCATCCTGAAACCCAGTCTAGTGCTGGGCTTTGTTGTTTCTGAGGTGATGCAACAGGGAAAGGGACCACTTTTGCTTGGTAAGCGCCCGGTAAAGTCATCTGACTTTCACCTGACAACCAACCTGATAGAGAAACAATCGAACGCGCTTATCGGGAAAGCTCACATACCATTACAGCCATCCCAATTTCAGCCAGGTCAGTTTTGAAAGGGATTTCACCGACCTTTTGGAAACCGAATCCCTCATAGAAGCGCCGGGCGCTTGAATTGGTCTTGAGTACGTCAAGCCAGAGCAAGCGTTCTCCGCGCTCTATCGCTCGGTTGCAAATGAAATGCAGAAGCTGTTTCCCATACCCTCGTCCTGCTTCAGATTTGAGGAAGTAAATCTTTTGAAGCTCCGCGCCCACTGTGCCAGTTAGAGGCGCAGGCGTTGACCAGTTAACTTTGGAAAAACCTACGACCCTACCGCTTTCGTCTGAGACTATAAGCCACAAATGGCGAGCGGATGATTCGAGTGATTTTCTGAGCGTGCAGTGTGAGAAGTCTTGATTGAGGAAGCCCTGCATGCCGGCGAGAGACCAGATGGCCGAAAAATGCTCTCGGTAGGTCTCACAGCCGACTTCACGTAGAACATTGAGGTCGGCTTTAGTCGCTTCACGAATGTTGATCATATTCTTCCCCGGTCTATTCGCATGAAGAGTTTGATGGGAGCTCCCGGCGACGAAATTTGTCTTAGTTGCTAAGGGCCGGCCTGCGCTCGGGTTCTATCGTCATCAAAACAGAATGTAAGCACCAGACCAATCGTAGGCGAACGGTGAACGGCGCACCCACCTTGCATGATTATGCCGGCTGCCACTTATGCGACAGCAGACTGGATCAAACTCATGATCGCCGCCGCCCGTTTGCCGCTGCGTAGCGATCCGGCAAACATCCAGTTCGAGCGCCCAACCAGGTGGATCTCCTGGATCTCGTCCTGGGACATTATCCATTGGTCCAGGGATTTCTCGTCCTTGCCGATCGAGAGGATCTTTATCTGACATGACCTTCTCCTTAAGAATATTTGCCTTATCTTCGCGGCATGAGCACAACGCCACTACAGTGCTGCGTGTCTGGCCACCGTCCGCTTCTGGCCGTTCTCTGCCGATCATGGTTACAAAGCGTGCTGTTCAAATCCGATGCAATCGGTGGTCAGAACGAATGCAAATGACTGGTCAGGTCGAATGCAAGCGGGTGGTCAGGTGGAGTGAAATTTCGCAGTCATCTGACATGGTCGCTTCTCCAGTTCTTGTAGAAATCGTGGCAGCGACCAAAAAAATGGCCCGCATGCGGGCGGGCCAAATGGGAATTCTTCAAAGGAGCAGGGTTAATCTGCGCTCCACCATGTGAGCGATTGGTGAAAAGCATGTCGCAGAAACGAAAAAGCCCGGCACATTAGCCGGGCTCTCTGTAGATGGGCCAAATCCCTTTGGCTGACTGCATTGTGCTTGGTAGGTGTGACGAAGGCATGACAGGGGCAGATACGAGAAGCCCGGCTCTGGACCGGGCATTTGAGTTACATCGGTACGACCGCCAAGCCGCTACAACATCTCGCCGTCATACCACGCGCCTACTCCGCCTTCCCCCGCACACTTCTTCTCGCCTTCATAACCCGCCAGCTAGTTTGTGCCGTTCAATGGAGAACCCTGCGACTCTCTCCAATCCTGATCCGATCAAGCGCCCGGTTTAATGCGTCCAAGGCATCGAGGAGAGCTTTCGCCTCGGCTTCCCGGCCATCCCCCCATAGGCGTTCAGCCATTTTGTTCAGGGCTTGGATAGAACGCTCAATTTCAGCAGCAGTCACTGCTGCTTTACTGTCCGTCAGCTTCTTCTTCATTGAGTAACCGTTTACAGAGCATTGCTTGTATTTCAGATCTAATGCGAATACGTCTCGCCAGACGCATGGCTATTCAGCCTTCCGGACAATCCTTCCCGCTTTCACCTCATCTGTGTAAGCAGTCAGCCGATCAGCTTGCTCATGCAGCTTTTCGATCGTCTCCATTGCCTCCAGAAGCTCTGTATCCCCGCGCTGTTTTGCAAGCCTGAACATTTCCAGGGCAGCTTCTTCGAGGGAATATGCAGCGGCTTTCAAGTCGCGGCGTAACTCTTGATTGGGTTTGTTAAGTGCCATGACAACCTCCTGCCAATCCCTTCCGCGATCATTGGCAGTGGTCTGCCTTCGCCGGCCGGACTACCTGACCTGCACCGATTTCTTTAATCCAGCCATCTAACCGATTCTCACCTTGCTGGAAGATTGTGATCATCCTTCGAAGCGCCTCAGCGTCTGGTCCATTACCTGCGTGGCTTAGCCGCTCGGCAATCCGAACTAACTCCACGGCCGACCACTTCAGATCAGAGGCGACACCCTGCAGATCGCGCTTCAGGTCCTGCACTGGTTTGTTGAGCCCCATCATCACCCCTTACAAGTCCCCACAACACTAATCCGATATTCAGCTGCGAAATTGCACTCTACTTGATCACCCGGTTGCATTCGACCTGACCAGTCATTTGCATTCGTTCTGACCACCGATTGCATCGGATTTGACCAGCACGCTTTGTAACCATGATCGGCAGAGAACGGCCAGGAGCGGTCGCTGGGATAAAGCTGAAACAACCAGAATCTACTTCCCTTCAAGCTTTCGTTTCAGTCGCCCGAGATCACTATTGACGATCAACTTATGGGCTAGACCTACCGGCAACATGTAGATGCGCCCAAAGACGTTATGCGTTACGACAGATGATGTGATCGTGAACACTCGATCTGTTATCGAAAGGCAAATCATGACATCCAGATGCCGGTCACGTTCGGTCAGAACCAGTATGTCGGGGGCACTATGCTCCACCAGAAAGAAATCCAGCTGTTCGCCAGCGTGTACTGTCTCTCGCCTAGCGCCGGAGAACCCGCCGATCCGCTTCACGCCGAATAACGAGGAAATCGCGTCCCTCGTTCGGAAAGCTAGCCGCATGAACAGTCCCGGTTCGGCCGTCATGATGTTCCAAGCGTCAAGAGTGGTTATTTCAACAGGGAGTGGAACCGACCTGCTGTCATAGTAATCAAGATCGGACAGTGCACGCAGAGTGTGAGCAGGTGATGTGGTAGCCAAACATTATCTCCTTCAGTTGCCCGACTGCCATTCCTGATAAAATCGGAAGCTGATTATCATGTAGCCATGCTACGTCATGATTACCCCCAAATCTCCCTTAGCTGTTCGCTGGGTGAATATCTGACGGCTACAGGTCGGTATGGGTCGCGAGCTGCCCTTCACTACCGGCGGTTCTCGTTGCGAAGTGGTCATCGAACCTTGCGGCATCCATTTTGCCTTCCTGCTGACTCTTTCAATCCCACCTTCAAGGACTGAACCTTTGATCGCATCCCCCGCCAAACTCCTTTTCCTGCCCGGAGCCTCGGGTAACACCCGGTTTTGGCTTCCGGTTGCTGAGCGCCTGGCCCACCCGGCGCAGCAGGTCCATATCGGCTGGCCCGGCTTTGGAGACACTCCGCCCTTGCCTGGCGTGACCGGCATGGATGATCTGGTGGCTCGCGTGCTGTCCGAGATCGACCGGCCCGTAGCGCTGGTGGCGCAGTCCATGGGCGGTATAGTCGCTGTGCTTGCAGCGCTTGAACGCCCTGAACTGATCACGCACCTGACGCTGACCGTCACCTCTGGCGGGGTGGATATGTCTGCTCTGGGCGCGCATGACTGGCGCCCGGATTTTGCTGCCGCCAACCCGACACTGCCGAGTTGGTTTCTCGACGACCACACCGACCTCACGCTCCGGTTGGTCGAGTTGCGCATGCCAGTCCTGCTCCTCTGGGGAGATTCTGATCTGATCAGCCCCGTTCGCGTCGGCCAGCGCCTTGCTCAACTGTTACCCCGCGCTGAACTACACGTTTTCCCTGGCGCCGATCACAATCTGGGTTTTACTCACGCAGCCGAAGTGGCAAGGTTGATCGAGAGACATCTGGTCTGCTGATGAGCGGAGCACTTGTTGCCACCGCTTCGGACTGATTGTGCGGCCCCGTGCGTTTCAAGACCTCTCGGATAACGGACAGACAACCGGTGGCATATCGCGCCTAACCTCGCCGGATACTCTGCGCAAACCGCATAGAGATGAAAAAAAGCGTCGTTAAAAGTGTACGAACCAGGATTGAGTCTATGACATGCGATTTTGCACCTGGTTAACCTGCTATGGGGCCATTTTCTGCCAACTGTGACAGGCCGAGAACGGCCAAAAGCAATGGGATGGACTCCTCCTCACTTCGGCATCCTGAGTGCCAGACTGAAGGTGCGAACCCTGGGCTCAGTGAAGAGGAGCGTAACAAGGGCACCGCTACGCTCATCGCTATTGCCGGTTTGATCGTCAACATCGTCAGTGCCCTGCTGCTGGGCCACGGGCACAGTCATGGGCACGATCATGTTGATCATGGCCATACCCATGCTCATCACGGGAACGACAACAACCTGAAATCGGCCTATGTCCACGTCATCGCAGACGCGCTGACGTCGGTTCTGGCCATCGCAGCGCTGCTCGCTGGTCGGTATCTGGGTTGGGTATGGCTGGACCCGGTCATGGGCATCGTCGGCGCCATCGTTATCGCGCGTTGGGCATGGACCTTGATGGGGGTCACCGCAGGTGTATTGCTGGATCAAACAGACGCGCACGTTGCCGAGGAAATCCGCGAACTGGTTGAGAAACCGGGGGATGCCACCATCACAGACTTGCACGTCTGGCGGGTTGGACCGCAAGCCCATGCGGCCATCGTCAGCGTCCTTGATGAGTCCAGTGCGAACGCCGACAGCATTCGTGAACGTCTCAAACCGGTTCACGAAGTCAGCCATCTGACGGTCGAATTTCGACCGGCCTGATTCAGCGCCTCCCCTCCATTATCTCCAAAGGAACTTGCGATGCCTCCAGGGAAACGTGAACTGGCGCGGATCGAACACTGGTTGATAACCACGCTGACCGAAGCGTGCGAAACAGCAAAAGGTGAAATCAAAGGCTTTACCTGGCTCACCCACACTGCTGACCTGAACGCGTTGGCTGAAACCCTGAAGGTGATCTGGGTGTTCGAAACCTTGGCTGACAGAAAGCTCGCCCAGGTAGTCGCGAAGGCTCGCATCTTTGAGCTGACGGCCATCGCGTTGAATGAGGCCTACATCGATCTGAACCTTTCAGATCGCTCCCAGTAACGCGTTGGCGTCGCCCACACAAAAAACTGGCTTGCTGGCGCTCAGCAAGGTTGCAGTACTGCTTTCACTGCTTCCACCGAGCGTTCGACGTCCCTTGTTGTCATGGCATTGAACATCGGCAGCGAAACGATCAGACGGCCAACCCGTTCTGCAATCGGGAACATACCTTCCTTGAAGCCGCGCGCGCGGTACAAGCTCAATAAGTGGATCGAGGGGTAGTGACAGCCGATGCCGACACCGTGCTCTTGCATCTGCTCCATAAACGTGGCCCGGGCCGGCTTACCGTCCTGACGCTCTGGCAGCACTAGCTGAAACATGTGCCAGTTGCTGTTATCGAAATCGGCGACCGGTAGTTGAGCACCGTATTTCGCTTCGAAATCACTGCCGAGGCACTCGAAATAGTATTTAGCCAACTCTCGACGATGGGCAGTGATCGCTTCAATATGCGCGAACTGGTCCAGGCCGATGGTCGCGGCAATGTCGGTCATATTGTATTTGCCGCCCAGGACATCCACATCCAAACCATCGAAGCCGCTGCGAGTGACACCCTGCAACCGGTGTTTCTCGGCAAGACGTGCCTCTTCGAGATTATTCAGCACCAAGCAACCGCCTTCGGATGAGGTGATGTTCTTGTTGGCTTGGAAGCTGAAGGACACAAAATCACCAAAAGCCCCGATGCGCTCGCCTTTCCAGGACGAACCCAGCGCTTGTGCAGCATCCTCCACCACCCGCAGGTTGTGTTTTTTCGCCAGCGCATATAAACGATCCATATCCAGCGGCAGACCCGATAGATAGACCGGAATGATCGCCTTGGTCCGTGGTGTGATTGCCGCTTCGACTTGAGCCAGATCGATATTGCGAGTGACTGGATCAACGTCGACAAACACGGGGGTCGCACCCACTTCAATGATCACGTTGGCCGTTGCAACCCACGAGATCGGAGTGGTGATGACTTCGTCACCAGCACCGATACCCGCGATGCGCAAGGCGATCTCCATGGTGCAGGTTCCGGAATTGAACGTCCGTACCGGGCGTCCGCCGAAATAGTCCGAGAGCTGCGCTTCGAATAACTGGACCTTAGGCCCACTGGTAATCCAGCCGGAGCGCAAGACGTCGCCGACGGCTGCGATCGTGGCTTCGTCGATAGAGGGTTTGGCAAACGGCAGGAAGTCTGGATAGTTCATGATGGTCGTGAAGTCCTTATATATTTGTTGGAGTAATCGACAGCCTGTGAATAAGGAGTTGGCGGGAACACGTAGACGCTTTCGGTCGCAGCCACGTAGCTGAAGCACTGCAATGTCGGCCATCAGCATCCAGCTAGAGACTCAACAGATTGGTAGCGGGTGCGCCCGGTCGTCCAGGCGCCTTGCCGCGCGCCTGGTTTTTCACTCAACGATGACATCAGCCTGGCGGCGATAGCTCGGGGTATGAGCCCGCTCACCACAACCACCGACAATAAATCTCTCGCCCCTGTGCAGCTGACGAGAATACGGCGTTATACCACCGCGGCAGCCGTGGCGGGTTCACCGTCGACCACTACGTTGTACGGTGCCTGTTCGCGATCACGCAGGCCGTAATCACGAATCACCGATGTCACGCGCACGCGATAGTCATCGAAGATTTTGTCGCGCCCGGCGCGCTGGGCCGACAGGTGGGCTGTCACGTTGCGCCACTGCACCACGGCTTCCTCATCGCGCCAGGTGGTGACCGACATCACCTTCTTGGGGTTCAGCGTGCTTTGAAAGCACTCGACGGAGATAAACCCGCTCATGGGTTCAAGCAGCGGGGTCAGCTTGTTGACCAGGTCAACATAGGTCTCGCCCTGGCCTGGCAGTGCCTGCAACTCAAACAAAACTACGATCATTCTTGACTCCTCATCCTTGACGGTATTTTTCAGGTGGTTTTACATGGTGCAAATGCGGGGGGGAGGTTGCCCGACCGCCTTTAGTGTTTTATCGGGGTGCCCAGGTTGTTCAGCCAGGCCCGCATGACGTGGCCCGCGGCGCGGGTCAGGCGGTCGCCGAGGTTAATGGCCTCGCTCCGCAACGCAACAGGATCGATGCCGGTTTGTGCCAGTTCGCTGGCATGGCCAACCAGCCATTGCTCGATGTTGGCGGTATCGGCTTCGAGGTGAAATTGCAGGCCGAGAATCGTGTTGCCCACGGCGAACGCCTGATGAGCACCCACCTGGGTACTGGCCAGCAGCACAGCGCCTTCCGGCACATCGAACTGGTCGCCATGCCAGTGCAGCACGGGGGTGTCCATCAGCGCGGCGAGCGGCGAGTCCTGACCGGCCGCGGTCAGGGTCAGCGGTGAAAAACCGATCTCCTTGACCCCCATCGGGTAGACGTTGGCGTGCATGGCCCGGGCGATCAATTGCGCACCGAGACAGATACCCAGCAGGGGATTACCGGACGCAACGCGCTGGCGCACCAGCTTCAATTCGTCGTGCAAAAACGGATACAGCTGCTCGTCATGGGCCCCGATAGGGCCGCCGAGTACGATCAGCAAGTCGGCCTGCAACACCTGCTCGCTGTAGATGGCGTCGACCGTGGGGTCCAGGTAAATCAGCGTATAGCCTCCTTCGGCCAGAACGGCATCCAGGGTGCCAACGTCTTCGAAGTGAATGTGGCGCAATGCAATGGCAGTTTTCATGGAAAAACCCAGTTGTTGAAGTAAGGACGGTAACGGTTCATGCCGTGGTGGTGAGTTCGACCTTGATCGTCCCGGATTGCGGGAAGGTGCAGCAGGCGAGGGCGTAGCCTTCGTCCTTGTCCTTGTCCGTCAGGCAAAAGTCGGGCTCAAGGGTGTAGTGACCCTCCGACACTTTCAGCCGGCAGTGACCGCAGATGCCGGCGCGGCAAAGGCTGCGCACCGCAATACCGCTGGTTTCGAGCATCTCCAGCAAATTCTTGCCGGCGGGTGGCTCCAGCACCTGATCGTTGTGGTTCAAGTACAGGCGCAGCGTCGCGTCGGTCTGAGCCTCGGTCTGTGCGGCGGTGACCGGCGCGGCCGGTGGCGTGAATGACTCGATCAGCAAGCGGCTGGCGGGGAACATGGCCAGCGTGTGTTCGCGCATGCCCTGGGCGAAGCCATGGCTGCCGCAGATCACCACGCTCTCGGGGTTACCCAGCCGGCTCAGGTCCTGGGCTTGGGGACGACCGGCGCTGAAGTGCCCGTTGTTGTTGACCGCTTCGCGGGTGACGAACACCTGCAAGGAGAACCACGATGTGGTCAGCTCAAGCTCCAGCAACTCATGTAGAAACGGAATCTCGGCGATGGTCGGCACACACAGCAGCAGGCTCACATCGGGCACCGCCAGTCCGCGTCGCGCGCGCTCGACCAGGCCGCGCAGCAACGCAATCGGCAAGGTGATGCCGATGCCGCCGGCGAGCATGCCGATTTGTCGGCAACCCAGAACCGACTCCAGCGAAATATCACCCGCCACAAACTGCACCGAGGTGGTCGAGCCGGCTTGCAGCGTAGCGTGCAACTGGTCCGAAACCCCGCCATGGCCTTCGCGCTTGACCGCAATGTCGAACCGGTCGGCGCCGCGCTTGCGCGTGATCGAATACAGCCGCTGGTGATGGGTGCCCGCCATGTCAGCGGCGTGCAGGGCCACGTGTTTTCCTGCTTCCAGGCTGTCGAGGAATTCGGCGGTTGCGTCCACCGCGCGCAGGGTGAAGACTTTTACGTTGGCCGTTTCAATGGTCACGTGTTCGCACTGGGCCTGGAGGGACGTCATGGCGTTCATGCGCGGGCCTTCTCGCCTAAGGTTTCAATGGCATGCTCGGCACTGCTGAGGCCGTTGCCGGTCAAGCCGATCCGGTCTATCAGGGCTTCGAGCGAGTCGGTGTAGACGCTGATTTCGTTGTTGTCGCCTACGTCATGCAGGATCTCGCCGGCATGGGGGAAATCCAGCATCGAAAACACGGTGGACCATGCGCCCATTTCGTTATTGGCGAACATCTGCACCGTGCGCAGGATGATCGAGCGCAGGTACTCGCGTTCCTTGCGGCTCAGGCCATTGACGATGTCGGAAGCGACGAAGCTGAAGACGCTGGAATGGCTCCACTCGTCCATAGCATGGGTGCGCGTGACCTCATGGCACACCGCCTGAATGCTGGCGTCCTCGGCCATGGTCTTGAGGTAGTCGGTGATCAGCGTTTCGCTGGCGCACGCGACGCCGAAGCGGGTCAGGCGTCGCTCCCATTCGGCGGTGCAGTTTGCCAGAAGGGCTTCGCGCCAGGTCACCAGGTTGAAGGCGCTGAAATCCAGCGGGGTGAGTTTGCGCATGTCATAGATATAGTTGCAGGCCATGATGGACATGCGCGTGTGCAGGGCTTCGTCGAGCAGTGCCTGAGACATCACGTCCTGCAGCAGGGCGCGGTTGTTGCTCGGCGGCGGGGTCTTGATAATGTCCTCGCAGGCAGGCACGACCACATTGCATTCGATGTAGATGGTCTTGAGGTTGTAGATGCCCCACGCGTAAGACAGGCATTTGGATTGCAAGTCCTGGGGGGCTTCGAGCCAGGCCTGGTGATGACGAAACGGCAGCAGCGACAGACTGAAGTCGTGCTTGTCGGCATCAAAGGCGAGGCCCCAGTAGTTCGGTTGCGGGTTGTTGACGGCGGCGCGGGTTTTCCAGAGCGTGGATAGTTTGGCCAGCATGTTTTTTACCACGTCATCGGTACCACAATTCAAACGTTCCATGTTTTAACTCCAAGGAAATCGACTATTGGTGTTCGGGTTTACCGTGCAGTCCTTGCAAAAATAACGGGTCCGCACAAGCGGGGGGTGGGGGGGGCAGCGCAATCAATGCGGGACGGTGCCCTTCAAGTCTGCGGCAAAAACACACTGGGGCTATTGACCCAGGTCACTTGAATGCCACTTGGAGTGCCATCACTTTTCGGGTCCTGGCCATGGACCGCTCCTGCATCAGGGTCAGTACAACGGTCAGGCCCATGAAAGCGGCGCTGGCCCAGAAAATTGCGTCGGGGTGGCCTTGGTCGAGCAGCCAGCCGAACCCGATGGGGCCGATGGCGCCACCGATATTGAAACCGGTAGAGACGATGCCGAAGGTTTTGCCTTCGGCGCCCTTCGGGGCGGCCGCACGTACCAGCATGTCGCGGGACGGTGCGATCACCCCGGTCAGGAAACCCGCTGTCCCCAGCACGACCAGCAGCGCCGGCTCGCTCAAGCGTGCCGTGGCGACCAGCAGCATCAGCGCGGTGGCCAATGCAAACGCGCTGGCTGCCACTACGCCATGGCGGCGGGTCCGGTCGGCCAAGGCTCCCCCTGCCAGCACGCCGAAGGCGCTGGCAAAGAGGAAGGCGGTCAACGCCGAGTTGGCCCAGGTCAAGGCCACGCCCTGGCCTTGCATCAGGGCGGCGACCGAGAACTTCTCAATCGCGCCGGTGCTCAGGTTCAGCAGCACGAACAACAGGGCCAGGCTTAGCACCATAGGCGAGAGCAGTGACAGGCGACGGGCACCGAGGGGTGTCGGGTCGGCGGCGGGATGCAGGCGACTGACCCGGGCCAGTGCGGAGCCAGGGATCAACAACAGCGCCAGCGCGACAAACCCCACCAGTGCCGCCGCCGCGAAGGCCATGGCCGGGTTGCTCGCCACCGCGATACCCAGCAAAAACACAGGGGCCACGGCCGCGCCAAGGAAGCCGGCAAAGGTATGCACGGAGAACGCCTTACCGATGTGGGCGGGGTCAATGTGTCGGGACAGCAGGGCGTAGTCGGCCGGGTGATAAATGGCGTTGGCGACGCCGGCCAGCGCCATGCCGATCAACAAACAGGTGTAGCCGGGCAGGAGTGCAATCAGCAGGAAACTGCTGCTGCCCAGTGCTAGCGCGACCAACAGCAAGCGCCTGGCACCGTGGCGGTCCACGGCAAACCCCATGGGCGCCTGTACCAGCGCCGTGACGATATTGAACAGGCTCAAAGCCAGGCCCAGCTCAACATAATCCACGTTGAAAAAAGCCGGAAGCAGGGGGAACAGCGCCGCCAGCACCATGATGTGCAAATGACTGACAAAGTGCGCTGCGGCGACCTGAGGCAACAACCCGATACGAATCGTCATGGCGAAACCTGTGTGATGAGCATGGCAAAACCGGCGCAGAGCTTAATGAGGTGATGGTCTTGTGCGATAGTCCATTACCGATGAGTCCACCAGACCATTTTGAATGGCTGCGACTTCACGACGCCTGCCCCTGCGTAGACGTGTGGCAGCGGCATTGAGCGCGGTGGTCTGCAACGTCGGCACGAACTGGTATGGTTGGCCGGTCCGTGGGCGGCTAGGGTAGTGCGGCGTGTTATCGGGCGTTTACACAGGGAGTGACCATGCCGCATTTCGCTTATCGGGAGGGCCACGCGCTGCCAGGGGTCAGTGGCGTTGCGCTGCCCCAGGTGGACGGGGAGGTGTGGCGCGCCATCGACGCCGAGCGTCAGCGCCAGGTGCAGTCAATCGAGCTGATCGCCGCCGAAAACGTGGTCAGTCGTGCGGTGCTCGAGGCCCAAGGGTCGGTGCTGACCAACAAATATGCCGAGGGCTACCCAGGGCGTCGCTATTACGCCAGTTGCTGCAATGTCGATGCAATTGAAGAACTCGCCATCGAGCGGGCCAGGCAACTGTTCAGCTGTGCCTATGCCAACCTGCAACCCCATTCGGGCAGCCAAGCCAACCAGGCTGTGTTTCTGGCTCTGCTGGCGCCGGGGGACAAGATCCTGGGCCTGGACCTCAAGTCCGGTGGGCACCTGTCCCATGGTGCTGCGTTCAACTTGTCCGGGCTCTGGTTTCAGGCCCTCAGCTATGGCGTGCACCCGGTGACCCATAGGGTCGACATGGATCAGGTCGAGCAGATCGCCCGACAAGAACGCCCACGCCTGATCATCGCAGGGGCCTCGGCGTATTCACGGGCGCTGGATTTCGCCCGGTTTCGTGCGATTGCCGACGAGGTGGGTGCGTTCCTGATGGCCGACATCGCCCACGTCGCCGGGCTGGTCGCGGGTGGTGCGTATCCGTCTCCAGTGCCGTTCGCCCACGTCACCACCCTCAGCACCCACGCCACGTTGCGCGGTCCGCGTGGCGGGATGATCCTGTGCAATGAGCAGGCAATTGCGCAGAAGATCAATGCGGCTGTGTTCCCCGGCCTGCAGGGCGCGGCACTGATGCACACCGTAGCGGCCAAGGCCGTGGCGCTGGGCGAGGCATTGCAACCGGCCTTCGGCGCTTATGCCCACGCCGTGGTCGCCAATGCCCAGGCCTTGTGCGGCCGATTGGCTGAAGGTGGGCTGTTGGTCGTGTCGGGCGGCACCGACTGTCACTTGGGGGTGATTGACCTGCGGCCCTGGGGCCTGGTGGGGAATGTCGCCGAGCGTGCGTTGGAGGCAATCGGCATTACCGTGAACAAAAATGTCGTGCCCGGCGATGAGGTCAAGCCCACCGTGACGTCCGGCATTCGTCTCGGCAGTGCGGCGTGCACTTCGCGTGGCATGGGGGTCGATGAATTCAGGGAGATCGGCGACATGATTCTGGCCATGCTCGGTGGCGTGCGCAGCGGTGCCCTCGACGGCCGCACTGAACGCTCGATTCGTGAAGGCATAAGCGACCTGACCAAGCGTTTCAGGCTGCCGTATTAACCGCCTGCGTTTTTTTTGAAAAGGAATACCAATGCCCGGCATCATCCCCACCGGCCGCCTGGCGGCAACCCGCACGTCACGGTTCAGACTGTTCACCACCGCCAAGCCTCAACCCGTCATCGCGGTTGAATGCCCCAAGCTGCCCAAGCGTGCGCGGATGGCCGCCCAGGCCCAGCAGTTGCTGATGAACTATGCGCTGGGCCATTAGATTTTCAGGGCGTTGGCCAGGCGCAACATGGCGGCTTCGATTTCATACGCGGTCAGGGAGGAGTATCCCAGCAGCCAGCCCTGTTGCTTCGGGTCGCCCGCGTACAAGCCGCTGAGGCCGGACAGTTGCACGCCGGCAGTGGCGGCTTGGCGGATGGTTTTTTCCTCGGACCATCCGGCTTTCAGCAAGCAGGGGATTTGCAACCCGCCCGGCGGCAGTTCGGCGGTGACCACCGTGCTCAAGTACTTGCCGATGGCATCGTGCATGATCGACCGGCGTCCGGCATACAGCTTGCGCATGGCCCGGACATGCGCGTTGTAATGGCCGTCTTCCATAAAGCGCGCCAGTGTCAGTTGCAGCGTTTGCGGAGTGTGGCCGTCCATCATGCTGCGCGCATAGGCAAAGGGCTTGACCAGCTCGGAGGGCAGCACCATATACCCCATGCGCAGGCCGGGGTAGAGGGTCTTGCTGAACGTGCCGATGTAGAGCGTGCGCTGATACTTGTCCAGGCCCTGCACGCACGCCGTGGGTTGCCCGTCGTAATGGAACTCGCTGTCGTAGTCATCCTCGATGATCCACTTGCGTTTTTGCGCCGCCCAATTGATCAACTCAAGACGCCGCTCCAGCGGCAACGTCGCGCCGGTGGGGTATTGGTGCGAGGGCGTGACATACACGCAATTGGCGCCGCTGCGGTCGGCGTACAGCAGGTCGGTGCGGATGCCCCGTTCATCGACATCAATGGGCAGCACCTTGGTTTCGGCGATTTCGAAGGCCTTGCGGGCGCCGTAATAGCCGGGGTTTTCCAGCAGAATCGGCTTGCCGGCGTCCACCAGCAACTGCGCGCTCAGATACAACGCCTGACGCGTACTGCTCAATACCAGCACCTGGTCGGGGGAGCATTTGGCGCCGCGTTCGAGGTTCAGGTAGGTGGCAATCGCTTTGCGCAGGGGCTCGGCCCCTTGTGGATCGCCATGCAGCAGCACATTCGCGCGATAGTCCTTCATGACCTGGCGCTGCAAACGCTCCCAGACATCCGTCGGGAAGTTGCGGGTTTCCGGCAGGCCGGTGGCGAATGCCTTGATGACTTGCTGATCGCGCACGCCGCCGGTGTCGAAGATCATCCGCCCGCGTTGGCTGAGTTCGGCGCCCGGTGCGGCGACGCTGCTCCTGACTTCCTGAGCCTTGAGGCGTCGGCGGCCGGCACCGCGCAATTCGACGCCCACCGTGTCGCAGACGTAACTGCCGGCGCCTTCGCGGCGCACGATAAACCCGTCCCGATGCAACTGCACATAGGCGTTCTCAACGGTGTCGCGGGCGCAGCCCAGTGACTTGGACAGCACCCGCGTGGCGGGCAGTTTCAAGCCGGGGCCGAGGGCCCCGTCGAGAATCAGCGCACGCAACGCACGCTGGATCCGCTGGTGCAAATCCAGCAGCTGAAACTCAGCGTCGTTGAGGCGCATCTTCAGGGTTTCCAGCTCGAAGGTCTTTGCCATGTGGTCTGCTCTCTTTCCATGAACTGGCAGGTAAAGGCAGGCCAGTTTATCCGTAGACTCTGGCCCTCGCCACCCTAGGCTTTACCTCGGTGATTACGCACAGGGCGAGCGTTCTTGAACAGGAGTTACTCAACCATGGCTCGGTCACACAACTTCAGCGCAGGCCCCACCGCGGTGCCGTTGGACGTCCTCACTCAGGCGCACGAGGAGTTTTTCGATTTTGCCGGCACCGGCATGTCCGTGATGGAAATCAGCCATCGTTCGCAGGTGTTCATGGCGGTGGCCCGCGAGGCCGAACGGGACCTGCGCGATATCCTCGGGGTGCCGCCCGCCTACAAAGTGTTGTTTCTGCAAGGGGGCGCCTCGTTGCAGTTTGCTCAAGTGCCGATGAACCTGATAGGCGATAAAGGCACGGCGGATTACCTGCACACCGGCCTCTGGTCGGGCAAGGCGATCGAGGCCGCACGGCGCTACTGCGATGTGCGCGTGGTTGCCAGTGCCCACGCGTCCGGTTTCGACCGCGTCCCCCACGCCTCGGACTGGCGCCTTAACGCCGACGCCGCCTACTTGCACTACACCGAGAATGAGACGGTGCACGGCGTGCAGTTCATCGACACGCCCGCGAGCGACGCGCCGCTGGTGTGCGATGCCTGTTCAAGCCTGCTGTCCAAGCCGATCGACATCGCCAGGCATGGGCTGGTGTATGCCGCCGCGCAGAAAAACATGGGCGTGGCCGGGTTGACGGTGGTCATCGTGGACCCGGCGTTGCTGGAGCGTTCCCATGCCTTTACCCCGGACATTCTCAACTACGCGCGCATCAGCGACGCGCAGTCGATGCCCAATACCCCGGCGACCTTCCCCTGGTACCTCACCGGCCTGACGCTCAAGTGGATCAAGCACAGTGGCGGCCTGCAGGCCCTACATCAGCGCAACCAGGCCAAGGCGCGAATGCTGTACCGCGCCATCGATGGGAGTGACGGGTTTTATCGCAACCCTGTGCAGTTACCGTATCGCTCCATCAACAACGTGCCCTTCCGGCTGGCCGAGGCGGCGCTGGAGAAGGCCTTTTTGCGGAGCGCCGAGCAGGCCGGCCTCAACGGCCTCAAAGGCCACGCCAGCGTCGGCGGCCTGCGCGCCAGCCTCTACAACGCCGTTTCAGTGCCGGCGGTCGAGGCGCTGTGCGATTTCATGAACGCGTTTGCGCGCGAGCATGGATGAGCCGGCCGCGCAAATTGGTCTGGTCTGCTGCGTTAAAGCGTAGGGGTAAAACCTGCCATTCAACGGCTATAAATGACCGCTTACCAGCGGCCGGATACATCGTCCAGCAAGGAGCCAAGACCTATGTCATCTACTCAATCCCTCTCGTCCCTGCGTCTGCGGGACCTGCTGCACCCGGTGGTTGCCGGGCTGATTTCGGTGATCGTCAATTACGGCGGCACCTTCATCCTGGTGTTTCAGGCCGCCAAGGCCGCAGGGCTCAGCCCTGAGTTGACGGCGTCGTGGGTTTGGTCAGTATCGATCGGGGTAGGGGTGACCGGGCTGTTCCTCAGTTGGGTGAGCCGCGAGCCGATCATCACCGCCTGGTCGACCCCGGCGGCGGCTTTTTTGATCGTCGCCTTGGCGACCACACCCTACGCCGAGGCCATCGGGGCGTACATGATTTCGGCTGCAGCGTTCGTGCTGCTGGGCGTGTCCGGCTACTTTGAAAAAGCCGTTCGTCTGATCCCGCCCGGTGTGGCAGCGGGCTTGTTGGGCGGCATCCTGCTGCAGTTCGGCATCGGTGCGTTCGCCAGCATGAGCGTCGACCCGTTATTGGTCGGGGTGTTGATCGGCGCCTACATCGTGTTCAAGCGCTTGAGTGCGCGCTATGCGGTGGTCGGCATTCTGGTGCTGGGGCTTGGCTTTCTGCTGATGCAGGGGCGCGTGGATTTCACGGGGCTGGCGCTGGAGTTTGCGACACCGGTGTTCACACGCCCTGAGTTCTCGGTCAATGCGTTGTTGAGCGTGGCGTTGCCGCTGTTTCTGATCACCCTCACCGGGCAGTACATGCCGGGCATGCTGGTGCTGCGCAATGACGGGTTCAACACCAGTGCCAACCCGATCCTCAGCGTGACCGGGCTGGGTTCTTTGCTGATGGCGCCGTTCGGTTCCCATGCCTTCAACATCGCGGCCATCACGGCCGCCATCTGCACTGGCAAGGAAGCGTCTGAAGATCCGTCCAGGCGCTGGATCGCAGGCGTGGCCGCGGGCATCTTCTACATCTTGGTGGGGATTTTCGGCGTGACCCTGGCGGCGGTGTTCATGGCCTTCCCGGCGACCTTCATCACCACCCTGGCCGGGCTGGCCCTGTTGGGCACCCTCGGCGCGAGCCTGGCCAATGCCATGGCGGACGTGAAATCGCGGGAAGCGTCGCTGATCACCTTTCTGGCCTGCGCGGCCAATATCACCCTGCTGGGCATCGGCGGCGCGTTCTGGGGCCTGGTCATCGGCCTGGCGGCCTACGCCGTGCTCAATGGGCAGTTGCCGCGTCGTGAAAAGACTGCTGTCCCACAGGCCGAACCGGTTGCAGTGCCCACCAAAGGAGCGGCCAACTGATGCCTGATCCAACCGAAGACCTCAACATCCTGCATGCGCGCCATGGCCGTTACCCACAGGCCGACAGTGTCGAAGACTTTCGCCGCAACCTGGCCGCCGTGCAGCAACGCATTGCCCGGGCGTGCCGTCGGGTAGGGCGGGACCCGGCCGGTGTGCGCTTGCTGCCGGTCAGCAAAACCTTTGATGAAGCTCATCTGCGTCTGGCCTATGCCGCCGGTTGCCGCCTGTTGGGCGAGAACAAGGTGCAGGAAGCACAGCGCAAGTGGGAAGCCATGACCGACCTGCAAGACCTGCAATGGTCGGTGATCGGCCACTTGCAGACCAACAAGGCCAAGCAGGTCGCACGTTTCGCCAGCGAGTTCCAGGCCCTGGACAGCCTGCGGGTGGCCGAGGCGCTGGACCGTCGCCTGCGCATTGAAGGTCGGCAGATGGACGTGTTCGTCCAGGTCAATACCTCCGGCGAAGCCAGCAAGTACGGGCTGGCGCCCGATGACGTGGCGGCTTTCCTGGAGACTATGCCAGCGTTCCCGACACTGCGGGTTCGCGGGTTGATGACGCTGGCGCTGTTCTCGGCCGACGCGGTGCGGGTGCGCCCTTGCTTCGTCCGGCTGCGTGAATTGCGCGACCGCTTGCGTCATTGCGCCCCTGATGGGGTGTCGCTGCAAGAGCTGTCGATGGGCATGTCGGGTGACTTTGAAATCGCCATTGAAGAGGGCGCGACCGTGGTGCGCGTCGGACAGGCGATCTTCGGTGCCCGAGCCATGCCGGATGCGTACTACTGGCCGACCGCCGATGCCCGCCCCCTCAGTGAAGACACGTTGTTGTCGATCACTCCCAGCCGTTGATCCCCCTCTACAGGAAGGCCCGCAATGTCCGCTGCACCCGCTTACCTCATGCACACCTCAGCCCGACAACCGGTTTCGTTCAGCCGAGGCCAGGGCGCCTCGTTGTGGGACACCGAGGGTGTTGAATACCTGGATGCCATCGCCGGTGTGGCGGTGACGAGCCTGGGGCATGCCAACCCCGAAATTGCCGCGGCCATCGCCGAACAGGCCACGGTGTTACTGCACACGACCAACCTGTTTCGCATCCCATGGCAGGAGCAATTGGGCGAACGACTGTGCCTGCTCTCGGGCATGCAACGGGCGTTTTTCTGCAACTCCGGAGCGGAGGCCAACGAAGCGGCGCTCAAACTGGCCCGCCTGCACGCCAACGCCCGGCAGGTGACCCAGCCGCAAGTGTTGGTGATGGACAACAGTTTTCATGGGCGCACCCTGGCCACCCTCGCCGCCACCGGCAACCCCGCCGTGCATCGCGGCTTCGAGCCCCTGATGCCGGGCTTTGTGCGAGTGCCTTTCGACAACATCGAGGCGATTCGCCAGGTCGCGGCGCAGTC
The DNA here is from genome assembly GCF_056398125.1 of Pseudomonas sp. 05L36. Taxonomy (NCBI): domain Bacteria; kingdom Pseudomonadati; phylum Pseudomonadota; class Gammaproteobacteria; order Pseudomonadales; family Pseudomonadaceae; genus Pseudomonas; species Pseudomonas sp. 05L36. The sequence goes on along the minus strand of NZ_JBFTOU010000038.1, from coordinate 6,259 downwards.
ACCCGATATCGTCGCGGTGCTCGTCGAGCCGGTGCAGGGTGAGGGGGGCGTGCACGCCGCCTCTGCCGGCTACCTGCAGGCCCTGCGCCAACTGTGTGATGAACACGACTGGCTGATGATGATCGATGAAGTGCAGACCGGGCTGGGCCGCACCGGTACCTGGTTTGGCTTTGAGCATGCGGGCATCGAGCCGGACGTCATTACCCTGGCCAAAGCGCTGGGCAACGGTTTCCCCATCGGCGCGTGCCTGGCGCGGGGCAAGGCCGCCGAGCTGTTTTCCCCCGGCCACCATGCGTCCACGTTCGGCGGTAACCCGCTGGCGTGCCGCGTGGGCTGCACAGTGCTCGACATCATGCAGCGCGATCACATCCCGCAACGCGCTGCCGCCTCGGGCCGCCGCTTGTTGGCGGCCTTGAAGCTGGCGCTGGGCAACCATCCTGAGGTGGTGTCCGTTCGCGGCATCGGCTTGATGATCGGCATTGAACTCAATGGCCCGTGCGCCGAACTGGTCGGCCGGGCCCGTGAAGAACAACGTCTGCTGATCACCGTCACACGGGGCACCACCGTGCGCCTGTTGCCGCCGCTGATCTGCGATGACGCACAGATCGACGACATCGCCGCGCGCATCACGCGCCTGCTGTCACCCGCCGCTTGAATTCTTGACCAAGGACACTTTGCACATGTACGACTCGACGCTGACCCTCAACGCTTTCGACCCTGAGCTGTATGAATCGATTCACAACGAAGAGCATCGCCAGGAAGACCATATCGAGCTGATCGCCTCGGAAAACTATGCCAGCCCGCTGGTGATGAAAACCCAGAGCACGGTGCTCACCAACAAGTACGCCGAAGGCTACCCCGGCAAGCGCTATTACAGCGGCTGCGAATACGTCGATGTGGCCGAGCGGCTGGCCATCAAGCGGGTCAAGGCCCTGTTCGACTGCGACTACGCCAACGTGCAACCCCATGCGGGCGCCCAGGCCAACGCGGCGGTCTTCCTGGCACTGATCAACCCCGGTGATACGGTGATGGGCATGAACTTGGCCCAGGGCGGTCACCTGACCCACGGCAACCCGGCCAACTTTTCGGGGCGTCACTACACCATCGTGCCTTACGGACTGGACCCGAAAACCGGCTTTCTTGACTATGACGAGATGGAGCGAATCGCACTGCAGACGCGCCCCAAAATGTTGATCGGTGGTTTTTCCGCGTATTCGCGGTACAAGGACTGGGCACGCATGCGCAGCATTGCCGACAAGGTAGGGGCTATCTTCTGGGTCGATATGGCCCACGTCGCCGGGCTGGTCGCCGCGGGCGAGTACCCGGACCCGCTTCCCCATGCGCATGTGGTCACCAGCACCACGCACAAAACCCTGCGCGGGCCACGCGGCGGTTTGATTTTGTCCAAGGGACAGGATGATGCCTTCTACAAAAAGCTCGACTCCGCTGTGTTTCCCGGCGTGCAGGGCGGGCCGCTGATGCACCAGATCGCGGCCAAGGCCGTGGCGTTCAAGGAAGCGCTTGCGCCGGAGTTCAGCATCTACCAGACCCAAGTGGTCATCAACGCCCGGGCCATGGCCGGGGTGTTGCAAAAGCGCGGGTACAAGATCGTCTCGGGCGGCACCGACAACCACATGATGCTGATCGACCTGTCCGACAAGCCCTACACCGGCAAGGAGGCCGACGCGGCCCTGAGCAGTGCCTATATCACCGCCAACAAAAACTCGGTGCCGAATGACCCGCGCTCACCGTTTGTGACATCCGGCCTTCGTATCGGTACCCCGGCGGTGACCACCCGCGGGTTTGGTGTGGAGGCCTGCGAGCAAGTGGCCGGCTGGTTGTGCGACGTACTGGACGCCCTGGAAAACGGAGGCAGCGACAAGGTCGGGCACCACGTGCGCGAACAGGTTGTCGCGCTGTGCCGTCGTTTTCCGGTCTATCGCTGAGTCTGGCCCGGCCATTGCCTGATCGGGTGGTGGCCGGGTGTTCAGCTGTTTTATCAGGCGATCCCCTTGGCCACACCCACGCGCCATTGACCAGGTAATTGCCCACAATCCGCGACTTGTACACTCGCGGATTGGGGTTCGCCAACGTGCGCGCATTACGCCACAACCGATCCAGTGCCTTGTTGCTCGCCGTGGCACTCGCCCCCAGCGCATCGAACAATGCCGTCGTCGCTGCCAACGTGGCGTCCACCACCGGATTCACCGCCAGGCACACTTCCAGCTCCGCCAATACCACCTGCGGGTCGTCGTCCGCATGGTCGATCACGTATTGCGCGGTGCGCTCCAAGCGCTGCGCAGCCTGCTGGGCGATGGCCTGGGCGGCGTATGCCTGGCTGGCGACTTCGCCGATCACTTGCAGCAGTTGCACGCAGAAGAAAGAAAATCACGGTCGAATCACTGACGCGGTATCGATCCGCGAACGCCCAGCCGCGGCTAAGGATCGGGCGGTTCCAGGTCATTGGGAGGGTGACCTGCTGTGCGGAAGCAGGAACAGCCAAATTGCCACTCTTGTTGAGCGTCATACCCGCTACGTAATGCTGGTGAAGTTGGTCGGTAAGGATAGCGAGACGGTCATCAGCGCCCTGATAGAGAACGCCCGCAACTTACCCCAAGAACTCTACAAATCGCTGACGTGGGATCGCGGCAAAGAGATGGCTGACCATAAGCGCTTTACGGTGGCTACCGACATCAAGGTCTACTTCTGCGATCCTCATCGTCCTTGGCAACGGGGATCGAATGAGAACACCAACGGGTTGTTAAGGCAGTATTTCCCGAAAGGAACCGACCTTGCGGATCACTCGCAAGCCACGCTCAATGAAGTCGCAAGGCAGCTAAATAGCCGCCCTCGGAAAACACTAGACTACGAAACACCGGCAGAACGATTTAGCCAATCTGTTGCGTCGACCGGTTGAATCCACAGCCAAAAGCGGTCTTTCACGACGGCCATTTAAGACGTGCGGACGACCCATCAATGCCAGAGCTCACGATTGTTCCAGTAAGGCAAACCATCTATTGATAGTGCACCCAAAAATGTTTTGGTCACTTCAACATCACAAGTACCCGGAAATATCAGCTTACGCCTCCGCTTACATCCGGTGATGTTCCAGCAAGAAGTCCACGAACAATCGCACCCGCGCCGGCATTGTCGCCCCGCCGACGAACACCGCATGAATCGGTTCCTGGTCGCCGGGATTCCAGGCTTCGAGCAGCGGTATCAGTTGGCCGCGCTGCAGATCCTCGCTCACGCTGAATTCGCCAATGCGCGCAATGCCGGCACCTACTCTCGCGAGTTGTGCCAGTGCTTCACCACTGCTGCATTCGATGTTGCCGTTGACCTTCAGGGAGAACTCTCTTCCGTCGCGGATGAACGGCCAGTTCGGTTCGGCACGCCGGAAGTTGAAGCGTAGGCAGTTGTGCCTTAGCAAGTCTTCCGGTTCCTGGGGAATGCCGTGCCGCTGCAGATACTCGGGAGATGCCACCACTACCTGGCCGGTGTCGCCGATCCTGCGCGCGGTCAGCGGGCTGTCTGGCAGATGACCAAAGCGCACCGCCACGTCCGCCTGGCCACCGAGAATGTCGACCACTTCGTCGCCGAGCGTGAGGTCGACGACGATGTTCGGGTAACGAGCGCTGAATGCTGCCACCAAAGGAACGATGGCCAGCCGTCCATGGCCAAGGGCGGCGCTAACCCGCAATCGGCCCTTCGGTACGCCCTGATCGGCAATGGCTTCTTCAACCTCGTCCATGTCGGCCAGGATACGCCGGGCACCCCGCAGGAAAGCTTCGCCCTCGGCGGTGAAGGTGATCGCTCGTGTGGTGCGCAACAGCAGGCGGGTGCCAAGACGTTGTTCGGCCCGTGCGATGATGCGACTGACCGCCGAGGGTGTCAGCCCCAATGCACGCGCGGCGGCCGACAGGCTGCCTTCCTGCGCCACGGTGGCGAACACGCTCATTTCACCTGACCTGCCATTGAAGTCCACTTGTGCCCCTTACGCAAAGGTGATTGCCGAAAATGCTATCTACCGCCTCAAAAGGTTGGATCGTAGCATTGGCGGCATAGATAAGGAGCCTTCCATGCGTATCAATCCACCACTTGTCGCACTCGCCATCGGTGCCTTTGGCATCGGCGTTACTGAGTTTGCCCCTATGGGCATGTTGCCGGGAATCGCTGCGGATCTGGGCGTTTCCATTCCCGCCGCAGGTCTGTTGGTCAGTGCTTACGCCTTGGGCGTACTGCTCGGCGCGCCGCTGATGACCCTGACCACCGGCAAGATTCCCCGGCGATATCTGTTGATCGGACTCATGGCGATTTTCACCCTGGGTAATCTGATGTCAGCCCTGGCCACCGATTACTACAGCCTCATGGTCGCCAGGGTGGTGACCTCACTGAACCATGGTGCATTTTTTGGCGTTGGCTCCATCGTCGCCGCCAGCGTGGTCGCCCCGGAGAAACGTGCCGGGGCGGTTGCGGCGATGTTCATGGGCCTGACCCTGGCGACCATCGGCGGTGTGCCGCTGGCCGCCTGGTTTGGTGAACTGTTCGGTTGGCGCACCGCTTTCTGGGGAATTACCGGCCTCGGCGTGGTGACCATGGCCGCGTTGTGGTTCGCCCTGCCTAACCTGAAGACGCCGCAAAGCGTCGGTGTACTGGCCGAAATTCGGGTACTGGGCCGTGGCCCGGTGCTGGGGGCATTGGCCCTGACCGTAGTCGGCTCGGGTGCAATGTTTACCGTCTTCACCTACATCGCGCCGATCCTCAGCAGCGAGGCCCATGCGTCCACCGCCTACATCACCGCCATGTTGGTGCTGTTCGGTGTGGGGTTGACGCTGGGCAACATGTGGGGCGGCAAGGCCGCCGACCGCTCGATAGATCGCACCCTGATCGTTTCGCTGAGCGTGCTGATTCTCGTCTTGCTGGCGTTCACCGTACTGATGCGTTGGCCGCTGCCGGCCGCCGTTGCCATCCTGATATGGGGTATCGCCAGCTTCGCCCTGGTGCCGCCGCTACAGATGCGCGTCATGGAAGCAGCGAAGGACGCGCCCAATCTTGCCTCTGCGGTGAACATTGGCGCCTTCAATTTTGGCAACGCGATTGGCGCAGCGCTGGGCGGAGCGGTGATCAACGCTGGTCTGGGTTATCCGGCGATTTCCCTGGCCGGAGCGGCGATGGCTGCTCTGGGGCTGCTGATGGTGTTGGCTTATGCCTGGCGTTCCAGAACGATTGAAGCAGCAGTGGTGTGACGAAGATGGGGGGGAGTGGTTCGTTACCATCGATGAGTGGCGGCAAGTAGTAGAATTGCTGCCCTTGGCGAGGGGCGGCAATCGGTCAATTTTAGCCATTGCTGACCGGCAGCTTTGGGTCGGATAGCGACCACCAGCCATTGTGACTGATCCACCCTTGTCCTCCCCCTCAACGTGGAGGACGAGCCATGAACACTATTGCTAGATACAGCCATCAGCCTTGGAACAAGGGAAAGCTTGTCGGGCAGAAAGCTCCGCTTCGAGTCAGAGATATCTGGGCCATCCGCGTGAGACTTCAGCTTGCTGAGAAGACACGTGATTTGGCGCTTTTCAACTTGGCCATCGATAGCAAGCTGCGTGCCTGCGACTTAACCAAGTTGCGAGTCCGAGACATTGCCCATGGGGAGCATGTGTCGTCACGGGCCATCGTGATGCAGCAGAAAACTCAGCACCCAGTGCAATTTGAAATTACTGAGCAAACCCGAACGGTTCTGGAGGCGTGGATGCATCAGGCGCATCTCCGCAGCGAGGACTGCTTGTTCCCGAGCCGGTTGCACGCCTCAGAGCATCTATCCACCAGGCAATACGCTCGAATAGTCAAAGCGTGGGTGACAGCCATTGGCCTTGACCCAACCATGTACGGTACCCACACGCTACGGAGAACCAAGGCATCGTTGATCTATCGCAGGACGAAGAACCTGAGAGCTGTCCAACTCCTGCTTGGTCATACGAAGCTTGAAAGCACTGTCAGATACCTGGGAATCGAGGTCGATGATGCCCTGGAAATGGCAGAACAAACGGAGGTCTGATCATCCATAGTGACGGTCGATGCTAGACCGTCGCTATCCGACCCAAAGCAGCCCTTCCCTTGATGTATGTTTGTTGTCGCCATATGTTATTGGCATTCATGGAGGATTCTGACTGATGGCACGAGTGGGATTGATACTGACACCCGGTTTTGCGGACTGGGAATATGCTTTCATTGCTGGAACTGCGTCCCCGTTTTACGGGAT